>NZ_JBVIRY010000039.1:0-78672 GCF_055575795.1 Kitasatospora sp. NPDC034023
GACGCCGGCGCCACCGTCGCCACCCACCTCTTCAACGCCATGCCCGGCATCGCCCACCGCGCCCCCGGCCCCATCGTCGCCCTCCTCGAGGACGAGCGGGTCACCGTCGAACTCATCAACGACGGCGTCCACCTGCACCCCTCCGTCCTCGACCTCGCCTACGGCACCGCCGGCCCCGCCCGCGTCGCCCTGATCACCGACGCCATGGGCGCCGCCGGCATGGGCGACGGCCTCTACCCCCTCGGCCCCCTCCAAGTCGAAGTCAAGGACGGCGTGGCGATGCTTCCGGACGGCAGCTCCATCGCGGGCTCCACCCTCACCCTCGACCGGGTGTTCCGAAGAGCGCTCACCCTGGGGAAGCTGACCCTCGGCCAGGCCGTCGAGTCGCTGTCCGCCACCCCGGCCCGGCTGCTCGGCCTGAGCGACTCCATCGGCACCCTCGAAGCAGGCAAGCTCGCCGACCTCGTCGTGGTCGACTCCGACAGCTTCGACCTGGTCGCCGTCATGCGCCGCGGCCGCTGGATCCTCGGCGGGGAAAGGTTCCGCACGGTGACATCCGTCTGAGCCGCCCGTCTGAGCCGCCCGTCTGACCGTCCGTCTGAGTCATCCGTCTGATCAGGCCGTCCGAGCCATCCGTCCGACAGGCCGTCGGCACGTACTCCGCCGCTACCGCCAGTCGACGAGCAGCCAACCGCGGTGCGGCAGGTCCCCGTCGATGTCGACGGTGCGGCCGGTCGCGGTGGCGGCGACGCCCTCCGGAGCGGCCAGCGGGCGGAGCAGGGTGGTCTCGGTGCGGACGGGGTCGCCGGGCAGGTGCACCCGGACCCGGGCCGGGTCCGCGCTGCCGTTGGCCACGGCGAGGCGCCAGCCCTCGTCCGTCCGGGCCAGCTGCGGGATCAGGTGGGGGCCGCCGCTGACCAGTGGCAGGGTGGGGCGGTCGCCCTCCAGGTAGCGGACCATGGCGTGCAGCAGCCGCTGGCCGTCGTCGTCGTAGGGCAGCAGTTCGACGGCGGTGGCGGCCAGGACGCCGACGCGGCCCCCGAGTTCGTTGGTGACGACGCAC
Source organism: Kitasatospora sp. NPDC034023 (assembly GCF_055575795.1). Taxonomy (NCBI): domain Bacteria; kingdom Bacillati; phylum Actinomycetota; class Actinomycetes; order Kitasatosporales; family Streptomycetaceae; genus Kitasatospora; species Kitasatospora sp. NPDC034023. The sequence continues at coordinate 1,064 of NZ_JBVIRY010000039.1, forward strand.
CGGCCGGCGCCCCACACCTGGTGGTCCGGGGTCAGGACCTCGGTCCAGCTCTCGGCGTCCGCGGCCGGCCGCAGCCGGGCCAGCGCCGGCTGCGCGTTGACGCTGAGGTAGGCACCGTGACTCGCACCGGCCCCCGGCACCGGGAGCACCCGCTCCAGCGCGTAGGGGCCCGGCTGGGCAACGCTCTCGCGGCCGCCCTCGCGCTGGGCGAGTTCGTCGACGGTGACGCCGATCAGGTGCCCGAATCCGCGTGCGCAGAGGATGCGCGCGGCGGTGCCGTCCAGCAGCAGGCCGCCGGTGAGCATCCGCCGGAGCTCGGCGTCGTCGTAGGCCCGGGCGAGCCGGCCGAACAGGACGCGGACCGGGGCGTCCCCGGCGGTGACGGGGACGCCGTAGCGGAGCAGGAAGTCCGCTGCCGGGCCCGGGTCCACGGCCAGGTCGGCGAGGTCGCCGCCCCGGTCGGTGCGCACCCGGGCGGCGGCGTCCTGGCGCACCGGGAGCGCCACGCCGTGGGTGACCGGCCGGCCCGGGACGCGTTCGGCGACGAGGTCGAGCGCGGGCCGGGAGCGGCGCAGCAGTTCGGCGACGCGGGGGAAGCGCTGGGCGCGGCCGGACTGCATCGGGTGGACGTTGAGGAACAGGGCGTCCGAGCCGGCGAGTTGGGCGGTGACCAGTTCGGACCAGGTCTGGGTGTCGGACTTGGACCACGCGGTGTGCGGCCAGTTCTCGATCTCCGGTTCGCTGCGCACGTACGGCGGCCGCAGGGCCCGTTGGACCTCCAGCATCCAGACGGAGAAGCTGAGTTCGCGGCCCGGGGCGTCGCCGTAGCGGGCGAAGTGGGGCCGGTGGGTGACCTGTCCGTCGATGGCGAGCGCGTCGAAGAGGGCGGGCCAGTCGCGGCCCTCGACGGCGTGGACGCCGGGCTCGGAACTCATCAGGCCGAGCCCGGTACGGCCGCCGGACCGCTCGGAGACGGCCGCCGCGATCGCCGAGGCGACCTCCAGTTGGGCGGTGCGCCAGACCTGTTGCAGGAGTGCGCGCCAGGGGTGGGGCGCGCCGGGGGCGGTCACGGCCGCGACGAGCTGTTCCCGGGTCGCCCGCTCCCCCGCCAGGTCGGCGAACCGGTCGAGCATCAGGGGTTCGAAGCCGCCGCCCCAGGGCAGCGGGGCGTGGTTGTGGTAGCGGAAGTCGTCCTCCAGCCACAGCACTCGCAGGTCCAGGTCGGCGAAGCGGGCGTAGTGGGCGGTGATCCAGGAGCGGAAGCGCGGGCAGGCGAAGGACGCCTGCGCGGTGGCCACCGTGCCGTCCGGGCCGACCATGGGCGCGAATCCCAGGCGGTCGACGCGGCCGCGGTCCGCGTGGCCGGCGGTCACCCAGGGGTTGAGGCTGACGTCGAGCCCGGCCGTCCGCAGGACCGTGGCCGCGGCGGAGGCGGTGTCGTACCAGCGGTCCTCGGCGGCGCCGTAGGGGTGCCCGGCGTGGAACTCCTCCGCTCCGAGGAGGAGGACGACCTCGTCGACGCCGGCGTCCCGGCAGAACTCGGCCAGTTCGGCGGCCCGTTCGGCGGCGTCCGGGGTCGGGTGGAGCTGGAACCGCAGGTGGTACCTCGCGGGCACGCGAGGCCTCCTCACTTGGTGCTGCCGGCGGTGAGGCCGGAGCGCCAGAAGCGTTGCAGGGACAGGAAGAGGACGACCAGCGGGACGGCGGAGACCATGGCCGCGGTGATCACGATGTTCAGCGGCGGCGCGCCGGGTCCGAGCGCCCGCTGGGCCTGCCAGCCGACGACGCCGACGGTGACCGGCTGGAGGTGGTCGTCGGCCAGCATCAGGACGGGCAGCAGGTAGTTGGTCCAGATGGAGACGAACTGGAACAGGAAGACGGTGACCAGCGCCGGGGACATCACCCGCAGCGCGATGGTGGCGAAGATCCGCAGTTCGCCGGCTCCGTCGATCCGTCCGGCCTCGATGATCTCGTCGGGGACGGAGGCGGCGGCGTAGACGCGGGCGAGGTAGACGCCGAAGGGGCTGACCATGCTGGGCAGCAGGACCGCCCAGTGGGTGTTGACCAGGTGGAGCCGGGAGAAGAGCAGGTAGAGCGGCACGGCCAGCAGCGGCTGCGGGACGAGTACGGCGGCGAGGACACCGTTGAAGGTGAGTTCCCGCCCGCGGAACCGGTACTTGGCCAGCGCGTAGCCCGCCATGGCGGAGAAGAGGGTGCTGATGCCCGCGCCGCCGACCGCGTAGAGGGCGCTGTTGCCCAGCCACTGCCAGTAGATGCCGTCCTGGCGGGTGAACACCTGGCCGAGGTTGTCGAAGAGGGCGAAGTCGCCGAACCAGAAGCCGTTCCCGGAGAAGAGGCCGCTGCTTGTCTTCGTCGAGGCGACGAGCAGCCACCACACGGGGGCCAGGAAGTAGACGGAGGCGATGAGCAGGACGCCCAGGACGAGCCAGCGGGAGGCCGGCGGGTGCGTGCGGGGGGTGGACGGTGTGCTCACAGGGCGGCTCCGCGGCGCTGGACGAGCTTGAGGAAGCCGAAGGAGAGCACGAACGCCAGCAGCGCGAGCAGGACGGACTCGGTGGCGGCCATGGTGAAGTTGTCGGCGTCCACGGCGTTGTAGGCGGCGTAGATCGGGGTGTAGGTGCTGCTCAGGTTCGGCGCCACGTTGTGCAGGATGGCCGGCTCGTTGTAGAGCTGGGCGGTGCCGATGATGGAGAACACCGTGGTGAGCACGAGGGCCGGGCGGATCATCGGCACCTTGATGCGCCAGGCGATGCCGATGGCCGAGCAGCCGTCCATGACGGCGGCCTCGCCGAGTTCCGCCGGGATGGACTGCAGGGCGGAGTAGATGATCAGCATGTTGTAGCCGGTCCACCCCCAGGTCAGCATGTTGCCGATGGTCGGGCCGAGCATGGCGTCGGAGGTCAGGCTCAGGTGGAGGCCGAGGTGTTCGGCGGCTGCGGTGATCGGGCTGAGTCCGGGGGCCACCAGGTACGACCACATGATCGCGCCGACCACGCCGGGCAGGGCGTAGGGCAGGAAGAACGCCAGCCGGAAGAACCGCTTGAACATGGTCGACCTGGCGTCCAGGAGGAGCGCCAGGACCAGGGCCAGCAGCAGCATCAGCGGCACCTGGACGACACCGATCAGCAGCACCCGCAGCAGCGAGGCGCGGAACTCCGGGTCGCCCAGCGCGGTGGTGTAGTTGCCGAGGCCGGCGAACACCTGCGTGGGTGCCGAGAGGCCGAGGCCGGAGCGGCGCATCCGGTACAGGCTCTGGTGGACGGTGTAGCCGATGGGTGCCAGGTACAGGGCCGTGAACAGCAGCAGGAAGGGGGCCAGGAACAGGGCGGCGGTCCGGCCCCGGCCGCGTGGGCGGCGGGCGGGCCGGGCCGGCCGTTCCGGCGGGGCCTGCGGTGCTGTCCGCCCGGCGGGGGCGGTGGTCATGCGTGTTGCCTCTCCTCGGTCTGACCGGATGGTGCGGAGCCGTCATTCCGGACCCGCACCCGTGGGGGTGGTGCGGGTCCGGTCGGCGGGGCGTCAGCCGGAGACGGCCAGACCCTGCTGCTTCATGCCGGCCACGGTCTTGCGCTGCACGTCGGCGAGCACGCTCGGCAGGGTGGCGCCGCCGGTGCCGGCCTTGCCGAGCCCGTCGCCGAGGTCGGTGGAGGTCTGCGTCATGGTGGGGCCCCACTGCCAGTCGGTGGCGATGTGGGCGCTCTCTGCCTTGAAGACGTCGAAGATCACCTGGCCGCCGTAGAACGGGTCGGGCTGGGTGAGCGCGGGGTTGGTCAGGCCCGAGGTCGCGGCCGGGTAGATGCCGGTGACCTTGATCAGGGTGCCGACGCTGTCGGGGTCGGTGCTCATCCAGGCGGCGAACTCGGCGGCCTCCTTGGCGTGGGCGCAGCCCTTGAGGACGGCGGTGGCCGAGCCGCCGTCGTTGCCGTAGACCGGGTCGGCGGCGTCCCAGACCGGCATCGGGGCGACCGCCCACTGGCCGGCGCCGCTCTTGACGCTGCTCGCGAGGGTCGGGGCGTTCCAGACCGCGTTGACGTCGGTCAGGACCTTGCCGTCCGTCAGTCGGCGTAGAGCGACGGGTCGTAGCTCGGATCGGCCTTGAGGAGCTTCCTGTCCAGCAGGCCCTGCCAGAATCCGGCCACCTTCGTGCCGGCCTCGCCGGCGAGGCTCACCTGCCAGGTGTCGTTGCCGGTGCCGAACCACTTGGCGCCCGCCTGCCAGGCGAGCCCGGCGTAGTTGTAGGCGTCGTTGCCGAAGTTGCCGAGGTAGACGGTCGGGTCGGCGGCGTGCACCGTGGCGGCGTCGGCCGCGTACTCCTCCCAGGTGGCCGGCGGGGTGGTGATGCCGTACTTGGCGAAGAGGTCCTTGCGGTAGTACAGCGCCATCGGCGCGGTGTCCACGGGGATGCCGTAGGTCTGCCCGCCGATGGTGACCTGCTTCCAGGTCCAGTCGGCGAACTTCGCCTTGGCGTCGGCGGTGTACTTGGTGATGTCGGTGAGGGCGCCGGCGGCGGCGAAGCTGGGCAGCGTCTCGTAGCCGACCTGGGCCAGGCAGGGGGCGTTGCCGGCCTTCGCGGCGGTGAGCATCTTGGTGTAGCCGCCCTTGGAGCCGGAGGCGGTCTTGCCGAAGGTCACCTGGATGTCCGGGTGGGTCCGGTTGAACGCCTCCACGACCTGGTCGTATCCGGGGGCCCAGCCCCAGAGCTCCAGCTTCACGGGCCCCCCGGCGGAGCCCGTCGATCCCTGGTCACCACTGGACGAGCAGCCGACCAGGACGGTCGATGCGGTGACGACGGCTATCGCGGCGAGGGTGGTGGTTCCGGCCTTCACGTGCGTCTCCTCGGTTGGGGGACCGGGCGGTGCGTAATTCGTTCGGTTATTGTTTGAACTAACCCTGCTAAAGTCAAGAGCGGTGGCGGACCGGCCGCAGCAGCCCGCGCCACGAGTCGGGGAGCACCGCACGGCCGGCCCGGGGATGACGCGCGAGAGGAGAGGGCAATCAGCTCAGCACTGGAGGGCACCGGCGTACGGAACCTGGCGATGGCGGGACCGGCCGTCGCCCGCGACCGCTCCTCCGCCCGGCGGGCCAACCTGGGCATGGTCCTGCGACTCCTGCGCGACGACGGCCCGCGCAGCCGCAGCCGGATCGCCGAGGACACCGGCCTGCCCAAGGCGACCGTGTCCAACCTGACCGCGGAACTCCTCGACGGCGGCCTGATCCGCGAGGGCGAGGCCGAACGGGACCGGGGCACGGTCGGTCGGCCGGGACAGGCCGTGGAGATCGACGGCACCGGCGTCCACGGCATCGGCGCCGAGATCAACGTGGACTACGTCGGCCTGCTCGCCCTCAACCTCAAGGGCGAGGTGACCGCCGAGGAACGGATCCCGTTCGACGTACGGGCCGCCGGCCCCGGCGCCGTCCTCGACACCACCGCCCAGCTGATCACCCGGGGCATCGACCGGCTCCGCCGCGACGGCGGGCACATCGTCGGGGTGACGCTGGCGACGCCGGGCACCGTCAGGCTCGCCACCGGCACCGTCACCTACGCCTCCAACATCGGCTGGAGCGACGTGCCGGCGATCGCCGGCCTGCGCGAGCGGCTCGGCCCCACCGCCCCGGAGCTGCACCTGGAGAACGACGCCAAGCTCGGCGCCCTGGCCGAGTACGTCCGGGCGTCCGCCGACGACGTCCGCGACCTCGTCTACGTCACCGGCCAGACCGGCGTCGGCGTCGGCATCATCGCGGGCGGACAGCTCCTGCGCGGCACGGGCGGCTACGCGGGCGAGGTCGGCCACCTCCAGCTGGTGCCCTCCGACCGGCTCTGCACCTGCGGGCGGCGCGGCTGCTGGGAGACCACCGTGGGCCGCGGGGCCCTGCTGCGCTACGCCGCCGACCCCGGCGACATGGTCTGGGACCCGATGGTGGACCTGGAACGGCGCCTCACCGAACTGCGCGACCGCGCGCGGGCCGGGGACGCCCGCACACTGGACGCGCTGCGGCGCATCGCCGACAACCTCGCCCCCGGCATCGCGCTCCTCGCCGACATCCTCAACCCCCGACTGGTCGTGCTCGGCGGCCACTTCGCGTTCTTCGGCGAGTACCTGATCGACAGCGTGACCGACCAGGTCCGCGAGCGCGTGATGGCACCGGACTCGGGCGGCTCCGAGATCCTCCTGTCCCGGATCGGCCTGACCGGCACCATGCGCGGAGCCGCCCTGCTCGCCCTCGACGCCGTCTACCAGGACCCGACGCGAGCGATGAGCCGCGACTGAGCCGGCCCGGCAGCCCACGGGTCAGCCATAGTTCGACTCCCCGCCACAGTTCGACCCCGAGCATCGTTCGACTCCCGACCGAATCAATACCCCATCGGCACGCGCCACGTACGCGCAGGGCCCGCGGAGCGCCTCCGCGGGCCCTGCGCGTCACGGCCTGACGGCCGTCACGGTCCGGTCAGCTCAGCCGATGACCCAGTGCTGGAGGGCGGAGCCGGTGTCGGGCTGCTGGGTGACCGGCGCGCCGACGCTCTTCGACGCGGTGGTGAGCAGCAGCCCGCTCTGCTGCGAGGCGAGCGTGTAGCCGCCCGCCACCGGGGTGGCGATCCACCGCTGGTTGGCGCCGCCGGTGCAGGCCCACTGGATCACCTGGGCGCCGGCCGAGGTCGAGCCGCCGCTGACGTCCATGCACAGCTTCGACTCGGCGTTCGCGATCCGGTAGCTGCCGTCGGGCTGCCGGGTGAAGACCCAGCTCTGGTTCGCGCCGCCGTTGGGGGTCCAGGTGACGAGCTGGGTGCCCTGGCCGGTGGAGTGGCCGGGATCGTCCAGCGCCTTGCCCGAGGCCACCACCGTGCGGGGACCGTCGAGTGCGGCCGCTCCGTCGGGCGTGAGCGTCAGGGTCTGCTCGGCCGCGGTCCGCGCGCCGCCCACGGTACTTCCGGTGGTGTCCGTCCAACTCCGGGCCGGGGTGGTCTCGGTGAGCCGGCCGGCGTTCGCGGACAGGCCGAGCGCGAGGCCGCTGTAACGGTTCACGATCCGCAGCGAACCGGTCCTCGTGCCGTCGGCCGCCGTACCGGGAAGGAGGAACCACTGCTGACCGACGGTCGGCCCGCCCGCCGGAGCCGGACCGGTGGTGGGGCGGGCGCCCCAGGCGCGGCCGCCGACCGCCGAGGAATCGACGCCGAGCAGCTGCCCGGTGGCGGAGTTGGCGATCCGGTAGGAGCCGTCACCGTTGGCGGCGAAGGCCCAGGACTCCCGAGCGGAGCCGGTCGGCGCCGCCACCGAGGTGGTGGCCGAGCCCCCGGCGAGCTGGGCGAGCACCCGGCCGTCGCCGTTGGCGATCCGGTACGTCCTGCTCACGTCGACAGGAGGCGTCGCGGGCGTCGAGGAGTCGATGGTGACGTTCACGTACTCGCCGGACGCGCCGCCGGAGCACCCGAACGCGCAGTAGGTGCGGAAGGTGCGGCCGACGATCGCGGAGCCGGTGCGATTGGCGCTGTCGAGGAACCAGCGGTACCAGGAGGCGGTGTGGTAGCTCCCGCTGTCGCCGATCGGGACCCACTTCTGGGTGGAGAGGTCCGCGGTGGCGTAGTAGCGCTGGGGCGCGTTGCCGCTCTGGTCGACGGCCTGCGGCTCGCCGATGTACAGCCCGAGATGGGCGTCGTAGGTCACGTCCATGACGAACAGGGGCGAGGTCGGGGGCATCTTCCCGGCCGCGACCTGCTGGTCCGCGGTCCCCGTGGTGGCCGGGTCGTACTCCCCCGCCACCGGGGTGTAGCCGGCGGGGTTCGCGGAGTCGGCCGGCACCATGTTGCTCTCCCGGCCGCCCCGGCCGGGCTGGGACCAGGCGCCGTCGTACCACTTCTGCCAGGAGCCGGGGGCCATCTTGGCGGAGATCGGCGCGCGGGCGACGTGCTCGTGGAAGGCCTTCCAGCCGCCGCTCTTGTCCACGACGCGCGAGCCGTAGAACACGTAGAAGTACCCGGACGCGGCATCCACGAGCAGCCGCTGGTCGCCGTCGCCGTAGGAGTACGTCTGGTTCGGGAACTGGGCGGTGTCGCCCCGCTTCGTGCTGTACGGCGAGGTGATGGCGTGGTCCCTGATGCTCCAGGTCCGACCCTGGTCGGTGGAGACCGCGTAGTCGATCGCGTCGTAGTGGAGTCCGTCGCCGAACGGCTGCGGGGTGAACTCGTTGTGCACCAGCCCGTACCAGTCACCGGTGTCGGGATCGACCCAGACCCCGGACAGGTCGCAGTAGTTCTTCTGCGCGTACCCGCTGGTGCCGCCGGCGAACGTCGCCTCGCGGCCCGTGGGGCTGTTGTTGCAGCGCGCGGTCGTGTCGTTGTTCCGGTCGGTGGCGTCGGCCGGGTTCACGGCGTCGCTGATGGCACCGGAGCGGGTGGCGGTGTCGAAGTCGCTCCCGGTGAAGAAGTCCCAGTAGCGCGGGTCGTTCTTGCCGTAGAGCGCGGCCGACTGCTGGAAGTAGAAGGTGCCGTCCTTGTCGACGTACGGGACGGCCGGGGTGTCGGTCGGGTGCAGGTAGGGGGTCGGCGCTCCGACGCTCACCGTGTAGGTCGCGGTCGCGGAGGCATCGGCCGAGGCCGCGGCCCCGGCTCCGGCCGGAAGGACGGCGGGGGCCAGCAGCGCGGCTGCGGCTGTCAGGGCGACGGCGAGCCTTCGGGGTGGGGGAAGGGACACGGGTACTCCTTTGCGGGGCACCTATCGGTGCTGCCGTGGGGGAAGGGAGCCCGAGCGCGACGCGCCGGCACGAGTCACGACGGACCGGGGCCGTGTGCGCGCGAGGCTGTATCGAGACTGGGTCGATTTTGATTCACTCTGACCACTATCGCTCAACTTCGAGCAAAGGGTTGCAGAGCACTTCGGGGAAGTCAAGACCTCCAAAGCGCCCTGCCGCGACCGCTCACACCCACTCAAATCCGGGAGAACCAGGCACGATCCGGCCATCGGACCCCGCCGACCCCAGGGGCCACGGTTGAGCATTTTCGAACGTCCCCGGTGATCAAAGCTCAGCCCGTTGATCAGTCCCGCGCACCCCGGGCCTATACGTCACCGCCGCCAACGCCCCGGGCGCCCGCTGACCGGCCCGGCGGCGTCCACCGACTCAGCCGACCGCCGCGCCCGCCCGCTTCGACGGCTCGGCCGCCGAAGCCTTGGTCGCCGCCGGAGCCTCGGGCGCCGCCGGAGCCTCGGGCGCCGCCGGAGCCTCGGGCGCCGCCGGAGCCTCGGGCGCCGCCGGGCCGGTCAGGGCGGCCAGTCGGCGCAGGCTGGCCCGGCGCTGGAGCGCGCCGAGGCCGACGCTCGCCGCGCCGAGGCCCAGCCAGCCGGCCGGTCCGGCCGCCATCACCACCCCGGTCAGCAGCAGCGGGCCCACCGACTTCTGTACCGACTGGGACATCCCGGCCACCCCCAGGTACGAGGCCTGGGCACCCGGCGGCGCCAGGACGACCGCCAGCTCCCAGGAGCTCACCGACCGCATCAGCTCCGCCAGGGTGACCAGCATCGCCGCGGCCAGCAACGCGAGCGAGGCCGTCCATGGCCCTGCGCCGGTGGCGAGCGCGATCAACAGACAGCCGGCGAACAGCGTCGCCCCGTACCAGCCCACCGCCGCGGCCGCCCCGCGCGGGCCCTCCGCCAGTGCCGAGACGCGCAGTTGCAGCAGCACCACGAGCACCGTGTTGAGGACCAGGAAGACCGGGACGACGGCGTGCGGCGCGCCGGTGTGGTGGACGAGCCAGAGCGGCAGGCCGACGTTGAGGATCGAGTCGTCCAGGTTCATCGGCATGTCCAGCAGGACGAACAGCAGGTAGCCGCGGTCGCGCCAGGGGCTCGGCGCGGCGATCGGGTCGGCGGCGGGCTCCGCCCCGGAGGCCGCCGCGACCAGGCCGCGCCCGGCCGGTTCCCGGGTACGCCAGACGAGGACGGCGGCCAGGACGAAGGAGAGCCCGTTGGCCACGATCAGCGTGCGGTAGGCGGCGGTGGTGCCCACGGCGAGGCCGATCGCCGAGATGCCCGCGCCGACCGCGTACCCGGCGTTGGCCACGCTGCGGAACAGCGCCTGGTACGTGGCGCGCCGCTCGCCCGCGATCCGGGTGGCGAACAGCATCTCCAGGGTCTTGGCGGCCCGCTCGGCGAGGCAGGTCAGGGCGACGACGGGGAGCAGCGCGGCGAAGTCGTCGACGACCAGCAGCAGGCTCATCGTCCCCAGCCGCAGCAGGTGGCACCCGATCAGCAGCCACCGCACCGGCACCCGCTCGGCCGCCCGCCCGGCCAGCGGCGATCCGGCGATCCCCGCCACCGCGCCGACGCCCAGCAGCAGGCCGAGCTGCCGGGCGTCCATCCCGCACACGTAGGTGAAGTAGAGCACCGAGGCCGCCGCCCAGACGCCGGTCCCGGTCCGGTCGACGCACTGCGCCAGCAGCATGATCCGCGCGTCCCGCCCGCCCGGGGGCTTCCGCAGCTGCGCTATCAGTCCGTTCCCCCGCATGGCAGGCCCCCGTCGCACGATCGGCATCAATCTCGACATCAAGATACTTCATATCAAGACAACCATGGAACCCCCGTCCCCCGTCCCACCCGGCCACCCCCGACCCACCGGACCCTCGACGTGCGGCGGGCGGTGCGCCACACTCTCCCCAGCAGCACCCCGCGCTCCCAACGCACCGGCACGACGTCATGACCACCGCACTACGGAGAGCCTCACGGTGAGCACTCGTCAACTGCTGGAGATCGTCTTCTCGTCCGGACGGGCCGGGTCCGGCCCGGCCACCTGGGGCCAACAGGACATCTGGGACGCCGTACGCCGGCTGGCCCCGGCCGACGCGCCGCGCTACAACATCACCACCGCCGCGCCACTGGACCCCGGGCTGCCGCTGCCCGTCGTGCGCGGCGCACTGGAGCAGCTGCTGCACCTGCACGACTCGCTGCACGCGCTGGCCGCCGAGATCGCGCGGCTGACCGCCGAGGGCGTCGAACTCGCCGACCGGTCCTGCGTCTTCAACGACACCCGCGAGCTGCTCCCCGCCACCGCCGACCCCGGCGACGACCGGACCACCCTCACCTGGCCGGTCGAGTTCGAGCCGCGCCCCGGCCTGACCTACGCCCTGGACGCCCTGCAGTCCCCCGAGGCGCTCAGCCTCGCCATGACCGCGAACCCCTCCGTGCTGCCGCGCCCCGCGATGGAGCACTTCCTGTACGGCATGGAGGAGTTGATCCTCACCGAGGCGAGCGCCGCAGCCGCAACCCTCGCGACCCCGGCAACCACCGAAGGGGCCACCGGCGCTTGAACCTGACATTGATGTCAAGTTCTACCGTGCCGGCATGACCACCACCACGGAATCCCTGCTCGGCCCGTACCGCCTCGGCTCACTCGACCTCCCCAACCGCGTCGTCATGGCCCCGATGACGCGCTACCGGGCCGCCGCGGACGGTACGCCACTGCCCGTCGTCGCCGAGTACTACGCCCAGCGCGCGAGCGCCGGCCTGATCGTCACCGAGGGCATCTGGCCCAGCAGCCGCGGCCAGTCCGGCTGGTACCTCCCGGGCCTGGAGACGCCCGCGCACGTGGCCGGCTGGCGCGCGGTCACCGAGGCCGTGCAGGCGGCCGGCGGGCGGATCGTCGCCCAGCTGATGCACGGCGGCCGCCAGGGACACCCCCTCAACCGGCTGCTCGGCGACCTGCCGGCCGGCCCCTCCGCCGTCCCCGCACCGGGCCCGGTGCACGTCAGGGACGGCGGCAAGGCCGAAGCCGTCACCCCGCGCGAGATGACCCGCGAGGAGATCCACCAGGCGATCGCCGACCACGTCGGCGCCGCCCGCAACGCACTCGCCGCCGGCTTCGACGCCGTCGAACTGCACGGCGCCAACTCCTACCTGATCCACCAGTTCCTGGCCGACAACACCAACCTGCGCACCGACGAGTACGGCCCCCACACCCTCGCCGACCGCCTGCGCTTCCCGATCGAACTCGTCACCGCCGTCGCCGACGCGATCGGCCCCGACCGCCTCGGCCTGCGACTGTCCCCCGGCAACCCGCAGTTCGGCATGCACGAGGCCGACCCGGCACCGGTCTACCGGGCGCTGATCGCCGAACTCGACGGCCTCGGCCTGGCCTACCTCCACCTCACCGACAACGACGACTACCCGGCCCTGGCCGACCTGCGCCCCCGCTGGTCCGGCCCGCTGATCGCCAATGTCGGCGAGAACCGCGCCGCCACCGACCGCGAACGCGGCGAGGCGGTCCTGGCCGCCGGGCTGGCCGACCTGGTCTCCTACGGCCGCGCCTTCATCGCCAACCCCGACCTGCCGGAACGGTTCGCCGCCCACGCCCCGCTCACCCCCGTCGACCCGACCCACCTCTACGGCCGGACGGCGACCGGCCTCACCGACTACCCGAAGCTCACGGGCCACCCGACGCCCAGTCAGCTCGGTTGACACCGGGTCCTACCCTGGGCCCCATGCGGATCCTCGTCCTCGGTGGCACCTCCTTCGTCGGCCGCACGATCGTCGACGACGCCCTGCGATCCGGCGCCGAGGTCACCCTGTTCAACCGCGGCCGGACCAGCCCCGGCCTCTTCCCCGACGCCCGCCGGCTGATCGGCGACCGCGACACCGGCGACCTCACCGCCCTGCGGGACGGCCGCTGGGACGCCGTGGTGGACGTCAGTGGCTACCGCCCGCACCAGGTCGACCAGGCCATGGCCGTCCTCGGCGACCGGGTCAGCCGTTACCTCTGCATCTCCAGCCACGCGGTGTACCGGCGGGACGGCCTCGCCCCCGGCTCGGACGAGTCCGCCCCGCTCCGCGCCCCGCTGTGCGAGGCGGAGCAGCTCACCGAGGAGACCTACGGCCGGCTCAAGGTCGCCTGCGAGGACGACGTCACCGCCCGCTACGGCGACCGGGCGACCATCGTGCGGCCCGGCAAGGTGGCCGGGCCGCACGACGAGAACCGCGGGCTCACCTACTGGGCGCGCCGGGCGGCGCGCGGCGGCCGGATCGCCCTGCCCGGCCGCCCGGAGCAGCCGGTCCAGGTGGTCGACGTGCGCGACCTCGCCCGGCTGGTGCTGCGGCTGCTCCGGGACGACCGACCGGGCGCCTTCCACGCGGTCGGCCCGGCCGAGCCGACCACCCTGGGCGGGCTGATCGCCGTCTGCGCCGAGGTCGCGGGCACCGAAGTGGAGGTCGTCCCGGTGCCGCCGGAGACCGCCCCGCCGCCGTTCTTCCCGCTGGTCCGGGCCGAGCCGCTCTGGCCCGGCCAGCGGCGCAACCCCGCCCGGGCCCGCGCCGCCGGACTGCCCGCGACCCCGCTCGCCGTCACCGTCGCCGACGTGCTCGCCTGGGACCGCGGCCGCGGCGAACCGCCGCTCGGCCACGGCTTCACCCCCGAGCAGGAGGCCCGGGCCCTCGCCGAGGCGGACACCCGATGAGCCGGGGCCCGGCCCCTTCCTGACCGGTTGTCAGTGGCACCCGCTATGGTCGGCCCCGAACGATCGGACCACCACCACACCGTCGATGCATCACCGCCGCACCCGCACCGGCACCACATCCCGCAGCTCCGGAACCGACACCGGCATCACCAGGGGGCACCATGACCGCACCGGGCACCATCCCGCTCACCACGCCACTCACCACCGCCGACCTCGTGGCGGGCTGGCGCCGGGTGGGCGTCCGCGAGGGCATGGCGCTGATCGTGCACTCCTCGCTCTCCAGCCTCGGCCGGGTCGAGGGCGGCGCGGCGGCCGTGGTGGCCAGCCTGCGCGAGGCGGTGGGGCCGTCCGGCACCGTCGCGGTGCCCACCTTCACGACCGCCACGGTCAGCGACCCGGCCCCCGGGCACCCCGGGCCGCCCACCCCCGAGGTCGCCGAACTCCGGGCCGCCGTCCCGCTGTTCCGGCCCGATCTCCCCTCCCCCATGGGGGCGGTGGCGGAGGCCCTGCGCGCCCTGCCGGAGAGCCTGCGCAGCACGCACCCGCAGGCCTCGGTCGCCGCCGTGGGGGCGCACGCCCGGGAGGTCACCACCCGCCGCTCGCTCGGCTTCGCCATCGGCCGGGAGTCGCCGTTCGGCGCGCTGCACGACCTCGGCGGCCATGTGCTGCTGGTCGGCGTGGGGCACAACCGCAACACCTTCCTGCACTACGCCGAGACTTTCGCGCCGAACCGGCGGCTCAAGCTCCGGCGCTTCCCGATGGCGATCCAGGGCGAGCGGGTCTGGGTCGAGGCGCCGGACGTGGGCGACGACAATGACACCCACTTCCCGCTCGTGGGCCGGGAGTTCGAGGAGCAGGCGGGCATCCGCGAGGTGCTGGTGGGTGCCGCGCCCTGCCGGCTGGTCCCGGTCCGGGATCTCATACCCTTCGCCGTCCGCCGCCTCACCGAGCTACTGGCGGCGGACGGCCGGGGAGCAGCGGCGGACGGTCCCGCAACGGCGTAGCCCGGCCGCCCGCTCGCGCTCGAGCGGACACCCGGGCCCCGCCCGTCACCTCACCTCACCTCACCTGGCCCGACCCGGCGTCACAACCGGGGCGTCAGTGCCGCGGGTCAATGCCGCGGGTCAGTGCCGCGCGTCGTGCAGGGAGTTGGTCTCCTGGATCTTCTTCCAGGACTTCGGCTCCGCCGGCAGCTGCTCGTCGGCCTGGCCCGCGCCCGGCGCCAGCGAGGCGGCCGCCGCGGCCCCCGCCGGCACCGGCCCGGCGGCCGGCTTCGCGGCGGTGAAGAGCCAGGTCTGGAAGAGGTCGCCGAGCTTCTTGCCGGAGATCTTCTCCGCGTACGCCTGGAATTCCGGGATGGTGGCGTTGCCGTAGCGGCGCTCGGTGGGCCAGCCCTTGAGGATCCGGAAGAACTTCTCGTCCCCGACGGTGTTGCGCAGCGCCTGGATGGCGACCGCGCCCCGGTCGTACACGGCGCCCGAGAACTGGTCGTCGGCACCCGGGTCGCCCGGCTTGACGGTCCAGAACGGGTCGGCGGCCGGGTGGGAGGCGTAGACGTAGTCGGCCAGTTCCTGCGCGGTGCCCTCGTTCTCGTGCTCGGACCAGAGGAACTGCGAGTACCGGGCGAAGCCCTCGTTCAGCCAGATGTCGCTCCAGCGCGAGAGCGAGACGCTGTCGCCGTACCACTGGTGGGCCAGCTCGTGGACGACCACCGAGGTGTTGGAGCCCTTCGCGAACATCCGGGGGCTGTAGAAGACCCGGGTCTGGGTCTCCAGCGCGAAGCCGGTCGGGACGTTGGGGACGTAGCCGCCGACCGAGCTGAACGGGTAGTCGCCGAAGTAGCCGCTCAGCCAGTCGACGAGTTCGCCGGTGCGCTCGACGCTCGCCTTGGCCGCGTCCGCGTTGTCGCCGAGGTCCTTGCTGTACGCGTTGTAGACCGGCAGCCCGCTCGGCGTGGTGTCCGTCGTGACGTCGAACTTGCCGACCGCGAGCGTGGCCAGATATGTCGCCTGGGGCTTGGTCTCGCGCCAGCTGTAGCGGGTCCACCCGGCCTGGGAGGAGGTGCCGGTCAGGAGGCCGTTGCTGATCACCTGGTTGCCGTCCGGCACCAGCACCGAGACGTCGAAGGTGGCCTTGTCGCTCGGGTGGTCGTTGCTCGGGAACCACCACCAGGCCGACTCGGGCTCGCCGGCCGCCACCGCGCCGTCCGGCGTGCGCAGCCAGGCGGTGAAGCCGTACTTCTTCACAGTGGAGGGCACACCCTTGTAGCGGACCACCACGGTGGCCTGGCTGCCCTTGGCGAGCGGCCGGGCGGGGGTGACCTCCAGCTCCTGCTCTCCGCTGGTGGTGAAGGTCGCGGGCCGCCCGTTGACCCGGACCTCCGAGACGTTCAGCGCGAAGTCGAGGTTGAACCGGGAGAGGTCCTGGGTGGCGGTGGCCAGGATGGTGGTGGTGCCTTCGAGTTCGTCGGTGGCGGGCTGGTACTTCAGCCGGATGTCGTAGTGCGAGACGTTGTATCCGCCGTTGCCGTAGGTCGGGTAGTAGGAGTCGCCCGTCCCGGCCGCGCCGGGTTGGAAGTCGGATGCCGAGGCGGGGACGGCCAGGAACAGGCTCAGGGCACTGGCAGCAGAGACGATCAGCCTCTTGCGCACGTGGTCCTCCAGGGATCACCGGAACGATGGGTTGGATCGATCCTTGTCCCGGTGGTCCCCGCTCCACTCCCCCATTGTGAGATGTTCATGAAAAGAAACGCGCCGAAATGACACCGTCGCAGCAATGCCGCGACGCCGTCACCTCACCCCACTTGTCACTCCTGCCGCTCAGGCCACTCTCACCACTCAGGCCCCGAGCGTCACCGGAGCCCGCACCAGCGAGCCGTACTCCGTCCACGAGCCGTCGTAGTTCTTCACGTGCGGGTAGCCGAGCAGCTCGGTGAGCGCGAACCAGGTGTGCGCCGACCGCTCGCCGATCCGGCAGTAGGCGATCACCTCGCGCTCCGTCTCCACGCCCTTGCCCGCGTACAGTGCCCGCAGCTCCTCCGCCGACCGGAACGAACCGTCATCGTTGGCCGCCTGCGACCAGGGGATGTTGACCGCGCCCGGGATGTGCCCGGGCACCTGTGCCTGCTCCTGCGGCAGGTGCGGCGGCGCGATCAGCTCGCCCCGGAACTCGGCCGGCGAGCGGACGTCCACCAGGACCGCGTCCGCCCCTGGCTTGGCGAACACCTCGGCCTTGGCCAGCACCTCGTCCCGCAGCGCCCGCAGCTCCGGCCGCTCGGGCCCGGTCAGCCGGTAGCCGGTGTGCTGGTAGTCCATCACCTCGCCGGTGAGCTCGCGGCCCTCCAGCTCCCACTTCTTGCGCCCGCCGTCCAACAGCCGCACCGGCCCGAAACCGCGCAGCCGCAAGAGCCAGTAGGCGTACGCGGCGAACCAGTTGTTGTTGCCGCCGTACAGCACCACGGTGGTGTCGTCCTCGACCCCGGCCGCCCGCAGCAGGTGCTGGACGCCGTCGCGGTCGGCGTAGTCGCGGCCGACCCGGCTGTGCAGGTCGGTGGTCCAGTTCCAGCCGACCGCGCCGGGAATGTGGTCCCGGTCGTAGGCGGTGGTGTCCTCGTCCACCTCGACGACCCGGATCGTCCCGTCGTCCAGGTGGTGGGCCAGCCAGTCGGTGCCGACCAGCGCCTCGGGGTGTGCGTAGCCGTTGCCGGTCATCCCGTGCCCTCCTTCACTCCGCCCAGGGCTGCACGGACCGGGCCGCCGGGCGCGCACGCGCCGGCGCGCCGCGAACGGGCCGGACACTTCGAACGTACGTCTGCCGCCGCGCCCGGGCCACCCCGGCCGAAAACCGCGCCCGTCCGCCGTTCGCCACCCCGGCCGGGAACCGCGTCCGTCAGCCTCCCCTCAGGCGGCCGCCCCGTCCGGCCGCGCCACGTAGTACAGGTTCAGGATGTCCCCCTCGACCCGCTTCGCCTCGACCGACCGGAACCCGGCCTCCGCCAGCATCCGCCGCGCGGTCTGCTCGCCCCAGACCGTCCCGAGGCCCTCGCCGCCCTCGCCGAGCGAGACCGTCATGCAGTAGAAGGTCGAGAAGGTGTAGAGCGCGGGCGCCAGCGGGTGCTCGACGTTCTCCTCCAGCTTGCTGCTGGCCGCGATGTCGCCCATCAGGAAGACCCCGTCGGGCCGCAGCGCGCCCGCGACGGCGGCGAGCGTCCGGGTCGGGCGGGCCAGGTCGTGGATCACGTCGAAGGCGGTGACCAGGTCGTACCTGCCGGTCAGCTCGGCGGAGTCGGTGACCTCGAACCAGGCGTTGTGGAGGCCGAGTTCGGCCGCCGATTCGCGGGCGGCGGCGATCCCCTCGGCGGAGATGTCGATCCCCGTGAACCGGCTCGCGGGGAACGCCTTGGCGAGCACCGTGATGGCGTGGCCCTGCCCGGTGCCGATGTCCACCACGTCGATCCCGGCCCGCAGCCGCTCGGTCAGCCCGTCCACCAGCGGCACGATCGCGTCCACCAGCGCCAGGTCGTACACCCGGGCGGTCTCCTCTGCCTGCAGCCGCTGGAAGCGCGGGTAGGCGGAGTACGGCATCCCGCCGCCGGTGCGGAAGTGGCCGAGCAGGTCCTGCTCGACCTCGCCGATCATCGACAGGAACTGCATCATGGCGCCCAGGTTGTCCGGCCCGGCCGCCCGGGTCAGGGACGCCGCGTGCTCGGGCGGGAGCGCGTAGGTGCGCCGTTCCGGGTCGTACTCGACGATGCCGCCGACCACCATGCCGCCCAGCCACTCGCGCACGTAGCGCTCGTTCAGTCCGGCGGTGCTCGCGATCTCCTCGCTGGTCGAGGGCGCGAGTCCGGCCATCAGGTCGAAGAGCCCGGTCTGGTGGCCGAGGCTGGTCAGGAATCCCAGGCAGGCGTCGTTCAGCACCTGCACCATCCGTCCGGCGAAGGCCTCCTGCTTCACCGCGTCCGGTTCCCGTACGGACATGACTTCCTCCTCCGCGGCCGGGACGGCAACCCCCTCCCTGCCACGCTACGCCGCCACCCCACGAGCCCCAACAGACGGGCGGCCCGGCGATCGGTCCCTACCGATCGCCGGACCGCCCGCCCGGGAGGTCCAGCCCGTCCGTCGGCCTCAGGAGAAGATGACGGAACGCAGCTTCAGCCGGTCGCCCAGCTTCTTGCCGGGGTTCATGACGTAGAACGTGTCGCCGTTGCAGCCGAAGTCGAGGAACACCGTGGCCGTGGAGGTGGTGAAGTTCTCCGGCGCGAAGGCCGGGGCCTTCTCCGTCGCGCCGAACAGGTCGATGCACTTGCCGCTCTCCGGGTCGGCGATCCCGGCCGGGACCCCGGGGCCGACCTTGTAGAGGAAGTCGCCGGTGGCGGCGTTGGCGGACATCGGAACGGCGAGAACGAGGGCGACGGCGCTGGCGACGGCGAGAACGGTGTTGCGGAGACGCATGGGTGAGGGCCTTTCAGGTGGTACCCGGGCGGTACCTGATGAATTGGTGCGAGACCACCCTAGAAGCCAGAAATCCGCAGAAACGGTTCTTCCAATCCACCCTTTCGAGTGGTTTGAACCGAAAAGCCGCCACCTTGCCGTCCATCCCGCATGTCACTCCCCATCGATCCGTGTCGCTCAGTTCGGCGGAGCCGTGAAGGAGTACCCCGAGTCGATGAGCACCGGCAGGTACGTCTTCAGCGCCGCCACCGTCTGCGAGCGGTCCCCTCCGCCGTCGTGGTTGAGCACGATCGCCCCGGGCCGGACGTCCTTGAGGATCCGGTCGGTGATCACCGAGGTGCCCGGCCGGGCCCAGTCCCTCGGGTCCACCGACCAGCCCATGTTGCGCATCCCGAGGTCGGTGGCCACCTTGAGCGAGACCGGGGACCAGTCCCCGCCCGGCGCGCGGAACCAGGTGGGCAGCCGGCCGGTGGTCCTGTGCAGCAGGTCCGTGGTGCGCTCCAACTCGTCCTTCACCTTGGTCTCGGACAGGTGCCGTAGGTCCGGGTGGGTCCAGGTGTGGTTGGCGATGTGGTGGCCTCGGTCCGCGATCTCCCGCACCAGCTCCGGGTGCTCGACCGCGTTCTCGCCGATCAGGAAGAAGGTCGCCCGGATCCCGTGCTGCTGGAGCAGCGCCAGCACGGTGGGCGTGTGCCGGGGGTCCGGCCCGTCGTCGATGGTGAGCGCCACCACCCGCCGCGCCGCGTCCAGCTCGTACACCGGCT
The DNA here is from genome assembly GCF_055575795.1 of Kitasatospora sp. NPDC034023. NCBI lineage: Bacteria > Bacillati > Actinomycetota > Actinomycetes > Kitasatosporales > Streptomycetaceae > Kitasatospora > Kitasatospora sp. NPDC034023. Next base: position 20,731 of record NZ_JBVIRY010000039.1, read on the forward strand.
TGCTCTCCGCGTCCGTGAGCGTCTTGTGCACGGGCACCACGCTCGGCGCAGCGGCCGACGGGGAGGCGGACGGCGACGGGCGGGTCATCGAGGGCGAAGCGGTCGACGAGGGCACCGCCGACGGCGCGGCCGGTGCGGCGCCCGGCGCTCCCTCGGGCCCGGGCGGCGCCACCGGAAGGGCGATCTCGGCGACCCCCACTTCGGCGCCACTCTCCTCGCCGTTCCAGGGGCTCCGGCAACCGGCGGCCGCCCCCAGCAGGGACATCCCGGCCGCGACCAGCAGCAATCTTCGCGAAGTAATCTGACGATCTGACAGCATTCTGAATGCTTCCCCCGGCCGTCACCGCCCCTCCCAGGGGTAGCCCCTACAGCCCCGATCACCACTCCGACGGCCCAAGGGCGGTCGCACACACCCCGCTTCCCGGGTTCTTCCGCCGGTCTTCCCCGACCGGACGCTCGGCCTCCCGCCCGGGCCGCTACGCTGTGCCTTCCCCAGTGTGATGATCTGCCATCAGAGGACGTGGCCATGACGACAAGTCAGAACTTCCCCCAGCAGGGCCCGCAGGACGACGCCGTCGAGCCGAGCCAGTGGGAACGTTTCGGCGTCGACACCACCACTCCGCACTCCGCGCGCGTGTACGACTACTGGCTGGGCGGCAAGACCAACTTTCCGCCGGACCGCGCCATGGGGCAGGCCATCGAGCAGGCCGTGCCGAGCGTCAAGGAGATGGCCAAGGCCAACCGCGCCTTCCAGGGCCGGGCCGTCCGCCACCTGGCCCGGGAACACGGCATCCGTCAGTTCCTCGACCTCGGCACCGGCATCCCCACCTCGCCCAACACCCACGAGATCGCCGAGGCCGTCAGCCCCGGCACCCGGGTGGTCTACGTCGACAACGACCCGATCGTGCTCGCCCACGCCCGGGCGCTGATGGTCTCCAGCCCGGCCAGCCGCACCACCTACATCCACGCCGACCTGCGCAAGCCCGAGGAACTGTTCGCCGACCCGGCGCTCACCTCCACCCTCGACCTCACCGAGCCGGTCGGCCTGCTGATGATCGCCGTACTGATGCTGATCGCCGACGAGGACGACCCGTGGGGCCGGGTCGCCGCGCTGCGCGACGCCCTGCCCGCCGGCAGCTGCATCGCCCTCACCACCCCCACCCCGGACTTCGACCCGGAGGCCGTCGGCAAGGTCGCCAAGGCCGCCCGGGCCGGCGGGATGACCCTGGTACCGCGCTCCTACGACGACGTGGTCCGCTTCTTCGACGGCTGGGAGCTGGTCGAGCCGGGCGTCGCCCCGGTCCTGGCCTGGCGCCCGGACGGCGAGCCCCCGGCCGACCCGAAGGCCGCGTACTACTGGGGCGGCGTCGCCATCAAGCGCTGAGCCGCCGAACCGGTGCCGGGCAGGACGGCCGCACACCGACCCGCCCGGCACCGGGTTCACTTCAGCAGCCGCGACATCCGCCGGTCGGCCAGCGGCTTGCCCCCGGTCTGGCAGGTCGGGCAGTACTGCAGCGAGGAGTCCGCGAAGGACACCTCCCGTACGGTGTCCCCGCAGACCGGGCACGGCTGGCCGGTCCGGCCGTGCACCCGCAACCCGAGCTTCTTCTCCGCCTTCAGGTCCCCCGCCGCCAGCCCGCGCGAGCGCTCCACCGCCTCGCGCAGCGTGCTGCCGAGCGCCTCGTACAGCCGCGCCGTCTCCTCCTCGCTCAGACTGGCCGCGATCTTGTACGGCGACATCCGGGCCGCGTGCAGCACCTCGTCCGAGTAGGCGTTGCCCACCCCCGCCAGCACGCTCTGGTCCCGCAGCACGCCCTTGATCCGGTGCCGGTCGTCCCGCAGCAGCGCGGCGAAGGCGTCCAGGGTGAAGCCCGGATCCAGCGGGTCCGGGCCGAGCCTGGCCACGCCCGGCACCTCGGCCGGGTCCTTCACCACGTAGACCACGAGGCCCTTCTTCGTCCCGGCCTCGGTGAGGTCGAAACCGTCACCGGCCTCGCCCTCCAGGCGCAGCCGCAGCGCCAGCGGGTTCTTCGGGCCGGGCCGCGGCGGCTCGGCGGGCAGGCTGTCCTTCCACCGCAGCCAGCCCGCCCGGGCCAGGTGGACCACCAGGTGCAGCCCGTCGGCCTCGATGTCCAGGAACTTGCCGCGCCGGGCCACCGCGCCGACCGTCCGTCCCTCCAGCGCCGTCACCGGCGGGTCGTACGTCTTCAGCGCGCTGATCGCCACCGGCTGCACCCGGGCGATCACACGCCCGGTCAGCCGCTCGGACAGGAAGGCGCTCAGCGCCTCGACCTCGGGCAGCTCCGGCATGCGCCCAGTCTCCCCCAGCCCACCGCCCGACGCGCGCCCTGCCCGCTGCCGCAACCGCCCCTCCGCCTCCGCCGCCTTTGCCCACCCCCACCCCGAAGCGCAGGCTGGAACGGAGGGAGGTGCCGCGCCGCCATGAGCACCCTTGAGGAACAGATCGACATCGCCGCCCCCGTCCTCGCCGCCTGGGAGCAGCTCCACCGGGTGCACGACTACCCGCGGTTCGTCGACGGCGTCCGCAGTGCCCATCCGCACGGGCAGAACCTGGCGCACCTCGGGGTGGCGGTCGGCGGCGCCGAGCGCTCGGTCGACACCGAGATCACCGACCGCGGCCGGGGCCGGGTGATGGCCTGGCGGACGCTGGACTCCCTCCGGCTCCGCGGCGCGTTCGCCCTGCTGCCGCTCGACGCCCGGCACACCCGGCTGCAGATCCGGGTGGAGTACGACCCGGAGGCGGTGCACGAGGCGTTCGGCGGGCCGCGCGGCTTCGCCCAGGCCGGGGCGATCGAGCGGACGGTCCGCGAGGACCTGCAGCATTTCCGGGAGCTGGTCGAGGCCCGGGTGAGCGCCGCCGACGAGCCGCCGCAGGAGCCGTAAGAGACACATAAGCCCAGCTCAGCACAGGTGGTGAGGCTCTTCACAGAGCGCCGCCGAGCAGACCGTTCCACTTTCAACCTGTGGCAGACTCGGATGCCATGGACATCGGCCCGGTCACCAGGACGCTTCGCGCGGCGGTCTTCGCCGCGCTGGTCGTGCTGCTCGCCGGGCTCGGTCAGGTGCTGGTCACCGGCCGCGCGCTGCCGGTCGGTCCGATGCTCCTCGCCTCGGTCGCCGTCTTCGCGGTGGCCTTCGCCCTGGCGGGCCGCGAGCGCGGTTACCCGACGATCGCCGCGGTGTTCCTGCCCCTGCAGCTGGGCGCCGGCGCGCTGTTCGACGTCGCCCAGACCGCCTGTCCCTCCCTGCCGCCCGGCGCCGGGCACGGCCTGCAGCCGCTGCTGTGCGGCGGCGGTTCGCTGGGCGGTTTCCTGCTCGGCCACGGCGTCTCCCAGCAGACCGGCGTGCTGCTGCTCCTGCTGTTGCACGCGGTGATCGCGCTGGTCGGCGCGTACTGGCTGCGCCGCGCGGACGCCGCGTTGTCCGGCCTCGCCCGGGCGGTCCGGATGCTGGGCGAGTTCCTGCACCGCCACCTCCCGGCCGCCGCCCGCCGGCTGCTGCTGCTCACCGCGCCCGTCCCGGCCCGTCCGGTGGCGCGGATGCCGTTCCCCCCGGCCAGCCGCGTGCTGGTCCCCGCCGAGGACGTCGTCGTCCGTCCGGCCGTCCGGCGCGGTCCGCCGGTGTTCGCCCTGGCCGTCTGAGCCCTTCGCTCGACCCGAGCTTCCTTGCTCACCCCGGGCTTCCCCGCGCGACCCGAGCCCGCTCGCTCACCCGGCCGTCTCTCCCCGCGCAGGCCCCGACCGGCCGCGCCCGCACCCCCGCACGCCCGAGAGCACAGGACGACACCCCATGAGCAACACCCGCAAGACCGACCAGAAGACCTCCGCCACCGACCGCATGCGCAGCGCCCGCGCCCAGGCCGAGCGCTCCGACCGGATCCGCCGCCGGGTGGTGGTCGGCGTCGCCTCCGCCGCGGTGCTGGCCCTCGCGGCGGGCGTGGCCTTCGCCGTCGGCGGCTCCTCCGGCTCCGGTTCGGACGCCGCCGCGAGCGGCCCGGTGGTCGTTCCGGCGAACGCGACTGGCGACGGCGGCACGGTGATCTCCTACGGCAAGGCCGACGCCCCGCACACACTGTCGATCTACGAGGACTTCCGCTGCCCGTTCTGCGAGCAGTTGGAGACCACCACCGGCACGACCATCCAGCAGCTCGCCGACGCGGGCACGTACAAGATCGAGTACCACCTGGCGACGTTCCTGGACAAGAACCTCGGCGGGAAGGGCTCGCGCACCGCGCTGGCCGCCGCTGGCGCCGCCCTGAACGAGGGCGTGGACAAGTTCAAGCAGTTCCACGACGTGCTCTACGCCAACCAGCCGGACGAGCGCAGCGACGCCTTCGGCGACGTCAACCACGTCCTGGACCTGGCCGGCCGGGTGCCCGGTCTGAAGACGGACGCCTTCGTCAAGGCCGTCCAGGAGGGCACCTACGCGCCGTGGGCGGCCAAGGTCAACGAGGAGTTCGACAGGAGCGACGTCACCGGCACCCCGACGGTCAAGCTGGACGGCCGGAAGCTGGACGTCCTCACCGACGGCAAGGCGGCCTCGCCCGAGCAGTTCACCGCGCTGGTCAAGCAGGTGACCGGGTGACGGCCCCCTCCCCGGCCGCTGCCGTCGGAACGGCCCACGGCGCGAGCCGCCCGTTCGCCTGGCTGCTGCTGATCGGCGGCGCGGTCGGCCTGTTCGCCTCGGCGGTCCTCACCCTGGACAAGATCCGGCTGCTGAAGGACCCGTCGTACGTCCCCAACTGCAACATCAATCCGATCATCAGCTGCGGCTCGATCATGCGCAGCGCGCAGGCCGAGGCCTTCGGCTTCCCCAACTCGCTGATCGGGCTGGTGGCCTTCGGGGTCGTCATCGCGGTGGGTGCCGGGCTGCTCGCGGGTGCGACGTACCGGCGCTGGTTCTGGCTCGGCCTGCAGGCCGGGACGGTCTTCGGGGTCGGCTTCGTGACCTGGCTGATGTACCAGGCGCTCTACCGGATCGGCGCGCTCTGCCCGTACTGCATGGTGGTGTGGGCAGCGGTGGTCCCGCTGTTCTGGTACACCACGCTGCACAACCTGCGCAGCGGCGTGATCCCCGTGGGCCCGCGCCTGCGCGTGGTCGTCCGGGAGGCGGCCCGCTACCACTGGGCCGTTCCGGCGCTGTGGTACGCGGTGATCGCGCTGCTGATCCTCAACCGGTTCTGGTACTACTGGAGCACCCTGATCTGATCCGGTCCGCCGCCCTCCCGCCCCCGTCCGGAGCGGGAGGGCCACCGGACCACTCCTCCTCGTGGGGGCTTCATGCGACGCAGGATCGTCCTCTTCGTCTCCCTCTCGGTGGACGGCTACTTCGAGGGCCCGGACCACGACCTCTCCTGGCACCTGGTCGACGACGAGGTGCACACCCACTTCAACCGGGAACTCGCCCGGATGGGTGGTTTCGTCTCCGGCCGGGTGACGCACGAGCTGATGGCCTCGTACTGGCCGACCGCCGACCGGGACCCGGCCGCCGACGGCCCGATGATCGAGTTCGCGGGCATCTGGCGCGCGATGCCGAAGATCGTCTTCTCCCGCACCCTCGACCACGCCGACTGGAACACCACGGTGGTCCGCGAGGTCACCCCGGAGTCGGTCGCCGCCCTCACCGAAGGCCCGGGCGGTGACCTCTCGCTCAGCGGCGCGAACCTGGCCTCGTCCTTCCTCGACCAGGACCTGATCGACGAGTTCCGCCTCTACGTCCACCCGGTCGTGCTCGGCCGCGGCACCCTGTTCTTCCGCCCGACCGACCGCCCCACCCCGCTCACCCTGACCGGGACCCACCGGTTCACCAACGGCGTCACCCTGCTCCACTACGTCCGGGACCACGGGGCTGCCTCGGCAGCCCCGTGAGGTCGGTGAAGGCGGCCGTGCCGGAGTAGCCGCAGGCCCAGCTGGGCCGGGGGCTCCGGCGGCGGGGTGGTCCCCCGGACAGGCCGGCCAGGCCGGCCCGCCCGGGTGGGAGTGTCGGGCGATCCGCCCGCGTCAGCCCGCCGCCGGGCCGAAGGTGAACGCCTCGACCTCGGCCAGGAGTTCGGCCCGCCGTCCCTCGTCGATGAAGGAGGCGCGGAAGGAGTTGGCGGCCAGCCGGCGCAGGGTCTCCTGGTCCAGCCCGAGGGCCTCGCGGACGGCGCGGAAGTTGTCCTCGACGTAGCCGCCGAAGTACGCCGGGTCGTCGGAGTTGACGGTGACCAGCAGGCCGGCCTCCAGCATCTCGCGCAGCGGGTGGTCGTTGATCGTGTCGATGCAGCGCAGGCGGACGTTGGACAGCGGACAGAGGGTCAGCGGGATCTGCTCGCGGACCAGGCGGGCGACCAGTTCGCCGTCCTCCAGGCAGCGCAGCCCGTGGTCGATCCGTTCGACGCCGAGGACGTCCAGCGCCTCGGTGATGTACGAGGCCGGGCCCTCCTCGCCCGCGTGGGCGACACGCCGCAGTCCGGCCTCGGCGGCCCGGCGGTACACCTCGCGGAACTTCGCCGGCGGGTTGCCGACCTCGGCCGAGTCCAGGCCGATGCCCGCGATCCGGTCGAAGTACGGGCGGGCGGCCTCGAAGGTCTCCAGCGCGGACTCGGCGGACTCGTCCCGCAGGAAGCACATGATCAGCCGGGTGCTGATCCCGTACCGCTCCTCGCTGCGCGACAGCGCCCGGGTCAGACCGTCCACCACCACACCCAGCGGCACCCCGCGCGCGGTGTGCGCCTGCGGGTCGAAGAAGATCTCCGCGTGCCGGACGCCCTGCTCGGCGGCCCGTGCCAGGTAGGCGTCGGCGAGGTCGGCGAAGTCGTCCTCGGTGCGCAGCACGGCCATCAGCGCGTAGTACAGGTCCAGGAAGGACTGCAGGTCGCTGAAGGAGTACGCGGTGCGCAGCTCCTCGGCGTCGGCGTACGGCAGCTCGACCCCGTTGCGGGCCGCGAGCTCGAAGGCGAGTTCGGGCTCCAGGGTGCCTTCGATGTGCAGGTGGAGTTCGGCCTTGGGAAGCGGCATCAGCGATCTGTCCGAGCGGTAGCGGGAAACCCGAAGGTACGGAAAGATTCATCCTACGATCCGGACGGTCAACGCCGATGCTCCGCCGCGATCCGCCCCCGGGCACGCCCCGGAGCGCACGGGTGTACCGGCGACGGCCACCGGGCACCCCGTAGGAGGGGGCTTCCGCCGAGGAGGTACCGAGATGCGGCACGCCGACGCCACGCACATCCGGCCCGAGGGCATCTCCCCGCACGCTCTGGGCAATGACACGCTCCTGCACGAGCTGGAACAGCTGCACCGCACGCGCCACGAGACCTTCCTGTACGGCTCGGAGGAGGCGCTGAAGCGGCACACCCTGCGCACCGGGCAGCTGGAGGCCGAGTACCTGCACCGGTTCCCCAGCCGGCAGGTGACCGCCGGGCGGACCAGGGCCGGCGCCCGGGCCCGGGAGGCGGCGGCCCGGGTGGAGTCGCTGCCGGAGTGACGGGGCCGGTCCGCGCGCCCGGCGGGACACGCCGGGCGCGCCGTGGCGTGCCCGGAGCCCGGCCGTCGGGGAGGGTGTGAGGGCAGACGCACCGGACCCAGACCCCCTCGGGAGCCCCGTATGCCCATCGCCAGCGTCAACCCCGCGACCGGCGAGACCCTGGAGACCTTCGAACCGCTCGACGCGGCCGGACTCGAGCGGCGGCTGGCCCGTGCCGAGGCCGCCTTCCACGGCTACCGCAATTCCCCGTTCGCCGCCCGGGCCGAGCTGATGCGCCGCGCCGCCGACCTGCTGGACCAGGACCGGGAGGCGGTCGCCCGGACCATGACCGAGGAGATGGGCAAGCCGCTCGCCGCCGCCCGCGCCGAGGCCGCCAAGTGCGCGAAGGCGATGCGCTGGTACGCGGACAACGCCGAGGCGCTGCTCGCCGACGAGCACCCGGCCCCGGCCGACGTCACCGACTCCGGCGCCGCCCGCGCCTACGTCCGCTACCGCCCGATCGGGCCGGTGCTGGCCGTGATGCCGTGGAACTTCCCGTTCTGGCAGGTGATCCGGTTCGCCGCGCCGGCCCTGATGGCGGGCAACGTCGGCCTGCTCAAGCACGCGTCCAATGTGCCGCGCACGGCGGTGGCGCTCGAGGAGCTGTTCCAGCGGGCCGGCTTCCCGGAGGGCTGCTTCCAGACGCTGCTGATCGGCTCGGGCGCGGTCGAGGGCGTGATCCGGGATCCCCGGGTGGCCGCGGTGACCCTCACCGGCAGCGAGCCGGCCGGGCGGGCGGTCGCCGCCACCGCGGCCGACGTGGTGAAGAAGGCGGTGCTGGAGCTGGGCGGCAGCGACCCGTTCGTCGTCCTGCCGAGCGCCGATCTGGACGCGGCGGTGCAGACCGCCGTCCGCGCCCGGGCGCAGAACAACGGCCAGTCCTGCATCGCCGCCAAGCGCTTCATCGTGCACACCGACGTCTACGACCGCTTCACCGCCGGCTTCGCCGAGGCGATGCGGTCACTGCGCGTCGGCGACCCGATGGACGAGGCCACCGACGTCGGCCCGCTGGCCAGCCGGCAGGGCCGGGACGACCTGGAGGAGCTGGTCGAGGACGCCCGGACGCACGGTGCCCGGGTCGAGTGCGGCGGCGGGCGCCCGGAGGGCTGGGACACCGGGTACTTCTACGAGCCGACGGTGCTGACCGGCATCACCCCGGCCATGCGGATCCACCAGGAGGAGACCTTCGGGCCGGTGGCCACCGTCTACCGGGTCGCCGACCTGGACGAGGCGGTGGCGCTCGCCAACGACACCCCGTTCGGCCTCAGCTCCAACGTCTGGACCCGGGACGAGGACGAGCAGGAGCGCTTCGTGCGCGACATCCAGGCCGGCGGGGTGTTCTTCAACGGGATGACCGCCTCCCACCCGGCACTGCCGTTCGGCGGCGTCAAGCGCTCCGGCTTCGGGCGGGAGCTGTCCGGGCACGGGATCCGGGAGTTCTGCAACGTCACCACGGTGTGGATCGGCTGATCTCTCCCGGAGCCCCGTTCACCCCGGCGCTCACCGGCCGGGTCAGGCCGCGATCCGGTGCCTGCCCCGGCCGGGCGTCATCCAGCGGGCGATCACGCCGACCATCGCGACGACGGTACAGCCCCAGAAGATCGCCATCAGCACCAGCATCGGCGTCAGGCTCACCTGGGTGGCGACCATGCCGAGCCCGACCGAGAGCGCGATCATGAACGTCACCACGGTGGGGCTGAGGGTGAGCAGCCAGTTCCAGGCCCGGTGCCCGAAGCCCTGGTTTCTCTGGGCCTCGGGGCCGGCTTCGACTTCCTTGTAGGTCAGCAGGTCCATCGGGATCGCCTCCAATGCTGGACGGGAGGGAAAGGCCTGGCCCGGGGGTCAGGAGGCCCTGCGGGGAGCCGTGGACTTCCGGCTCGTGGTCTTCTTCGCCGCGGGCGTCTTCTTCGCCGTGGTGCTCTTCTTCGCCGTGGTGCTCTTCTCGGCGGTCCGCTTGGCAGTCTGTTCGGTGGTCCGCTGGGCGGCGGGGGCGCTCTTCTTCGCGGCGGCGCGCTTGCGCGGAGTGGGCTTTTGCTCCTCCGCCGAAGCCGGCTCCGCCTCCGATTCCGCCTCCGCTTCCGGTTCCGCTTCCGCCGCCGGTCCGTGGCCGCCCTTGGCCCGCTTGAGGCTGCTGCGCAGCGCCTCCATCAGGTCGATCACGTTGTCCGGCGCCTCGCCGGGCTCCTCCTCGTGCGGGATCTCGACGCCCTCCAGCCGCGCGGTGATCACCTGCTGCAGCGCCTGCTGGTAGTCGTCGTGCAGCTGGGCCAGGTCGAAGTCCTCGGAGAGGGTGTCCATCAGCGACCGCGCCATCTTGAGCTCCTGCGGCCGGACGGTGACGTTCTCCTCGGGCGCGATCCCGGCCGCCGGGCGGACCTCGTCGGGCCAGATGCAGGTCTGCAGCACCAGCGTGTTGTCGTGCACCCGCAGCACCGCGGGCGACTCCCGGGTGCGCAGCGCGATCTTGGTGACGGCGATCTGCCCGGACTCGGTGAGCGCGTCGCGCAGCAGCGCGTACGGTTTGGCGGCGGCCTTGTCGGCGACACCCACGTAGTAGGCCTTGGAGAACATCAGCGGGTCGATCTCGCCCTCGTCGACGAAGGCCAGCACGTCGATGACCTTCTTGCTGGGCAGCGGCAGGTCGGCGAGGTCCTCGTCGCTGAGCGTGACGGTCCGCCCGTCGGGGGACTCGTAGCCCTTGGCGATCTCCGCGTACGGGACCTCCTTCTCCTCCTGCTCGCAGTACCGCTTCATCCGCACCCGGCCGCCGTCCTTGGCGTGCACCTGGTGCAGCGGGACGTCGTGCTCCTGCGTCGCGGAGTAGAGGTGGACGGGGATGCTGACCAGCCCGAAGCTGATCGTCCCCTTCCAGGTGGTCTGCATGGGGTCGCTCCTGTCCGGCGCCGGGAGCCGACGGCCGCCGGGAACCGGCGATCACCGGGAACCGAGGGCGCCGAGCACGCTCGGGAGCGCTCCGACGAATGCCCCGAGAATCCCACTCTGCCCGGGTTTGCCCCGATCGGCCACACCGGGCCGCCCACGGGCCGAGGGAGGTCGATGCGGATGACCGCCCGCACGGAGGCGACCACGCTCCGCTGAGGGGATCTGAGCTCGCCCGGCCTCCACCCACCTGACGCTGCGTCAGATCTGAGCTTTCCGGACCCCTGTCGCACCCGCTCTGACCTGGCCTTTTGTGTCCGGTAAGCGAACAGTTATCAATGCCTTGTTCCGATACTCGGGCGTAGAAGTTAGGTTGCACCGCAATGCGCGGGTCTGTCCCCCCACCCTGTGGCGACGAGCCCGGGGTCGCCGCGCTGGAAAGGCACAGGGCACCCCTAGATGAGTGCGAACACCACCAAGTCGGCGGCAGCCGCCCAGGTCCCCCACCAGGCGGGGCCGCACGGGCACGGCGGAGACGGCAACCTGAAGGCCGGGCTCAAGAACCGCCACCTGTCGATGATCGCCATCGGCGGCGTGATCGGCGCCGGCCTCTTCGTCGGCTCCGGCGCGGGCATCGCGTCCACCGGCCCCGGCATCCTGCTCTCCTACGCACTGGCCGGCGCGCTGGTCGTGCTGGTGATGCGGATGCTCGGCGAGATGGCCGCGGCCGATCCGCAGAGCGGCTCCTTCTCGGCGTACGCGGACCGCGCGCTGGGCCGCTGGGCCGGGTTCTCCATCGGCTGGCTGTACTGGTTCTTCTGGGTCGTGGTGCTGGCGGTCGAGGCGACGGCCGGCGCGAAGATCCTCAACCAGTGGGTGCCCGGCGTGCCTCAGTGGGGCTGGGCGCTGATCGTGATGGCGGTGCTGACCGCCACCAACCTCTTCTCGGTGGCCTCGTACGGCGAGTTCGAGTTCTGGTTCGCCGGGATCAAGGTGGTCGCGATCGCCGCCTTCCTGGTGATCGGCCTCCTCGCCGCCTTCGGCCTGCTGCCCGGCACCCACGCGGTCGGCACCAGCAACCTGACCGGCCACGGCGGCTTCCTGCCGCACGGGGTGGGCGCGGTGTTCACCGGCATGCTGACCGTCGTCTTCGCCTTCATGGGCAGCGAGATCGTCACCCTGGCCGCCGGCGAGTCGGAGGACCCGCAGAAGGCGGTCACCAAGGCCACCAACAGCGTGATCTGGCGCATCGGCATCTTCTACCTGGGCTCGATCCTGCTCGTGGTCACCCTGCTGCCCTGGGACTCGGCCGAGGTCAAGGCCAGCCCGTACGTGGCGGTGCTGGACCACATCGGCATCCCGGGCGCCGGCCAGGTGATGGACGTGATCGTGCTGACCGCGGTGCTATCCTGCCTCAACTCCGGGATGTACACCGCCTCCCGGATGGCCTTCTCGCTCGGCCAGCGCGGCGACGCCCCGAAGGCCTTCGCGAAGGTGACCGACCGCGGCGTGCCGCGGGTGGCCATCCTCTCCTCGGTGGTCTTCGGTTTCGTCGCGGTCTTCTTCAACTACACCTCGCCGGACACGGTGTTCGCCTTCCTGCTCAACTCCTCCGGTGCGGTCGCGCTCTTCGTCTGGCTGGTGATCTGCGCCACCCAGCTGCGGATGCGCAAGATCATCGAGCGGGAGATGCCCGAGCGGCTGACCGTCCGGATGTGGCTGTACCCGTACCTGACCTGGACCGCGATGGGCATGATCGGGTTCGTCATGGCGTACATGTTCACCGACGCCGACGGGCGCAAGCAGATGTACCTGTCGCTGGTCGCCGCGGCGATCGTGCTCGCGGCCTCGGCCGTGGTGGGCCGCCGGCGGCGGGCCGCGGTGGCGGCGGAGTCCTGACCCGTCCGCACCGCGCGGGAACGCCGGGCCCGGGAGCCGCTACGGAGGCTCCCGGGCCCGGCGCCGTTTCCCGGGCCCCCGCCCTGTCGGCACGATGGCGACACGGTGGCAGCACGACACCGGCAGGACACTGACGCGACATCGTTTGACCAAGGCACGTCAAGGGGGATACCTGGGCATGGCGCTCCCCCACGAGCGCTCCCCCACCCTCTCCGGGAGACCCCGTGCCGCCCCTGCCCACCCCCACGCCACCCTCGCCGTCCCCACCCCGCTCGGAACCAGAGTCCGCGCGCCAGCGCTTCGGCCGTCGGCTGCGCCACTGGCGCGAGGCCCGCGGCCTCAGCCAGTCCGAGCTCGGCCGGCTGCTCGGCTACCACAACTCGCTGATCAGCCGAGTGGAGAACGCCCGGCGCTGGCCGCCGCCGGGCATGCCCGCCCGGGCCGACGAACTCCTCATCGCCTGCGGCGAGTTGGCGGAACTCTGGCAGACCGTCCGGCAGGAGCGCGAACGCCTCGGCGAACTCGCCGTCGCCATCCGGACACCGCTCGCCGCCGACACCGCCCCACCGGACGCCGCCACCGTCGAGGTGCTCGCCCAGCTGCTCGCCGTCTACCGCACCGCCGCCGACCGGATCGGCGGCGAGGAACTGGCCGCCGTCCTGGAGCACCACGCCCGCACCCTGGCCGGCTGGCAGCACACCGCCCCGCCCGAGAGCCTCGCCGCGGTCCGCTCGCTCGCCGCCCAGTACGCCGAACTCGCCGGCTGGGCCCACTTCGAGGGCGACCGCCGCGCCCGCGCGCTCGGCTGGTACGCCACCGGCCTGGAGTGGGCGCGCGCCACCGGCGACCAGGCCACCACGGCCGCGCTGCTCACCCGGCAGAGCACCCTGCACTGGTGGCGCGGCGACCCGGCCACCGCCCTCGCCCTGGCCGAAGCCGCCCGCACCGCCGCCCCGCCCCTGCCGGGGCTGCGGGCCTGGACCGCCGTCGCCCGGGCCCACGCCCACGCGCTGGCCGGCGAGACGCCGTACGTGCACCGGGCGCTGGCGGACGCCCGGCGGCTGACCGCGGCCGCGCTGCGCTCCGGCGAGCCGGCGCCCTGGGCGGCGCGCGCCGAGCTGGTCCTGGCCGTCGCCCACGGCACCTGCCAGCGGGACCTCGCCGCCCACACCGGCCACACCGCCCGCGCCCGCACCACCCACGCCCGCACCGCGGCAGCCCGGCTGGAGGCCGTGCTGCGAGTCCTCGACCCGGCCGCCCACCCGCGTGACCACGCGCTGGTCACCGCCCGCCTCGCCGGCGCCCACGCCCTCGCCGGCCACCGCGAGGCCGCCGCGGCCCTGCTCGCCCGCCTGCCCCGGAGCCCGACCGGCCGCACCACCGGCCGTGTCGCCCGCGAGCAGCGGCGGGCCGAGGAGTGGCTGCGCAGGTGAATGCCCGGGCAGGGCGGTACCTGCCCGGGCATGGCGGCGGTTCGGTTCAGGCGGTCCGGTTCAGGCCGTCCGGTTCAGGCGGTCCGGTTCAGGCCGTCCGGCGCCGCGCGGACCGGGCGAACGCCCGGTGGAACGGGCCGGTCGGCGAGGCCCGGCCCCGCCGAAGGACGGCGGGGCCGGCCACCACCTGCGGGAGTGGTGGCCGACCCCGCTTCACCGGTTCGACCCGGCCGACCGACCCTGCCGGGTCGGCTCGGAGGTCGACTCGGAGACCGGCACGGAGACCGACTCAGAGACCGGCCGCCGCGGCGGCGATGTCGGCCGCGTAGGTGCTCACCTGGGTGTAGATGCCCGGGTAGCCCGCGCGGGCGCAACCGTTGCCCCAGCTGACGATGCCGACCTGGACCCAGCGACCCGCCGTGTCCTTGCGGACCATTGGGCCGCCGGAGTCACCCTGACAGGTGTCGACACCGCCCTGGGCGACGTAGCCGGCGCAGAGCGAGCCGGCGGTGTTCAGGCCCGGGTAGGCGCCGGCGCAGGTCGCGTCGTCGACGAACGGCACGGTGGCCTTGAGCAGGTACCGCTGCTGGGCGCCGCCCTCGCTCGCCGCACCCCAGCCCATGATGGTGAAGGTGCCGTTGTCGTAGGCGCTGGAGGTGGCGATCGGCAGGGTGCTGACCTGGCTGCTGTTCACCGGCGAGGCCAGCTTGATCAGTGCCCAGTCGTCGCCGTTCTCGGCACCGGTGAAGGCGGGCGACTGGTAGACGTACGACGAGCGGACCTTGATCGCGCTGCCGCTGCGCAGGTCGACCGCGCCGACGGTGGCGGTGATGCTGCTGTCGGCACCGGTGCCGTCGACGCAGTGGGCGGCGGTCAGCACGATCTGCGAGGTGTAGAGCGCGCCGCCGCAGCCCATCGAGAGCCGCACCATGAACGGGAACTCGCCCTGCGCCGCCCGTGTGCCGCCGACCACGGTCGGCGACGGCGCGGGCGAGGCGGCGGCGGGCAGCACCAGCACGCCGGCACCGAGCACCAGACCGGCCAACAGGCTGAACACTCTGCCGAATTGACGCTTCATCAGTCTCCTCCTTGCAGGTGGGGGAAGACCGAGAGTGGCCCGGCGGACGGCATGGCAGGAGGGGCGCGGCCTTGCCGGTCGAAACTGGCAGGAACACGGCAATGCGGGGTTCCGGCTGCGGAGGCCCTAGGGTGATCGCCCATGCGGGATCTTGCGGCGGGGATGAAGTACCTGGTCATGGGCCAGAAGTGGGTGGGCCGACACGGCCGCTGGTGGGGCTTCGGGATGCTGCCGGCCCTGCTCACCCTGGTCGGCTACGTCGTCGCGCTCGTCTTCCTCGGAGCCTGGTCCAAGGACCTCGCCGACTGGGCCACCCCGTTCGCCGACCACTGGGGCTCACCCTGGCAGGGCCTGCTGCGCGACGCGCTCGCGGCGATCGTCTTCGGCGGCGGCCTGCTGTTCTCCCTCCTCACCTTCACCGCCGTCACCCTGCTGGTCGGACAGCCCTTCTACGAGGCGCTCTGCGCCAAGGTCGACGAGACCGAGGGCGGCGCACCCACCCCGCCGGACACCCCGCTCTGGCGCGAGCTGCTGATCGCGGTGCGGGACAGCGTCTACGTGCTGGTGCGCGTGGCCGCGTTCGGCGTGGTGCTGTTCGCCTGCGGGTTCATCCCGGTGGTCGGACAGACGGTGGTCCCGGCGCTCGGCTTCCTGGTGTCCGGCTTCTTCCTGACCGTCGAGCTGACGGCCGTCGCCCTGCAGCGGCGCCGAGTGCCGCAGCCCGAGCGGATCCGGCTGCTGCGCGCCCGGCTCGGTCTGGCGCTGGGCTTCGGCACACCGCTGGTGCTGGCCTTCCTGGTGCCACTGGTGACGGTGCTCGCCATGCCGGGTGCCGTCGCCGGCGCCACCTTGCTGGCCCGCGACCTCGTCCCGACCACTGAGGAGGAGGAAGCGGCGGAGGAGGGGCCCACCCCCACCTTCCCCGCTCCCACCGCACAGCCCGCTCCCGGAAACCCGTACGCGACCCCCTGAGGTCGTGACCGTCCGGTCACTCTGCGCCGAAGTCGGCCCGCCCGGCGTGTGAGGCCGCCCACAGGGGGATCGGCGTCTACGACCCTCGCTAGTGGACGGGTGACGGGCCGGCTCCGGCCGGGCGCCGGTGCCGCACCCGGTCCGGGGTTGGCCCGGCGGCACCCCGCCTGAAGAACGCAGGCCACCGCGACTGCCACCCTTGCGTTCCTCCGATGCGTGCGCTGCTTGACCCTCGGGTTCGCAATCCGGACAAATCACCTCAAATCTACCGTCGCGCTTTCGCATGACCGCCGTGGGGTTACTACGTGACGTAGTAGCGCGCGCCTTTGCCACCCGTCTCGAGCCCTGCCAAGAATGGCCAGTCGCCAGGCAGCGCGGCCGACCCCCGGTCCGCCGCGCAGCCCGCCCGCCCCGCCGCTTCACCCGGGGCGCCACGGCCGTCCCGGACGGCCGCGCGGGCCCCGCTCACCCGGAGCCCGTGCGATGCCCCGTGCCCGGCAAACCGGCGCGGGCCCCGACGGAGAAGGAACGCCCGCTTCATGCAGCTCAGCCATGCCCGCCGCAACTCCCTGATCACCGGTATCGCCACCCTCGTGGTCGCGAGCGCCGCCACCGCCGCCCTCGCCATCCCGCAGGCCGGGAACACCGTCGAGGCCGCCGCACCCGCGGCCGCCGTCTCGGTGGACGGCAAGCCGGTCACCGACCAGGCCCAGGCTGACACCGCTGCCGCTGCCCAGCAGGCCGCCCAGGCCGCCCAGGCCAAGGCCGACGCGGACGCCGCCGCGCAGGCGCAGGCCCAGGCCCAGGCCCAGGCGCAGGCGCAGGCCGAGGTCGAGGCGAAGGCCCAGGCGGACGCCAAGGCCAGGGCCGACGCCGAGGCCGCCGCCTCCCGCTCCCAGGAGCGTCCGAACCTCGCCGCCGCCTACTCCGGCACCCCGCAGCAGATCGCCGCGCAGATCGTCCCGGCCGGCCAGCTGCAGTGCTTCAGCAACATCGTGTTCCGCGAGAGCAGCTGGAACCCGCTGGCCGTCAACGCCTCCTCCGGCGCCTACGGCCTGGTCCAGGCCCTGCCGGGCTCCAAGATGGCCTCCGCGGGCGCCGACTGGCGCACCAACCCGGCCACCCAGATCAAGTGGGGCCTGGACTACATGAACACCCGCTACGGCAGCCCCTGCGGCGCCTGGTCGTTCTGGCAGGCGCACCACTGGTACTAAGCCGACCCTCCGGCTCGGCTTTCCCGGCTCGGCACTCCCCGCCCGATCCTCCCGGCCCGCGACGCACTCCGCGTCGCGGGCCTTGCGGCATCTGTCGCCTGACGTGGACGCGTCCGGAAGGCGACGTGAAGATATGGCGTACGGTCGTACGATTTGCCGCCAATTGCTCGTAATTACGCACCGTCAGGGCTTTGCCACGGTTCGCGCGCCCTCTTACGCTCCGGCGTCATGCCCTCACCGCTGATCAGCGTCGTACTCTCCGCCTACGACCAGCACAAACAGCTCGCCGATTGCCTGGACTCGCTGCTCGCGCAGTCCCTGGCCGACGTCGAGGTGATCGTGGTCGCCGACCGCTCGCCCGAGACCGCCGGCGAGCTCGCCGACGCGTACGCGGCGCGGCATCCGCGGGTGTCGGCGCTGCACCTGAACGCGTCGGTCGGGGTCGGGGTGGGCCGGAACGCGGGGGCGGCGCGGGCGAGCGGCGAGTACCTGCTGTTCCTCGACGCCGACCACCTGCTGCCCCGGGACGCGCTCCAGACGCTCGCCGACCGGCTCAAGCAGACCGGTCCGGTGGACGTCCTGCTGTTCGGCCACTCCCGCCGCCACCAGGACCGGGACTGGCCGGGCGGGGCCGAGGCGCTGCTCGCCGAGGCCGGCCCCGAGGTGTTCGCGCCGTTCGACCGGCCCGCGCTGTTCGGCGCGCCGCCGCTGAGCTGGGACCGGCTGATCCGCCGCGGCCACTGGGAGGGGCTGGGGCTCGCCTTCCCGACCGGCCGCTACGAGGAGGTCCCGGTGGTGCACGCGGCCCTGCTCGGCGCGCAGAAGGCCGCCGTCCTGCCGCGCGAGTGCGTCCAGCTGCGCCGCCGGGAGACCGTCCACCCGGCCGGCGGGCCCGGCAGCAGCGTCTTCGACCTGTTCGAGCAGTATGAGCGCAGCTTCGCCCTGCTGGAGGACCTGCCGCACCTGTACGCGGTGCGCGACGCGATGTTCGTCCGGATGATCCGGCACTACCTGTTCGTCTTCGACCTCGCCGGCTGCGTCTCCCGGGCCGAGCGGCCGCAGTTCTTCCACCGGGCCGCCGAGCACCACCGCCGCTTCCAGCCGCCGGGCCACCGCCGGCCGGGCGGCCGCGAGGGGATCAAGTTCTCGCTGCTGGCCGGCGGCGCCTACCCGGCGTTCGAAGTCGCCAAGCTCTCCCACATCGCGCGCGGAACCCTCACCGGGCGGAAGTAAGCCGGCTGCGGGGTCGGGCACAGAGTCGGGCGCGGGGTCGACCGGGGGGTCGGGCGCGGAGTCGGGCGCGGAGTCGGTGATCACGGCCGCGGGAGGGTCACCCGACACTCCGTCGGTGGTACCCCCGTCGCGCCCGGTACCCGGGCGGCGCCCCGGCTGCGATCATCGGCGGAGCCGTGTCCGCCGCACCGCCCGGGAGGTCCCTGGTGAGCCGTCCGTCCGCCGTCCCCGGGGCCGCGCTGGCCCGTGAGCTGGCCGCCGTCCTGCGCGGGGAGGTCCGCTTCGGCGCCGCCGAACGGACCGTCTACAGCCACGACGCCTCCAACTACCGGCATCTGCCGCTCGGCGTGGTCAAGCCCGCCGACCCGGACGACGTGCGCACGACGCTGGCGCTGTGCCGCGAGTACCGCGTGCCGGTGGTGCCGCGCGGCGCCGGGACCAGCATCGGCGGGCAGGCGATCGGCCCGGGCGCGGTGGTGCTGGACTTCCGCCGCCACCTCGGCGAGGTCCTGGAGATCGACCCGCAGGCCCGTACCGCGCGCGTGCGGCCCGGCACCGTCCTGGACGACCTCCAGCGCGCCGCCAAACCGTACGGGCTGCGCTTCGGCCCGGACCCGTCCACGCACAGCCGCTGCACCATCGGCGGCATGATCGGCAACGACTCCTGCGGCTCGCACTCGCTCGCCTGGGGGCGCACCACCGACAACGTCGAGCGGCTGGAGCTGCTGCTCGCCGACGGCACCGAGCTGACCGTCGGCGGCCGGCTCGGCTCGCAGGAGCGCGCGGCGCTGCGCGCCCTGCCCGGCCGGGTCGGCGAACTCCACACGCAGCTCCAGGAGTTCACCGACCGCAACCTCGCCACCATCCGCCAGGGGATGCCGCGGCTGCCGCACCGCACCTCCGGCTACCCGCTGGACGCGCTGCTGCCCGAGCACGGCCACGACCTCGCCCGGGCGCTCACCGGCACCGAGGGCACCTGTGCGCTGCTGCTCGGCGCCACCGTCCGCCTCGTCGAGGACCCGCCCGCGCGCGCCCTGGTGGTGGCGGGCTACCCCGACGAGGGCGCCGCCGCCGACGCCGTCCCCGCGCTGCTGCCGTTCGGGCCGCTGACCGCCGAGGGCATGGCGGCCGACCTGATCGCCGCGCTGCTGGCCGCCGGCCCCCGCCCACCCGCGCTGGACCGGCTGCCCGCCGGGGAGTGCTGGCTGTTCCTGGAGACGGGCGGCGCCACCCCGCTGGAGGCCTACCAGGCCGCGCGCCGGCTCGCCGACGCGGTGCGCCGCGAGCGTTCGGCCACCGTCGCCCTGGTCACCGACGCCGCCGAGCAGCGCCAGCTGTGGGCCGTCCGGGAGGCCGGCGCCGGGATCGTCACCCGGCTGCCCGGGGGCGCGGAGGCCTGGCCCGGCTGGGAGGACTCCGCCGTCCCGCCCGAGCGGCTCGGCGACTACCTGCGGGACCTGCGCGCCCTGCTGCGCCGGCACAGCCTGCGCGGCGTCCCGTACGGGCACTTCGGCGACGGCTGCGTGCACCTGCGGATCGACTTCCCGCTGGACCAGCCCCAAGGGGTGCTGGTCTTCCGGGAGTTCCTGGAGCAGGCGGCCGATCTGGCGGTCTCGTACGGCGGTTCGCTCTCCGGCGAGCACGGCGACGGGCAGGCCCGCGCCGAACTGCTGCCACGCATGTACCCGCCTGAAGTCATCGACCTGTTCGGCGAGTTCAAACGGATCTGGGACCCGGAGAACCTGCTCAACCCGGGCGCCCTGGTCGACCCGCGCCCGCTCGACGCCGACCTGCGCTTCGTCACCGCCCCGCGCCGCCCGCTGCCGCTCGCCCTGCCGTACGAGCAGGACGGCGGGAGCCTGGCCAAGGCGGTGCACCGCTGCGTGGGCGTCGCCAAGTGCGTGGACCCGACCACCGGGGTGATGTGCCCGAGCTACATGGCCACCGGCGAGGAACGGCACTCCACCCGGGGCCGGGCGCGGCTGCTCGCCGAGATGCTGCGGGGGGACGCGATCCCCGACGGCTGGCGGTCCGAGGAGGTCCGGGAGGCGCTGGACCTCTGCCTGAGCTGCAAGGGCTGCGCGAGCGACTGCCCGGTGCACGTCGACATGGCGACCTACAAGACGGAGTTCCTGTACCAGCACTACCGGCACCGGCCACGCCCGCGCTCGCACTACTCGATGGGCTGGCTGCCGCTCTGGCTGCGGGCCGTCGCGCTCGCGCCCGGGGCCGCCAACACACTGGCCCGCTCACCGCTCGGCGGGACGCTCAAGCGGCTCGGCGGGATCGACCCGCGCCGGGTGCTGCCGGTGTTCCCGCCGCAGACCTTCACCGCCTGGTACCGGCGGCACCGCGCCACGCACCCGGCACCGGCGGGCGCACGGCCGGTGCTGCTGTGGCCGGACACCTTCTCCGACCACCTGCAGCCGAACGTCCTGCGCTCGGCCGTCGAGGTGCTGGAGCACCTGGGTTTCGACGTCCGGCTGCCCTCGGGCCCGGTCTGCTGCGGCCTCACCTGGCACTCAACCGGCCAACTCGGCACCGCCCGCCGGGTGTTGCGGCGCAGCCTGCGGGTGCTGGCGGCGGACGGGCTCCAGGCCGACACCCCCGTGGTCGGCCTGGACCCCAGCTGCACGGCCACCCTGCGCGAGGACCTGCCCCGGCTGCTCGGCCCGGACGGCCGCCCGCTCGCCGAACGCACCCGCACCTTCGCCGAGTTCATCGACGAGTACGCCCCGGACGCCCCACTCCCGCGGATCCCGCTGGACGCCGTCACCCAGACCCACTGCCACCAGCACGCGGTGCTCGGCAGCGCCGCGGACCGTCGGGTCGAGGCCCGACTGGGCCTGCACAACCGGGTGTTGGATTCCGGCTGCTGCGGGCTGGCGGGTAACTTCGGCTTCGAAAGCGGGCACTTCGAGGTGTCCGAGGCGATCGCCGAGCGGGTGCTGCTGCCCGAGGTCCGGGCGGCCGGGCCGGAGACGGTGGTGCTGGCGGACGGCTTCAGCTGCCGCACCCAGATCGCCCAACTCGCCGACGGCAGGCAGGCGTTGCACCTGGCGGAGCTGATCGCCAGGGAGCTGCGCCACCCCGAGTGACTACGCGCGCCCGGCGAGGAAGGCCCCGACACCACCGGCACCCCGACCTGGTCGGTCCGGTGGACCTGCGCGCGGCGCTCCACCGCCACCTCGACACCCTGGCCGCGCCGACCTCCTGACACCGCGCCAACACCCCCGCCACAATGGCGCGATGACCCTCACCACCGCCGAGGCGGACAAGCTCCTGGCCGACCACTTCGCCCCCTGGGTGCAGGCTCTCGGCCTGTCCGCCGTCGAGACCGGCGAGCGGCACGCCGTGCTGCGGCTGCCCTGGTCCGACCAGCTCGCCCGCGAGGGCGGCGGGCTGTCCGGCCAGGCGCTGATGGCCGCCGCCGACACCGCCTGCGTGGTCGCGATCTCGGCCGCGCGCGGCGGCTTCGGCCCGATGACCACCGTCCAGCAGTCCACCACCTTCCAGCGGGCGGTCGTCGGGCAGGACGTCCTGGTGCACGCCCGGATCACCAAGCTCGGCCGCCGGATCGCCTTCCTCGACATCACCCTCACCCCCGAGGGGGCCGAGGGAACCGAGGAGCCCGCCGCCCACGCCACCACCGTCTACGCCCTGGGCTGACGCCACGGCTGCGGCCCCGCCCGGCGAGGGCGGGGCCACAGCCCGCGTGCGTACGGCGGTTGCGTACGGCGGTGTCAGCTCAGGGCGGTCGGCGAGGGCGCCTCCTCCGCGCAGACCGCCGACACGAACTCGGCCACCCGGGACTGCGGCATACCGCGCGCGATGTCCGCCTCGCTGATCATGCCGACCAGCTTGTGCTCCGGGTGGTTGATCACCGGCAGCCGGCGCACCTGGTACTGCTCCATCACCCGCAGCACCTGTTCGCAGTCCTCGTCGGCCTCCACCGTCATCGGCCGCCCCTGCGCCAGCTCGCCCGCCGTCACCGCCGCCGGGTCACGGCCCTCGGCGACGCAACGCAGCACGATGTCGCGGTCGGTCACGATGCCCAGCAGCTTGTCGCCGGGCCCACAGATGGGCAGGGCGCCCACGTCACGTTCCCGCATGATCCGGGCGGCGGCGGCGAGCGTCTCGTGCTCGCGGATGCACTCCGCGCCCGGGTGCATGATGTCGCTGGCTTTGGTCATGGTCCGCCTCCTGACCTGGCTTCCTGCCCCTGTCCATCGTGGTCCGGGTGTGTGGCCGACGCCACCGGGCGCCGGTCAGGGCTGCGGTTCCGGCTCGGCTCCGGCGCCGCGCCCGGCACTGCCGTCCGGCGATTCCGCGGCCTCCACCGGCGAGCGCTCCAACAGATCATCGAGCCGCGGGAGTTCGTGCGGGGGCGGCTCCTTGTCGAGTTCGACCTCGGAGACCTCCCCGCTCTTCACGGCCTCCTCCGCGGCCTTCGCCCCGGCGGCGACCGCGGCGGCCGTCAGCAGGTTCCGCTGCTGGACCTCGGTCGAGCTGTCCAGGAAGCGCAGCAGTTCCACCGGGAAGGGCAGCACCAGCGTCGAGTTCTTCTCCGCCGCCACCTCCACCACGGTCTGCAGCAGCCGCAGTTGGAGGGCGGCCGGGGTCGCGCTCATCACCGCCGCCGCCGCCGACAGCCGCTCGGAGGCCTGGTACTCGCCGTCCGCCGTGATGATCCGCGCGCGGCGTTCCCGCTCGGCCTCGGCCTGCCGGGCGATCGAGCGCTTCATCGACTCCGGCAGCGCGACGTCCTTGATCTCCACCCGGTCGATCTCGATGCCCCAGCCCAGCGCCGGGCTGTCGATCATCAACTCCAGCCCCTGGTTGATCGGTTCCCGGTTGGCCAGCAGATCGTCCAGCTCGCTCTTGCCGATGATCGAGCGCAGCGAGGTCTGCGCGACCTGGGAGATCGCGAAGTTGTAGTCCTGCACGTTGACCGTCGCCTTGACCGGGTCCACCACGCGGAAGTAGACCACCGCGTCGACCCGCACGGTCACGTTGTCCCGGGTGATGCCCTCCTGCGCCGGGATCGGCATCGTCACGATCTGCACGTTCACCCTGCGCAGCCGGTCCGCGACCGGCATCAGGGCCACCAGCCCGGGCTGGCGCACCTCGGCGCGCACCTTCCCGAATCGGAACACCACGCCCTTCTGGAACTGCTGGACCACCCTGAGGCTCATGGCCGCCCAGAGCGCCCCCAGCCCGGCCAGCCCCCCGAGGACCCCCAGCACCGCATCGACGATCATCGCGGCCTCCTCGCGGCCTGCGCGCACACCGGCGTGTCCGGCCACCGCCGGCCCGGCCGGGCCGGGGGCCACCGGAGCAACTGCCTCCACGCTACGTCTGCCCGGCCGCGGCCGGATCGAACCGGATATACCAGAAGGAAGACGGATATAGCGGGGTGAACCCCTCAGAGCAGGCAGGAACCGTCAGGAACCCCCGAGCCCGACGCGGCCGACCCCCTAGGATCGGGGCCATGCCGCCCACGGCCACGCCGCAGTCCCCCGCCGACGATCCCGGCGACCCCCGCCACCCCGCCGAGGCCGCCGCCCGGGTCACCGGACTGGCCGCCCTGGACCGCGTGGTCACCGGCTGCCGGGCCTGCCCCCGCCTGGTCGCATGGCGCGAGGAGACCGCCCGCACCAAGCGCCGCGCCTACCAGGACTGGGACTACTGGGCCCGGCCGATCCCCGGCTTCGGCCCGCCCGACGCCCCGCTCGTCCTGGTCGGCCTCGCCCCCGCCGCCCACGGCGCCAACCGCACCGGCCGGATCTTCACCGGCGACCCCTCCGGCGACCTGCTCTACGCGGCGCTCCACGACCTCGGGCTCGCCAACCGCCCGCACTCCGTCCGCTACGGCGACGGCCTGGAGCTGTACGGCGTGCGGATCACCGACCCGGTCCGCTGCGCCCCGCCCGACAACAAGCCGAGCACCGCCGAACGCGACACCTGCCGTCCCTGGATCACCCGCGAACTGCAGCTGCTGCGCCCGACCGTACGGACCGTGGTCGCCCTCGGCGGCTTCGCCTGGCAGGCCCTGCTCCCGGTGATCGCGGACGCCGGCTGGCAGGTCCCCCGGCCCAGGCCCGCCTTCGGCCACGCCGCCCGGGTCGACCTTGCCGCCCGTGACGGCGGCCCGCCGCTGCGGCTCTACGGCTGCTACCACGTGAGCCCGCGCAACACGAACACCGGCCGCCTGACCACCACGATGCTGCGCGACCTGCTGCGCGAGGCGGCCCGCTCGGCGGGGCTCAGCCCCGCGTAGCGCGGGCCGCCCGGGCCGAACGGCTACCCGAACCGGGTGAGCTTGCGTTTGCCCGCCCGCTTCCACACCCCCGGCAGACGCTCACGCGCCGCCGCCTCCACGGCGAGCTGGCGGCCGTACAGGGCGCCGTAGCCGAAGCGCTCGGAGGCGGCGACCGGCTGGGCGGCGAGGGTGGCGGCGGCGACCACGGCGTCCTGGTGTTCGCCGAGGACGTCCTGGACGGCCTTCATCCGCCGCACGTAGCGCTCGGCCCGCGCGCCGGCCGCCGGGGTGGCGGTCTCACCGGCGTAGCGGGCGCGCTTGGCGGCCTTGCGGGCGTCGTGGAGGGCGTGGTCGCGGTCCTCGGAGTCGGCGGCGAGGGCCGCCCGGACGCGGCCGGCGGTGCGGTCCTGTTCGCGGGCGGCGATCCGGGACAGCTCGGGAAGGGCGGGACGGGCGGCCCGGCCGCGCAGCGGCGGGTCGGCGAGGAAGGCGGTGAGGGCGTCGCCGAGGGCCCGCCGGCGTGGGCTGTCGAGGGCGGCGGCTACCTCGGGCCGGACCCGGCGGTACTCGGTCTCGCCCCACCGCTCGAGCGCGGCGGCGACCCGCTCCGGCCCGCACTCGGCGGGCAGCTCACGGGCCTGGGCGGCCAGCCGTTCGGCGAGCACCTCGAGGTCGCGCGCGCCGCCGAGGGCGGCGCCCAGCCAGCGCAGCTCCGTGACCAGCTCGTCCGTCGCGCCGGGGGTGAAGAGCCGTCGGAAGGTCCGCAGGGCGCTGCGCAGCCGTCGGCAGGCGACCCGCATCCTGTGCACGGCGTCCGGTTCGTCGGCCCGGACGGCGTCGTCCAGGCCGGCCAGCACCGCTGCCTGGGCCTCGACGCGGGCCAACAGCACCTGCCCCACCGTGGTCTCGGGTTTCGCCATGCGCGTCCATCCCCTCGTCGGGGCCGCCGGGAACTCTTCCCAGGCTAGTCCGGCCGCGGCCGGTGTCGACCCCACGTCCCGTTGAGGGCGCGTCAGGAGTAAGGGCAAGGGCCCATGCGCCCTCGTGCCGGGTGTGAGCGTCATGGCATACTCCGGAGCGTGACGACCTCCACCCATGCGACCAGGGCCCTGCGGGCCGCGGTGTTCACCGCGCTCGCCGTGCCGATGGCCGCGTTGGGCCAGGTGGTCATCACCGGCCGCCCGCTGCCGCTGTCGCTGGTGGCCTCGGCGGGTGTCGCCGTCTTCCTGGTCGCGGCCGCACTGGCCGGCGGGGAGCGGCGGTTGCTGCACATCTCCGCCGTGATGGTCCCGGTCGAGCTGCTGCTCAACACCACGTTCAACCTGGGCCAGACCGGCTGTGGGCCGGTGCTGTCCGCGCAGGTCCCCGCGCGCGGGGTGAACCTGCTGGTCTGCGGCGGCGGTTCGATGGACGGGTCGCTGCTCGCGGGGCCGTTGGGCCACGCCGGGCAGTTGGCGCCCGCCGTGACCCAACTGCTGCTCCTGCTGGTGCACCTGGTGATCGCGCTGGCCGCCGCCGTCTGGCTGCGGCTGGGCGACTCGGCCCTGTCGGGCCTGGCCCGGGCGCTGCGCGCGCTGCGCGAGTCGCTGGCCCGGCCGTTGCGCGCCCTGCTCGTCCTGCTGGTCCCGGCCCCGGCGCGCCCGGTGCTGCGGGTCCCGCTGCCGGTGTCGGACCGCGCGCGGCCACGCCGCGAGGACGTGGTGCTGAGCCCGGCTCCCCGGCGTGGCCCGCCGGCTTTCGCGCCTGCCTGCTGATCGCTTCCGTACCGGGTCCCTCCCGGACGCCGATCGTTTCTTCCGTACCCGGCCGGACCACGGCCCCCGTACGCCCGCAGGCAGTGCGCACGACTCCCGCGTTCCCCCGACCCCGCCGCACCCGGTGCGGTTCCCCGCGCGCACCCGCGCGCCGCGTACAGGAGTTGAATTCCCATGGTTCAGGCCCCCGGCAAGCAGCAGGCCCAGCGCATCAGTGTCCGTGAGCGGATCCAGGAGGCGCAGCGCCGCGAGCAGCAGGCCGCCAAGCGCCGTCAGCGGATCGTCGTGACCGTCTCCGCGGTTGTCGTGCTCGCCCTCGCGGGCGGTGTCGCCGTCGCGATCGACTCGGCCTCGAACAAGGACGACAAGGGCTCCGCGGCCGCCACCTCGGCCGCGCTGGTCGTCCCGGCCAACGCCGGCGGCCCGGACGGCACGGTGATCACCTACGGCAAGGCCGACGCCCCGCACACCATGGAGGTCTACGAGGACTTCCGCTGCCCGATCTGCAAGCACTTCGAGGCGGCGAACGGCGAGACCGTCAAGAAGCTCACCGAGGACGGCCAGATCAAGGTGGAGTTCCACCTGGCGGCCTTCCTGGACAAGAACCTCGGCGGCAAGGGTTCGCGCACCGCGCTGGCCGCCGCGGGCGCCGCGCTGAACGAGGGCGTGGACAAGTTCAAGCAGTTCCACGACGTGCTGTACGCCAACCAGCCGGACGAGCGCGAGGACGGCTTCGGCGACGTCAACCACATCCTGGACCTGGCCGGCCAGGTGCCCGGGCTGAAGACGGACGCCTTCGTGAAGGCGGTCACCGACAAGACCTACGCGCCGTGGGCGGCGAAGGTCGCCGACGCGTTCAACGACAGCGGGGTGACCGGCACTCCGACGGTGCAGGTGGACGGCAAGCCGGTCACGCTGTTCAGCGGCAAGGCCGTGGTCTCGCCGGAGCAGTTCACCGCCCAGGTCAAGCAGGCCGCCGGCCTGTAGTCCAGCCCGTAGTCCGGCCCGTAGTCCGGCCCGTAGTCCGGCCCGTAGTCCGGCCCGTAGCAACGCCCTTCAGCACGGCACCACCGGCCCGGCCGAACTCCCGGCCGGGCCGGCCCCTCCCAGTCAGCCTCCGGAGTGTGCTGCCATGTCCGCCACTGCCACCGTGCACCTCTCCAGTCCCGCTCCCGACGCCGCCGGACGGGCCCCGGTCGGGGCGAGCCGGGCCTACGCGGTCCTGCTGTTCCTCGGCGGCCTGATCGGTCTGGCCGCCTCGGCCGTCCTGACCTTCGACAAGCTCCGCATCCTGGAGAACCCCTCCTACATCCCCAGCTGCAACATCAATCCGGTGATCAGCTGCGGCTCGGTGATGCGCACCGAGCAGGCGGAGGTCTTCGGCTTCCCGAACCCGCTGCTGGGCCTGGCGGCCTTCGGCGCCCTGGCGGCGATCGGGGCGGGGCTGCTCTCCGGTGCCGCGTACCGACGCTGGTTCTGGCTGGGCCTGCACGCGGGCACCGCGCTGGGTGTGGTGTTCGTGCACTGGCTGGTGGACCAGGCGCTGTACGAGATCGGCGCGCTGTGCCCGTACTGCATGGTGGTGTGGGCGACGGTGGCGGCGCTGTTCTGGTACACGACGCTGCACAACCTGCGCAGCGGGGTGATCCCGGTGGGCCCCCGCCTTCGGGTGGTCGTGCGGGAGGCGGCCCGCTACCACTGGGCGCTGCCGGTGCTGTGGGCGGCGGTGATCGCGCTGCTGGTGCTGAACCGGTTCTGGTCCTACTGGAGCACGCTCCTCTGACCGCCCGTCACCCCGCGCGGGCCGTCCTCATCCGAACACCAGCCGGCGGTAGGCGTTGCGCAGGTCGGTCAGCGGCTGGGTGACCCGGTCGTAGTGCACCTTGTTGGTGAGCAGCAGCGCCCAGCGGCCGAGCCGCCGGGAGACCCAGAAACCGGTGCCGGTGAAGCCGTAGTGGACGAAGGTGCCCTCGGCCGGCTCGGTGCCGGGGGCGTACAGCCAGGACAGGCCGCGGGCGGGCCGCAGTCCGCCGGTCTGCTCGCGCAGCGACTCCTCGATCCACGCCCCGCCCCAGGCGAGTCCGGGCGGCGGGGCGAGCACGGCGGTGAGGAAGCGGGCGAGGTCGCGGGCGGTGGAGAAGGCGCCGGCGTTGCCGGAGACGCCGCCGAGCAGCCGGGCCGAGGGGTCGTGGACGACGCCGCGCAGGGGTGCGCCGGCCCGCTCGTCGTACTCGGTGGGGGCCGTGCGGTCGGCGAGCGCGGGGCCGAGCGGCCCGAATCGGGTGTCGGCCATGCCGAGCGGGTGCCAGGCCCAGCGCGCGGCGAGTCGGTCCAGCGGGGCGCCGCCGAGGTCCTCGACCAGGTAGGTGAGCAGGACGGCGGCGCGGTCGGTGTACTCGACGGCGGTGCCGGGCGTCCGGTGCGCCGGTGCGGCGGTCACCCCGGCCCGGATCGCCGCGGGGTCGCGCCCGTAGAGCTGCTCGAAGCGGGTGTACGGGAGCAGCCCGGCCGTGTGGGCGAGGAGGTGCCGGGCGGTCACCGCGCCGGCGGGCCGTCCGGCGGCCGGCGGCCACCAGCGGCCGAGCGGCTCGTCCAGCGGCAGCCGGCCGGACTGCCGGAGCGTCCCGGCGCAGGGCCAGAGTGCGACGATCTTGGTGAGGCTGGCGAGGTCGTACAGCGTGTCCGGCCCGGGCGCGAGCCGCGCGTACGGGCCCTGCCCGAGCACGCCGTGGCTGCCGCCGCCGAGCGTGCCCCCGGCGTCGCCGACGGCCCAGACGGCGCCCGCCCCGACGGTGCGCACGCCCTCGCGGACCAGCCGGTCCAGCTCCCCGCCGGGCGCGGCCAGGGCGGGGAACCGGTCGACTCCGGGTGCTCGGTGGCTCATCCCATCCCCCAGGGCCGGTCGTCAGGGCGACCGGAGCCTACCCGGCCGGGCGGCCGCTCAGACCGCCGCGGCGAGCTCCTTGCCGAGGCAGACGGCCAGCGGGTGGTCCTTGTAGTAGCCGAACTTGCGGACCGCCGTGTAGCCCTCGGACTTGTAGAGCGCGATGGCCTCGGGCTGCTGGGTGCCGGTCTCCAGGATGAACCGGGTACGGCCGGCCTCGACCGCGGTCTGCTCCAGGCGGCGCAGCAGCGCCCTGGCCAGGCCGCGGCCGCGGGCGTCCGGGACGACGAACATCCGCTTCAGCTCGGCGTCGCCCTCGCGCAGCGCGTCCGGGCCGCCGGCCTCCTTGGCCCGCCAGCCGCCGCAGGCGACCGGGCGGCCGTCCAGGTAGGCGATCAGGAACAGCCCGGCCGGCGCGTCGAAGTCCTCGGCGTGCATCTCGGTGAAGTCGGGGTCGCCGTAGCGGCGGACGTACTCCTGCTGCACCTCCGCCGACAGTGCCTGGGCGTCGGCGTGGGCGAAGCCGGTGATGCGGAAGTCGACGGTGCCGGTGTCCTGGGTGGCGGTGGTGTCCATGGTTGAAAAGCCTACGATCTCCGCTCAGCGAGCCTCGAACCGGGCGACCAGGTCCTCCTTGCCGAACATCCGGGCGGTGTCGAGGGCGCTCGGGGTGCCGGCCTGCGGGTCGGCGCCGCCGGCCAGCAGGGCGGCGAGCACGTCCTCGGCGCCCTTGAAGACGGCGCCGGCCAGCGGGGTCTGGCCGCGGTCGTTGGCGAGGTTCGGGTCGGCGCCGTGCCGGAGCAGCGTCTCGACGGTGGCGGCGTGGCCGTGGTACGCGGCGAGCATGACGAGGGTGTCGCCGCGGTCGTTGGTGAGGTCGGCCGGGGCGCCGGCGTCCAGGTAGGCGGCCAGGGTGTCGGTCGCCCCGGCCCGGGCGGCGTCGAAGATCTTCCCGGCCAGCGCGATCACCTCGGCGTCGGGGGCGTCGGGGGCGTCGGGGGCGTCGGCGGGCTGCTGGCTGGCGGCGTCGGTCATGGCGGGCGGCCTTTCCGGTCGGGTCGTCGGGCGGTCTCGGGGCTGCGCCCAGGGCACGGTAGCGGCCGCTGCCGGAGCGGGCCAGCCGGTGTCCGTGATCCGGATGACGGTCGGGGCCCGCGACGACACGCGGCCACGCGGGTCGCGCAGCCATTCGAGCGAACTTCCCGGACCCCCCGGAAGCTTCCCGCCCACCCCCCGGGAATGCCTTGACGCACCGAATCCCACGGCGACCGGTCCCCACCCCCGCCGGTTCGCATACCGCCGTCCGGCGTCCGGAACGGTATTGAACGGCAGAACCACCCATTTGCCCCGTTCCATCATCTATTACTTTTTGTCACGATTAACGCACTTTCCGTAACACCCCCCGCTTGTCCCCCCTCCCGAGGAGCGGATCGTGATCCTCTCGATTTCCGGCATCGTCCTGTTTGGCACCATCGCCTTTCTCTTCTTCCGCCGGGACGGACTGAAGGTCTCCCACGCCATCGTCTGCGCCCTGCTCGGCTTCTACATCGCCGGCTCGTCGATCGCCCCCAGCATCACCGCGGGCGGCGCCAGCCTCGCGAGCCTGCTCAGCGGCATCAGGTTCTAGCCGCTGCCACTCCCCCGTACCGGCCCGGGCGCGGATCCCACCGCCCCCGGGCCCCGTCGTACCCCACTTCCGCACCCCGCCCGTCGCACCCCACCCGTCCCAACCGTCCCACTCGCCCGGGGAGTCAAGGAATGCCGCTCCACCGCCACCTCAGCAAGGGCCGCGAGATCGCCCGGACCGCCGGGGACCACGCCTCCGACATGTTCGCCCCGCTCTCCGTCATCGGGCGCGGCATGCGCCACCACGTCGCCTGGGCCAAGGGCCGCTGGCAGGCCACCCCCAAGGAGCGCCGCGGTCCGACGGTCTTCCTGACCGCCGCGATGCTGGTCGGCATCTACCTGCTGCCGCACGGCCTGCTGTTCGCCCTGATCGCCCTGATGGCCAGCGCCGCCTGGGCCGGCCGGGGCCCCAAGGGGCCGTCCGCCCCGCCCGCGCCGGACGTCGCCGACGTCAAGCTCGGCGCCCTCTACGCCGCGCTCACCCCGTACCTGTGCGGCCCCGAGGACGCCAACCCGCTGTACCACTTCGAGGGCAGCTACAAGAACGCCTTCGGCTCCTGGGAGTTCGACGGCGAGGGCCGGCTCTCCCGGCTGGAGCTCGACTACCCGGCCTACTTCACCGACACCGAGCCGGCCGCCCGGGCCCGGATCGAGCAGGTCGTCCAGGGCAAGGCGGGCCGGGCCCGCGAGTACCGCTTCGACTGGGACGAGGAGTCCAACCGGCTGCGGATCGCCGCACTCGCCCCGCTGCCCACCGACGTCGTCGCCCAGCGCTTCGTGGCCGCCCCCGGCGAGATCGTGCTGGGCTTCACCGACGAGGACGGCTCCGCCCGGACCATCCCGGTCACCCAGGGCGGCACGACCGTCCCGCAGCCGCCGGTGGTCTGGCGCACCGGCCCGCGCTCCTCCGAGCCGCACCTGCTGGCGCTCGGCGTCACCGGCTACGGCACGTCCAGCCTGCTCCGCTCGATCGCGCTGCAGGCCCTCCCGTACGCCGACCTGGTGGTGGTCGACGGCGCGGGCACCGGGGAGCACGCCTGCCTGGTGAACCGGCCCGGCGTGCACACCGTGGAGACCAGCCTGCACGGCGCGCTGGCCGCCCTGGAGTGGGCCGCCCAGGAGACCGACCGCCGGCTCACCGCGCTCAACGCCGCCCGGCACGCCGGCTCCGCCCCGCCCGAGGACGCCACCCGGCCGCTCTGGCTGCTGCTGGACCACCCGACCGAGCTGAGCGAGCTCGCCCAGGCCGAGGGCCGCCCCGACCCCCAGGACCTGCTGGAGCTCCCGCTGCGGCACGGCCGGGCCGCCCGGGTCACCGTGGTGATCGCCGACGACATGGAGGCCCGGGACCGGATCACCCCGACCGTCCGCGCCACCACCCGGGCCCGCGTGGTGCTCGGCCCGGCCGGCCCGGACGACAGCCGCGCCGCGCTCGGCGCACCGCTGGACATCGTGCCCGCCGCACAGGCCCCGGTCGGCCGCGGCTACGCTCGGATCGGCAACGGCACCCCGGTCCGGCTGCAGGTGCCCGCCACCGTCGACCCGCTGGACGACGAGGCCCCGGCCCAGCTGCGGGACGCGGTCATCGCCCTGCTGCCGCACCGCGACACCCGCACCGAGGCGGCCGCCGGCGTGCCGCCCCGCCCGGAGCGCCCGCCGCTGGTCGCCCCCGCCGATCCGGCCCCGCAGTCCCGTCCGGTCGACCTGGCCAAGGGCGAACCGATGATCCGCTCGCGCCCGATCTCCTGACCCGCCACGGCTCCGGATCGGGTCGGGGCCGGGGGCGGCGGAGGCTGTCGAAACCCGTCCCGGTAGGCTCGTCACAGAAAGTCCGCACGATCACCAGATGTGAAATAGGTGACACCTGGGGTGATATCACCGGCCAGATGTGACAAATCGGGCGCAGGTGGGTACAAACAGGGGCGGCACAACAGACGACGCATGTCCCGGGACGGGAATCTTCGTCGGAAGCCGAGCGTTGACCGAACGACGAAGAACAGCGACCACTAGTCCTGTGGGCCATAAGCCCGGGAGGCACGATTCATGAGCGAGCGAGCTCTCCGCGGCACGCGACTCGGGGCCACTAGCTACGAGACCGACCGTGGTATCGATCTGGCTCCCCGCCAGACCGTCGAGTACGCATGTCAGAACGGACACCGATTCGAGGTTCCTTTCTCGGTCGAGGCGGAGATCCCCTCGACCTGGGAATGTCGCTTCTGTGGCCAGGAAGCAGCACTTCTCGACGGTGACGAGCCGGAGGAGAAGAAGACCAAGCCGACGCGCACCCATTGGGACATGCTGATGGAGCGCCGGACGCGCGAGGAGCTGGAGGAGGTGCTGGCCGAGCGGCTGGCCGTGCTCCGCTCCGGAGGGATGAACCTCGCGGTACACCCGCGGGACACCCGCAAGAGCGCCTGACATCGCTCCCGCCCCGCGCGGGAGGACGCGAAAAGGGACCCTGGTTTCCAGGGTCCCTTTCGCGTTGTCCACGCTCGGGTGGCTGACGGCTCGGGTGGCTCGGCTGAGGCTCAGGGCCAACTGGCCCGCGGCCGGGTGGCCCCGAGCCGGCCCCGTCCGAGGGGCCGACGGCCCGCGTCAGCCGGTGATCGGCGGACGGTAGGTGGTGTCCGGGCCCTGCGGGCCGCGGGGGCCGGCCTCCGGCTCGACGACCTCGCCCTGGATCACCTTGCCGTCCGGGCGGTGGATGCGCAGCTGCTCCTGCAGCCGCACGGCGTCCGCGAGCGGGCCGGCGCCGACGACGCCGGTGCTGTGCAGCGCCTTGTCGGTGAGCCGGCGCCCGGCCGCCCGCCACAGCGCCCGGGTGGGCGGGAACAGCAGGGTCAGGGCCACCAGGTCCGACAGGAAGCCGGGGACGATCAGCAGGACGCCCGCCAGCACCGTCATGCTGGTGCCGGTCTGCGGCTGCTCGGACTGCGGGTCCTTGCTCTGCTCGATCGCCGCCGACAGCGCCTTCAGCCCGGCCCTCTTGATCACCGAGCCGCCGATCAGGGCGCCCGCGATGAGCAGCAGCAGGACGGTGAGCCCGCCCAGCCACGAGCCGACCTGGACCAGCAGCCAGATCTCCAGCACCAGCCAGGCGGTGATCAGCAACGGCAGCACCCGGCGGAGCCTTCCGCGCGGGGCCGGACGGGTGGGGGCAGCTTGCTGGGTCACGGTACGAATCCACTCCAGGCGGTGCTCTGCGCGCCGCACGGGAGGTCCGGGCCGGCTACGGCACCACCTGGTCCAACGAATCCTGCTCGGCCGGTGTTCCGGCGGCGGCCTTCCTGCGGCGTCCGACCAGCACTCCGGCGGCGCAGGCCAGCAGGCCGCCGATCGCCAGCGTCCACTCCGGGGCGACGCCGACCCGGTCGGCCACCGTGGTGCCGTCGCGCAGCGGGACGGTCGCCGACAGCTCGGCGGGGGTCAGCTCCTCGGTGCGCTGCTGGACGGTGCCGTCCGGGGAGATCACCGCGCTGATGCCGCTGGTGGCGGCGATCAGCACCGCCCGGCCGTGTTCGACGGCCCGCAGCCGGCTCATCGCGAGCTGCTGCTCGGGCTGCCCGGTCCTGGCGTAGGTCGCGTTGTTGGTCTGGACGACCAGGACGCGGGCGCCGCTGTCCACGGTGTCGCGGACGATCTCGTCGTAGGCCACCTCGAAGCAGATGACGTCGCCGATCCGGGCCGGGCCGAGCTGCATCACGCCGTTGTGGTCGCCGGGGTAGAAGTCCCGGGCGACCCGCTGGAGGCGGGTGATCACCTTCATCAGCTGGGCGCGGAAGGGGACGTACTCGCCGAACGGGACGGGGTGCTGCTTGGTGTAGGAGGCGCCGGGGCCGGTCTGCGGGTCCCAGACGATGCCCTCGTTCTGGACGTGCTGCGCGTCCGGGCCGTCCACCAGGGTGCCGACCAGGGTGGGCACGCCGACCGCCTTGACGGCCTCGTCGATGCGCTCCCGGGCCAGTGGGTCGCTGAACGGGTCGAGGTCGGAGGAGTTCTCCGGCCAGATCACGACGTCGGGGCGCTCGACCTTGCCGGCCGCGATGTCGGCGGCGAGGCGCTCGGTGGCCGAGGCGTGGTTGTTGAGGACCATCATCGGGCGGCCGAGGAAGTCCATGCCCGGGTTGGGCACGTTGCCCTGGACGATGGCGACCTTCACGGTGTCGGCCGCGGCGGTGGGCACCGGGACGAGGTAGCCGCAGAGCAGCGCGGCGACCGCGCCGAGCGCCGCCAGCGCGGCCGCCTTCGGGGCCTTGGCCGGCCCGCGCAGGCGCAGGACGGCCCAGGCGAGCAGGGCGCCGGAGAGGGCGACCGCGAAGGTCACCAGCGGCGCGCCGCCGAGCGCGGCCAGCGGGGTGTACGGGGTGGCGGTGTTGGCGAAGGCGAGCCGGCCCCAGGGGAAGCCGCCGAGCGGCAGCCGGTCACGGGCCCATTCCTGGGTGATCCAGAGGCAGGCCGCCCACAGCGGCCAGCCGGGCAGCCGGGAGGTGACGGCCAGTGCGCCGCCGAGCAGGGCCAGGAACAGCGCCTCGACGACGGACAGCCCGACCGTGGCGTCCCAGCCGACCACCCGCAGCCAGCTGAGCAGCATCAGGAAGAACGGCAGGCCGAAGGCGAAGCCCGTCCACAGGCCCTCGCGGAAGGTGCGGCCCCGGGTGAGCAGCGAGAGCGCGGCGACGCCGAGCAGGGACAGCGGCCAGAGGTCGTACGGCGGGAAGGCGAGGGCGAGCAGCAGGCCGGCCAGCGCCGCCAGGCCCGTCCGGGGCAGCCCGGCCCGCACCTTGGCGACGGCACGGGCGCCGCGGCCCGGTCGGGGCGCCGGCTCCTGGGACTCGGGTGCGGTCCCGGACCGCTCCTGGGTGACGGGAATGGCCACCGGCGCACCATCTTCCTGGGGCTTGCTGTTCGGACGCTGTGCGAAGAAGGTACCCCGGAACGACGGTGGGACGTGCGGTGAGGGTGGTAGGGCCCGGCCGTACCCGCGGCCCCTCGCGTGGTCAGCGCTCGGAGTAGCGGACCGGGCCCAACGGCCAGTGCCCGGCGAGCCAGGCGGAGACGGCTCGGTACAGGGGGGCGTCCAGGTGGGCCCGGTCGGCGCGGACCCAGGAGCTGACGGTGACCGCGGCCGGGTCCTCGCGGTCCGGGTAGATGTAGACGCAGCCGATCACCTCGTCCCGGTCCGGCTCCAGGACGGTGTAGGTGAAGCCGGTGCGCGCGGCGAAGTCGGCGGCGTGGCGGCGCAGGTCGGCGAGGTTGCGCTCCGGCGGCATCCCGTCGGTGGGCGGCCAGTCCCGGCCGACGAAGCCGGGGGTGGCCCGGATGTGGTCGATGCTGCCGGTCCAGGCGGCGTGGTCGGAGGCGTTGTGCTGCTCGCCCAGGGGTTCCAGGCGGAACTCCGGGGCGAGCAGCTCGCGTGGGACGGCGAAGTCCGCGGGTACCAGCGGGTGGGTCGTCATGGTGATCAACCTACGGGGCGGTGCGCCGC
Source organism: Kitasatospora sp. NPDC034023 (assembly GCF_055575795.1). NCBI lineage: Bacteria > Bacillati > Actinomycetota > Actinomycetes > Kitasatosporales > Streptomycetaceae > Kitasatospora > Kitasatospora sp. NPDC034023. The sequence goes on from NZ_JBVIRY010000039.1 coordinate 56,975, forward strand.
CGCTTCACCTCGTTATCGCTGGTGGCCCGTCAGCGCCGGTGGACCGCCGACGCCGGTGGACTGTCAGCACGGGTGGGCCCGTCAGCGCTGGTGGACCGTGCGGCCGCGGACCACCGTGCGCAGGCAGGTCGGCAGCGGGTGGCCCGGGGTGAGGTCGGGCAGGCCGGGGGTGCCGGAGCGCGGGTCGGTGGACCAGCCGGCCACCCGGGAGTCGGGGGCCTGGACGACCAGGTCGCCGGCGGCCCAGACCGCGTAGCTGGCGACCGCGCCGGGCACCAGCACCCCGTCCTGGTCGCGGCCGATCGCGCGCCAGCCGCCGCGGGTGTGGGCGGTGAAGGCGGCGCGCACCGAGATCCGGTGGTCCAGGGTCCGGTGGAAGGCCGCCGCGCGGACGGTGCCCCAGGGGTCGAGCGGGGTGACCGGGGCGTCCGAGCCGAAGGCCAGCGGGACGCCGGCCCGCAGCAGGGCCGCGAAGGGGTTGAGGGTGGCGGCCCGCTCGGCGCCCAGGCGCTGGACGTACATACCCTCCGGGCCGCCCCAGGCGGCGTCGAAGGCGGGCTGGACGGAGGCGGTGAGGCCGAGTTCGGCGAAGGCGGCGATGGACTTGTCATCCAGCGCCTCGGCGTGCTCGACGCGGTGGCGCAGGGCCTTGACCCGGCCGGCGCCGACCCGTTCGCCGGCCGCCCGGACACCCTCGATGACGGCGGCCACGGCCGCGTCGCCGATGGCGTGGAAGCCGGCCTGCAGCCCGGCCTCGGTGCAGGCGGTGACGTGGTCCGCGACCTGCCCGGCGGTCAGATAGGCGGTGCCGGTGTGCTCGGCGTCCGCGTACGGGGTGTGCAGGCAGGCGGTGCGCGAGCCGATCGCGCCGTCCACGAAGAGGTCGCCGCCGGCGCCCACCGCGCCGAGCCGGCGGGCCGTCTCGACCCCGCCCGACTCGCCCCAGTAGCCGAAGACTTCGGGCCCCTCGCCGTCGGCGGCCAGGGCCAGCAGGGCGGCCAGGTCCTGCTCCGAGGAGATCTCCGGGCCGGCGCACTCGTGCAGGGCGCCGATGCCGAGTTCGGCGGCGCGGGCCAGGGTGGCGCGCTGGGCGCGGCGGCGCTGCTCGGGGGTGAGGCGGGCGAGCGCGGTCTGCCGGACGGCGTGGTGGGCGTCCTTGGTGAGCGGGCCCTCGGGGTCGTGCCCGGGCCGCCCGGCCAGGCCCTCGGTGAGGGTGCGCAGCGCGGTGGTGGCGAGCGCGGAGTGCACGTCGGTGCGGGAGAGGTAGAGCGCGGCGCCCCGGGCGGCCGCGTCGAGTTCGGCGAGCGTGGGCGGGCGGCCCTCGGGCCAGCCGGTCTCGTCCCAGCCGTGGCCGATCAGCACCCCGCCGGACTCGGACCGGGCGTCGACGAAGGCGGTGACGGCTTCCAGGGCGGCGGCCAGCGAGGGGCTGCCGGTGAGGTCGAGGCCGGTGAGCGCCAGACCGGTGGCGGTGGCGTGCACGTGGGCGTCCACGAAGGCGGGGGTGACCAGGGCGCCGTCCAGCTCCACGATCTCGTCGACGGTCGCGGCGTACGCCTCGGCGGCGCCGTCGCTGCCGACCCAGGCGATGTGCTCGCCCTCCACGAGCATCGCGGTGGCGAAGGGGTCGGCGGGGCTGTAGACGGCGCCGCCGCGCAGCAGGACGGTCCGTGGGGTGCGTTCGGTCATGCCGCTAAGTCTGCACCTCGGCTGTTCGGGCTCAGAGCTTCGGGGGTCGCGCCTCGTACGGGGTGGAGAGCACGACGGTGGTGCGGGTGGACACGCCGGCGGCGCTGCGGATGCGGGCGAGCAGGTCCTCGAGGTCGCCGGGGGCGCCGACACGGACCTTGAGGATGTAGTTCTCGTCGCCGGCGACGCTGTGGCAGGCCTCGATCTCGGGCAGGCCGGCCAGGCGTTCGGGGGTGTCGTCCGGCGCGCTGGGGTCGAACGGCTTGACCGAGATGAACGCGGTCAGCGCCAGGTCGACGGCGTCGGGGTCGATGATCGCGGTGTAGCCGCGGATCACCCCGCGCTGTTCGAGGCGGCGCACGCGCTGGTGCACCGCCGAGGTGGACAGGCCGGTGGCCTTGCCCAGGTCCGTGTAGCTCATCCGGCCGTCCTCGAGGAGCAGCTGGACGATGCGTTGGTCGAGATCCTCCACAGTCCGCAAACCTACCCGGTCGGGAGCACGGGGGGCGCACGAGGTGGCACGGAGAGGGATTGCAGGTGCCACGCGGGCACGTGCCGGGCGCATGTGGCAGCCGGTGTGGCCAAGGACACACCCGGTGCATCACGGTGCACACCACCGCAGGATTATGAGTCCGGATCACAGGGAAGTGCTGGTTGTGGCCCTGGATGACCACGCCGGGCCCGATCCTAGGGGGATCCTCATGCCTGCTACTGACCAGCGCGTGCTGGGCGCCGACGAGACCGACGATATGACCGGCCGCGACGACCTCGCGGTCGACCACGCGCCGGGCACCGACCCCGGCGAGGCCGAGACCTGGGAGATCTTCCGGGTCAACTGCCCCGAGTGCCGCCGCCCGATCGGCCTGGTGTCGGACGAGGAGCGGCTGCCGCAGCACGCCCTGCTGCCGACCGCCTGGAACCCCTTCGCCCCCGCGATCTGCCCCGGTTCGGGCGCGCCCACCGACGACCTGGCCGAGGTGGAGGCTCCCGAGGACACCGAACCGGCCGGGTTCGACGCGCTGTTCAAGCTCCCGAACGAACTGGACTGGCGCACCCAGCCGTTCTCGCACGCGGTGGCGCACCGTCCGGTGCGGATCGCGGCGGTCGACCCGGCGGTGCCCCCCATCCCCTCGACCCCGACCGTCGCCGCACTCTGCTCCATCCCGGAGCAGCGCCGCCGGCTCGTCCGACGCTGACCATCCGCCCCGAGCACGCGAGTTGACGATCCGTCAGGAACGCCTCCGGCCGTCACTCCGCACCCTGGAGTGACGGCCGGAGGCCGTTGGGGGGAAGGCTCGGGCCTTCGGCGGCGGTTTTCGGCGATCACCGGGCCTTCGGCGGCCACCAGGCCTTCGGCGGGCGTCAGCCCTTCGTGAGGTGGCGGCCGATCACCAGGCGCTGGATCTGGTTGGTGCCCTCGACGATCTGCAGCACCTTGGCCTCGCGCATGAAGCGCTCGGCCGGGAAGTCCTGGGTGTAGCCGTAGCCGCCGAGCACCTGGACGGCGTCGGTGGCCACCCGCATCGCCGCGTCGGTGCAGAACAGCTTGGCCATCGCCGCCTCCTTGGAGAACGACCGGCCCGCGTCCTTCAGGCGCGCGGCGGACAGGTAGAGCGAGCGGCCGGCCTCGATCTGGGTGGCCATGTCGGCGAGCATGAAGGACAGGCCCTGGAACTCGGCGATCGGGCGGCCGAACTGGCGCCGGGTGCGCGCGTAGTCGACCGCGAGGTCGAGCGCGGCCTGGGCGACGCCGATCGCGCAGGCGGCGATGCCGAGGCGGCCGGAGTCCAGCGCGGCGAGCGCGATCTGGAAGCCCTGGCCCTCCTCGCCGACCAGCCGCTCGCGGGGAACCCGGGCGCCGTCGAAGTGCAGCTGGGCGGTCGGCGAGGAGCGCATGCCCATCTTGTGCTCCGGCGGGGCCGCCGACAGGCCCTGCTGGGTGCCGGGGACCAGCAGGCAGCTGATGCCCTTGGCGCCCGCGCCGCCGGTGCGCACCATGGCGCTGTAGAAGTCCGCCTGCCCGCCGTGGGTGATCCACGCCTTGGTGCCGTTCACCACGTACGCCTCGCCGTCGAGGTCGGCGCGGGTGCGCAGCGCGGCCGCGTCCGAGCCGGACTGCGGCTCGGAGAGGCAGTAGGCGCCGAGCTGCTCACCGGAGAGCATGCCGGGCAGCCACGTGTCGCGCTGCTCGTCGGTGCCGAAGGTGGCCAGCGCGTGGCAGGACAGGGTGTGCACGCTGACACCGAGGCCGATGGCCAGCCAGCCGGCCGCCAGCTCCTCCAGCACCTGCAGGTACACCTCGTAGGGCTGCTCGCCGCCGCCGTACTTCTCGTCGTACGGGAGGGAGAGCAGGCCGGCCTCGCCGAGGGTGCGGAAGACCTCCCGCGGGAAGCGGCCGGCGGACTCGTCCTCCGCGGCACGCGGCTGCAGCTCGCGCTGCACCAGGTCCCGGGTGAGGCTCAGCAGCTCGCGGGCCTCCTCGCTGGGCAGCTGGCGCTCCACGGCTTTCACAGGGGAGGGGGTCATGGCGGCGGTCGCCTCCTCGATTGGGCGCCGGGCCGAGGTGTTGGCGGGTGCGGCGCAGATGGGGCACGACCGACCGACCGGCACCGGGTTGCGGTGAACGGCCGTTCACAGTCGTGGCGAAGCGAGTATGCCCGAAACCCGCGCTGCCGTCACGACCTGCACAGATGAACTGTCCGCAGTGGTGGGATACGGCACCGTAGGGTTGACGATGTGGCTGCTTCCGGTACCTCCTCCCCCGCTCGGCCCTCCTCCGCCGCACGGCACACTCCCGGCGACGGGCTGAGCGCCCTCGCGGCCGAGCTGCGCGCGCTGCCGCCGTCCTGCGGTCCGGTGCGGCTGGTCGCGGTGGACGGGCACGCCGGCTCCGGCAAGACGACCTTCGCCGGCCGGCTGGCGGCGGCGCTCGGCGGGGCGCCGGTGGTCCACCTGGACGACCTGGCCACGCACGAGGAGCTCTTCGAGTGGACCGGGCGGCTGCGCGAGCAGGTGCTGGAGCCGCTGTCGGCCGGGCGGGACGCCGCGTACCGGGTGTACGACTGGTCGCTGCGCCGCTTCGCGGGCACGGCCGAGGTGCCGGTCGCCCCGGTGGTGCTGGTGGAGGGGGTCGGCGCCGGGCGGCGGGCGGTGCGGCCGTGGCTGGCCCGGGTGGTCTGGATGGAGCTGGACGCCGACGCGGCCCGTCGGCGCGGCGAGGAGCGGGACGGTCCGGATCTGGCCGAGTTCTGGGCGGGCTGGGCCCGGGCCGAATCGGCGCATTTCGCCGCCGACCCGAGTCGTCCGTACGCCGCGACGCACGTCGACGGTGTGACCGGCCGGATCGTGCCGGGCACCGTCGGTGAACCTTCAACAGTGCCTTGACCTGCGACATCACCAGGACTTAGGTTCTCCTCAGCCGCCGGAACGAAAGCTTCCGGCCGCATCGGACCCGGCGTCCCCGGCTTGTTCCCCCGTGAGCCGGGGGCGCCGTTCGGTCCCCTTCCGAATCTCGCTCCCCCGCCGCTCGTTCCGGTGCCCGGCTGCTCAACAGCCGCTCGCGCGATCGCATTTGACCCTGTGCGGCACCCTTCCGGATCAGCCCCGCGCCGGTACGATTCCTGGCAGGCGCACATGCGCCGCAGGGGGCTCGACGACCACCGGCCAGGCTGGACACAGACGACTCGCCGGCCGAGCCCCGGGCCACACCGCGGGGGGCGTGAGTGACGACGGTGGACAGTTCCGACAACACGGCGGGCAGCCCGGACCGACTCGCCGACCGGGCCTGGATGCGCGCCATGGACGCCTACACGGCCGGCGCCTACGCCCGGGCCGAGGAGGAGTTCCGGGCCGCCGTCCGACTGGACCCTGGCATGGCCGACGCCTGGCTCGGCCTGCACGCGCTGCGCAGCGACACCTCGGCGGCGCTGCTGGCGATGTACCGCAACCAGAAGCGGTTCGGCGAGCAACGGCGGCTGCACCGACGGCCGCTCAGCTCCTGGTACTGGCTGGGCTGGTGGGTGCAGCCCGTCCTCGAGGACGCCCGCGACCTCGCCCTGGCACACGCCTCGCACTGGCTGGACGGCCGCCATCTGGCCGAGCTGGACCGGGCGTTGGAGCAGTGCCCGGCACCCAGCGAGGACCCGGCCGCCCGGTTCCTGTACGCCTGCCGCTCCTATCTGCTCAAGGACTGGGAGCAGCTGATCCGGGACACCGACCGGCTGCTGGACGACCCGCTGCTCGGCATCGAGGCCGGGCTGTTCGCCGGCATGGCACGGGTGCGCCTCGACATGTGCGCGCAGGCCCAGGTGCCGCTGGCCGCCTCACTGGCCCGCTGCCGCTCCGAGCAACCGCAGCGCAAGGAACTGCGGTACTGGCTGGCGCGGGCGTACGAGGGCGCCGGGCGCAGCGCGGCGGCCCTGCCGCTCTACCGGGCGGTGCACCGGGCGGACCCGGCGTTCATGGACACCGCGACGCGGCTGGCCGCCATCTCGGCCGAGGACGCGCTCACGGACGGACTGCTGGCGGACGGACAACCGGCGGACGGGCCGGCGCCAGGCGGGCTGTCGGCGGGCGGGCGTTCGGACGCGGGCGGGGTCGAGAACGACGCACCGGGCGGGCCGGGCGTCGAGGCGGGCTTCCTGGACGACATCGGGTACGTCGCCGGTCCGGGCTACGACGAGGACTTCGGGGACGGGGCCCGGCTGGACGGCGCGACCGTCTCCGGCGACGGCGTGCTGAGCGGCGGGCCCTCGACGGACGCCGGCCTGGTCGGCGGGGGCCCGGCGGCGGAGGTCCTGCCCGACGGGGCGTTGATCGACGGCGTCCTGACCGACGGGGCTCTGCCGGACGGCGCCCTGCCCGGCGGGGCTCTGCCGGACGGCGCCCCACTGGCCACCGGGGAGCGCTCCGGTTCGGGCGCCCCCGTCGGCCCGCTCGGCCCCGCCGCGCCGCCGCCGCTGCCCGTGCGCGGCCAGGCCCAGCCCCGTTCGGCCGCCGCGCCCGCGCCCCGGCCGAACGGTGACGAGCGCGAGTTGGACGCCGCTCTGGCCGAGCTCTCGCTGATGGTCGGCATGGAGCCGGTCAAGCGCCAAGTGCGCGCACTGTCGGCCCAGTTGAGGATGTCGCGACTGCGGGCCGAACAGGGCCTGCCGGTCCAGCCGCCCAAGCGCCACTTCGTCTTCTCCGGCCCCTCCGGCACCGGCAAGACCACCGTGGCCCGCATCCTCGGCCGGGTCTTCCACGCCCTCGGCCTGCTCTCCGGCGACCACCTGGTGGAGGCCCAACGTGCCGATCTGGTGGGCGAGTTCCTCGGACAGACCGCGGTCAAGGCGAACGAGCTGATCGACTCCGCACTGGACGGCGTGCTGTTCATCGACGAGGCGTACAGCCTCTCCAACTCCGGCTACACCAAGGGCGACGCGTACGGCGACGAGGCACTCCAGGTGCTGCTCAAGCGCGCCGAGGACAACCGGGACCGGCTGGTGGTGATCCTGGCCGGCTACCCGGAGGGCATGAACCGGCTGCTCGCCACCAACCCCGGCCTCAACTCCCGCTTCACCACGAGGGTCGACTTCCCGAGCTACCGCCCCGGCGAGCTGACCGCGATCGGAGCCGCGCTGGCCGGCCGGGACGGCGACGGCTGGGACGAGGACGCCGCCGAGGAACTGGCCAGCATCTGCACCCACGTCGTCCGCGAGGGCTGGATCGACGAGCTGGGCAACGGCCGGTTCATCCGCACCCTGTACGAGAAGTCCTGCGCCTACCGGGACCTGCGGCTGTCGCTGCTGCGCGAGCCGCCGGGCCGCGAGGACCTGGCCACGCTGCGGCTGCCGGACCTCGTCCAGGCGTACGGGGAGCTGATCGACGGCCGGGGCTGAGCCCCGCCCCCGGACCGGCCCTGGGTCCCCGGCCGCCCGGCTCAGGCCTTGAGCAACGCGCGCTCAGCCCTTGAGCAGCGCGGCCTCCCGCTCGGGGTCGAGCCCGACCGCGACCCGGTCGGCGCGCTGCGGGGCGGTGCCGCCGATCCCCTGCAGCCAGGCCCAGGTGTCCTCGACCGTCTCCGCCACCGGGCGGCAGCGCAGCCCGGCGCCGACCGCGCGCTCGATCGAGCCGGTGTGCAGGAACTCGTACAGCTCGCCCGGCGCCAGCCAGATCGGCAGCTCGGTCCACGGCTCGACGCCCGCCGCCAGGATCCGCTCGGCGTCGGTCCAGCGCAGTTCGGCGTCCGAGCCGGTGACCCGTACGCAGGCCTCCAGCAGCTCCGCCATGGTGGCGTGCCCGGACGGGCTGACCACGTTGTACGGGCCGCCGAGGCGGGCAGCCGTCGCGTCCAGGGTCCAGGCCGCGAGGTCGCGGGCGTCGATGTACTGCAGGGCCAGCTCGCGCGGCCCTGGGGCGAGCACCGGCCCGCCCTTGGCTATCCGGTTCAGCCACCAGGGCAGCCGGCCGATGTTCTCGTGCGGGCCGAGGATCAGTCCGGCGCGGGCCAGCAGCGCCTGTCCGCCGTACTCCGCCTCCAGAGCCAGCTCGGCGCCGCGCTTGGCCTCGGCGTAGGGCACCTCGCCGGTGAGGTCCGGCGAGGAGGCCACCACCGGCGCCGATTCGGCGGCGTCGGCCACCAGCGGGTAGTCGTACACCGAGCGGCTGGAGACGTACGCGTAGTGGCCGACCCGGCCCTTCAGGGCCCGGGCGCTGTCGCGCACCGCGGCCGGGGCCCAGGACCAGGTGTCCACCACGGCGTCCCACTCCCCCGTCCCGAGCGCCACGAGCCCGTCCTCGGCCGTGCGGTCGCCCTTCAGCACCCGGACGCCCTCGGGGGCGGGCTGCGTGCCGCGGTTGAGCGCCGTCACGTCCCATCCCCGGGCCAGCGCCTCCTCGGCGACGACCCGCCCGACGAACTTGGTTCCACCCAGCAGGAGAAGTCTCATGCCGGCCACTCTCCTCCGAGGACGGCCGGCAGGGAACGGCTGCATGCTCTGGGCAGAATCGCCGGGAGCGGACACGCCGTCAGCGAAACCGGGAACGCCGGGGCGCGACGACCGGCCCTCAGGCGGTGGCGCGGTGGTCCGGGTCGTGCATCTCGCCGATCAGCTCCTCCAGGACGTCCTCCAGCATGACCACGCCGAGCGTGCGCCCGTCCTGGTCCAGCACGGCGGCCAGGTGGCAGGCCGCGCGGCGCATCGCGCCGAGGGCGTCGTCCAGCGGGAGGCCGCCGCGCAGCACCGTGATCGGCCGCCACAGGCGGGCCGGGATCGGCGCCGAGGGGTCCTCCACGTCGAGGATGTCCTTGAGGTGCAGGTAGCCGAGGTAGCCGTGCCCGGCCGGGTCGCCGTCGGTGACCGGGAAGCGCGAGAAGCCGGTGCGCAGGGCGAGCTCCTCGACCGCGGCGGCGGTCGCCTTGGTGTCCACGGTGACCAGCTGCTCGGGCTTGAGCAGCACCTCGGTGACCGGGCGGCGGCCGAGCTCCAGCGCGTCCTCCAGGCGCTCCTGGCGCTCCTCATCGAGCAGGCCGGCGTCCCGGGAGTCGGCCAGCAGGTACATCAGCTGCTCGGTGGTGAAGACCGACTCGACCTCGTCCTTGGAGTCGACCCGGAACAGCTTCAGCACGCCGTTGGCGAAGGCGTTCAGCAGCCTGATCACCGGGGCGAGCCAGCGGGCCAGCCGGTCCAGCGGCGGGCCCAGCCAGAGCGCGGCCTTCTCCGGACCGGCCATCGCCATGTTCTTCGGCACCATCTCGCCCATCACCATGTGCAGGAACACCACGACGGCGAGCGAGATCCCGTACGAGAGCGGGTGCATCAGGCCGGGCGGGACGCCGATCGCGTGGAACGGCCCCTCCAGCAGGGAGGCGATGGTCGGCTCGGCGAGCGCACCGAGGCCCAGCGAGCAGACGGTGATGCCGAGCTGGGCGGCGGCCAGCATCGCGGAGACGTTGGACAGCGCGTGCAGCACGGTGCGGGCACGCTTGTGCCCGGCCTGCGCGAGCGGCTCGATCTGGCTGCGGCGCACCGACACGACGGCGAACTCGGCGCCGACGAAGAAGGCGTTGCCGAGTAGGAGCAGGAGCGCGACGGCCAGTTGGAGCGCGGTCATCGGGCGTCCTCCCCGTCCTCGCCGAACGACGCGGGCGCGGTGGTCCGGGCCACCCGGACCCGGCTGGTGCGGTGGCGGTCGACACCGGTCACGGTGAGCCGCCAGCCGGGCAGCTCGGCCTGCTCGCCCACCTCGGGGAGCTTGCCGAGCAGGTCGGCGACCAGGCCGGCCAGCGTCTCGTACGGGCCGTCCGGGGCGTTCAGGCCGATGCCCTCCAACTGGTCGATCCGGGCGCGGCCGTCGGCCTCCCAGACCGGCAGGCCGTTGACCGGCGGCAGCGGGAACAGTTCGGGGTGGTCGTCGGGGTCGTGCTCGTCCTGCACCTCGCCGACGATCTCCTCGACGATGTCCTCGACGGTCACGACGCCGGCGGTGCCGCCGTACTCGTCGACCACGATGGCCATCGGCTGGAGCCGGCGCAGCCGTTCGAGCAGCACCTCGGCGGGCAGGGTCTCGGGCACCAGCAGCGGCGGCGAGGACAGCTCGACGACCCGTACCAGGCCGCGTCGGGCGGCCGGGACGGCGAGGGCGTCCTTGAGCGTCACGATGCCGGTGACCTCGTCCAGGCTGTCGGTGTAGACCGGGAAGCGGGACAGGCCGGTGGCCCGGGTCAGGTTGAGGACGTCGGAGGCGGTGGCATCGCGCTGGAGCGCGGCCACGTCGACCCGCGGGGTCATCACGGACTCGGCGGTCAGCTCGCCCAGGCCCAGGGTGCGGACGAACAGGGTCGCCGACTCCTCGTCTATCGCGCCGGCCTTGGCCGAGTGCCGGGCCAGCGAGACCAGCTCGGCCGGGGTCCGGGCGTGGCCCAGCTCCTCCTGCGGCTCGATGCCGAAGGCCCGGACCGTACGGTCGGCGGCGCCGTTGAGGAAGCTGATCAGCGGGCGGCAGACGAAGGAGAAGGCCATGTGCGGGGCGACGACCGCGCGGGCCACCTGCAGCGGGCGGGAGATCGCCCAGTTCTTCGGGACCAGCTCGCCGATCACCATCTGGACGACGGTGGCCAGCACCATGCCGACGACCACGGCGACACCGCGGGCCGCCGAATCGGGCACGCCGAGGCCGGACATGACGGGCGCGAGCAGCGTCGACAGGGCCGGCTCGGCGAGCATGCCGACCACCAGCGAGGTGACGGTGATGCCGAGCTGGGCCCCGGAGAGCTCGAAGGAGAGGTGTCGCAGGGCCCTGGCGACGCGGCCGGACTGGGCGTCGCCCGACTTGGCGGAACGTTCCACCGCCCCGCGCTCGACCGTCACGAAGGCGAACTCGGCGGCCACGAACAGGCCGTTGGCGAGGATCAGGAGAACGGCTGCGAACAACAGCAGCCAGGCGGTGATCACAGTGCCGCCTGCCTTCCGCGGGGCGGAAGTGAGGCGGCGCAGGTACTACCGGACGGATCGTCCATCGAGGGGGAGTGTCACTCCTCAGGTCGGTGCGGTCGGTCGCTTCGGCGGGCGCTGTGGAGGGTCGCTCAGCGCACCCGCTTGGGCGCTCGCTTCAGGGCAGGGCGAACTTTGCCCTGCTTTTACCAGCGTAGACCATAGCCGGACGGACGCTGGAAGCGTGTTCGGGCCCCTCTGGCCCCCGGAACCGCAGGTCGGGGGCCTGCCCGTGCCGGGCTCAGGCCTCGGCGTGGTGCTCGACGAGGTCGCGCAGCGCGCGGGCGTCCGCGATCGCCTGCGCCTTGCCGACGCCGGACTGGATGCCGACCACGGCGAGCGAGGTGCCGTCGGCGAGGTCGAGGGTGGCCCACGGATCGCCCTGGCGGAAGTTGACCCGGACGATCTCGGCCCAGGCGAGCCGGCGGCTGCGCACGAAGTTGACCACCGTCACGCCGTCCGCGTCGGCGCTCACCCGGGGGCGGGCCAGCATCAGGCCGACGGCGGCGAACAGGACGCCGCTGGCCGTCATCATGATCCGGTCGTTGAGCTGCCAGTTCGCCGGGAGCAGCACGGCCAGCACGGCGAACAGCACCACCAGCACGACGCAGACCGGCAGCAGCACGACGCGGGTGCGGCGCGGCGCCCAGGTGACGGGGAACTCGACGGGCGGCGTGGACACGTGGGGTCTCCGGGGTGGTTCTGGTGGCGGCAGCACGATGGGGCGGGGACGCCGACCGGCTTCCCCGCCCCATTGAACCGTTCTTTACTCGCGGGCGTGCGAGCAGGTCAGAGGCGGCAGGCGTGGATGTTGGTGACCAGGATGGCCCGGGCGCCGATGCCCCACAGGTCGTCCATGATCCGCTGGGCCTCCTTGCGGAGCACCATCGCGCGCACCGCGACCCAGCCCTCGGTGTGCAGCGGCGAGACGGTCGGCGACTCCAGACCGGGGGTGAGCCCCACGGCCGCGCTGACGCTCTCGGCGCGGATGTCGTAGTCCATCAGCACGTAGCGGCGGGCCACCAGCACACCCTGGAGGCGGCGCAGGAACTGCTCCACCCGCGGGTCCTCGCCCGCGCCCTTGGGGCGGATCACCACGGAGTCCGAGACCAGGATCGGCTCGCCGAACACCTCCAGGCCCGCGTTGCGCAGGCTGGTGCCGGTCTCCACCACGTCGGCGATCACGTCGGCGACGCCGAGCTGCACCGCGGTCTCGACCGCACCGTCCAGCTTGGTGACCGTCGCCTTCACCCCGTGGTCCGCCAGGTGCTGCTCGACCAGGCCGGTGTAGGAGGTCGCGATCCGCAGGCCCTCCAGGCCCTTGACGTCCTCGACCGCCACGCCCTCGGGGCGCGCGAAGCGGAAGGTCGACCCGGCGAAGCCGAGGGCGAGCACCTCCTCGGCGTTGGAGTGCGAGTCCAGCAGCAGGTCGCGCCCGGTGATGCCGACGTCCAGGCGGCCGGAGCCGACGTAGACGGCGATGTCGCGCGGGCGCAGGAAGAAGAACTCGACCTCGTTGTTCGGGTCGACGAGAACGAGCTCCTTCGGGTCCTTCCGCTGCCGGTAGCCGGCCTCATGGAGCATCTCCGCCGCGGGACCCGAGAGAGAACCCTTGTTGGGGACGGCGATGCGCAGCATGGGAGGTCGCTTCCTTGCCTGGGGGGAGGGGTGTGCTCCACGGAGCGGGAGCTGTTCGGGATGCTCGGGGTACTCGAGGGTGTTCGGGGTACTCGAGGGTGTTCGGGGTACTCGGGTACTCGGGTCAGAGGTACTTGTAGACGTCGTCGAGCGTCAGCCCACGGGCGATCATCATCACCTGAAGGTGGTAGAGGAGCTGCGAGATCTCCTCCGCCGTCTGCTCGTCCGACTGGAACTCGGCGGCCATCCAAACCTCGGCGGCCTCCTCGACGACCTTCTTGCCGATCGCATGGACGCCCTGCTGGACGAGCTGCGCGGTACGGGAGGACGAGGGGTCGCCGGTGGCGGCCTTCTGCTGGAGCTCGGCGAAGAGCTCCTCGAATGTCTTCGAAGCCATGATGGGCCCACCTTACGGCGTGCGGGCGGACGGACGGTAAACGGTCCCGGACCGTGGACAGTCCGGTGGACGTCCGCGGTCCGGGACCGTACGGGCTGCCGTCAGAGCGCGGCGCGCAGCACCGCGGCGGTGGCGACGGCGGCGGTGACGGCCTCGTGGCCCTTGTCCTCGGCGGAGCCCGGCAGTCCGGCCCGGTCGATCGCCTGCTCCTCGTTGTCGCAGGTCAGTACGCCGAAGCCGACCGGGACGCCGGTGTCGACGCTGACCTGGGTAAGGCCGACGGTGGCGGCCTGGCAGACGTAGTCGAAGTGCGGGGTACCACCGCGGATCACCACGCCGAGGGCCACCACGGCGTCGTAGCCGCCGTCGGCGAGGCGCTTGGCGGCGACCGGCAGTTCGAAGGTGCCGGGGACGCGCAGCACGGTCGGCTCGGCGATACCCAGCTCCTTGAGCGCGCGGTGGGCGCCGTCCAGCAGGCCGTTCATCACCTTGTCGTGCCACTGGGCGGCGATGACGGCGACCTTGAGGTCGGCCGCGCCTTCGATGGTCAGCTCGGGGGCTCCGTGGCCGCTCATGTTGTTACCTGTCCTTCGTACGGAATGGTCGGTGGACGCAGTGGTCGGTGGACGCAGTGGTCGGTGGACGCAGTGGTCGGTGGACGCAGTGGTCGGTGGTGGGTCAGGAGCCGAGGCCGGGCAGGTCGTGGCCCATCCGGTCGCGCTTGGTCCGCAGGTAGCGCAGGTTGTGCTCGCCGGGCGCGATCTCGACCGCCTCGCGCCCCTTGACCTTGAGCCCGTGCTCGGTGAGCGCGGTCTGCTTCCGCGGGTTGTTGGTCAGCAGGGTGAGCGAGCGGACGCCGAGGTCCACCAGCATCTGCGCCGCGATGCTGTAGTCGCGGGCGTCGGCGGGCAGGCCGAGGTCCAGGTTGGCGTCGACGGTGTCGCGCCCCTGCTCCTGCAGCTCGTACGCGCGCAGCTTGTGGGCCAGACCGATCCCCCGCCCCTCGTGCCCGCGCAGGTACAGCACCACGCCGCGGCCGGCCTCGGCGACCCGCCGCAGCGAGGCCTCCAGCTGCGGGCCGCAGTCGCAGCGCAGCGAGCCGAGGACGTCACCGGTCAGGCACTCGGAGTGGACCCGCACCAGGACGTCCTCGCCGTCCGGCAGCTGCCCCTCGGAGTCCAGGCCGCCGGCGACCAGGGCGATGTGCTCGACACCGTCGAGGGTGCCCTGGTAGCCGACGGCGGTGAACTCGCCGTGCACGGTGGGCAGGGCGGTGACGGCGGCCCGGTCGACGTGCAGCTCGGTACGGCGGCGGTAGGCGATCAGGTCCTCGATGGAGATGATCGCGAGGCCGTGCTCGCGGGCGAAGACGACCAGCTCGGGCAGCCGGGCCATGGTGCCGTCGTCGTTGACCACCTCGGCGATCGCGCCGGCCGGCGGCAGCCCGGCGAGCCGGGCCAGGTCGACGGCGGCCTCGGTGTGGCCAGGGCGGACCAGCACGCCGCCCTCGACCGCGCGCAGCGGGAAGACGTGCCCGGGGCGGGTCAGGTCGCCGGCCTCGGTGCCGGGCGAGGACAGCAGCCGGACGGTGCGGGCGCGGTCGGCGGCGGAGATCCCGGTGTCGACCCCCTCGCGGGCGTCCACCGAGACGGTGTAGGCGGTGCCCTTGCGGTCCTCGTTGACCTGGGTCATCGGCGGGAGCTTGAGGCGGTCCAGCTCCTCGCCGGTCATCGGCGCGCAGATCACACCGGAGCTGTAGCGGATGGTGAAGGCCATCAGCTCGGGGGTGGCGGCGGAGGCGGCGAAGACGATGTCGCCCTCGTTCTCGCGGTCCTCGTCGTCGACCACGACCACCGCGCGGCCGAGGGCGATGTCGGCGATCGCCCGCTCGACCGGGTCGAGGACGAGCTCGACCTCGGCGGCGCCCTGCTCGGACTGGTTCTCGGTCATGCCGTGGCTCCCTGCGGGACGGTGGCGGAGTTGGTACGCGGCTCACGGGTGCTCAGCCACCACGAGCGCAGGCCGAGCAGCACCAGGACGAAGTAGACGGAGTAGGTGAGGCCGGAGAAGGTGTAGCCGCTGTTGAAGGCGAGCGGGACGCCGACGATGTCCACGGCGATCCAGGCGAACCAGAACTCCAGCCAGCCGCGGGCCTGGGCCACCATCGCGGCCAGCGTGCCGACGAAGATGTAGGCGTCCGACCAGGGGCTCCAGGACAGGCTGGGGAAGGAGGTGAAGAGCAGCGCGAGCGCGACCGTGCCGGCCGCGGTGCCGGCCGCCAGCGCCAGCCGCTCGGGCCAACTGGCGAACCGTACGGCGATGGTGCCGGAGTCCCGGCGGCCCCGCCGCCACTGCGCCCAGCCCCAGGCGGCGGTGGCGATCACGATCAGCTGCTTGCCGATCAGGCCGGGCACGTGGCCCCCGAGGTAGGCGGTGATCAGCACCGCGCCGGACAGCAGCTGGACCGGCCAGCTCCAGACCGAGCGGCGCCAGCCGAGCGCGAGGCCGGCGAATCCGAGCAGGTTGCCGAACATGTCGGCCCACTTCACGTGTTCACCGAAGACGGTGAACGCCTCTCCACTGAGCCAGCTCACTTGGACTCCCCCGGGGTTTCGTCGATCGACGGGTTCTGCGGGCCCTGCGGGTTCTGCGCGCCCGGCAGGTCAGGCAGGTTGGGCAGGCCCGGCAGGTTGGGCAGGGTGCGGGACTCCAGGAGGCGTTCGACGTACTTGGCGAGCACGTCCACCTCCAGGTTGACGCTCTCGCCGACGGCCTTGGCGCCGAGCGTGGTCAGCGCGAGGGTGGCCGGAATGAGGCTGACGGTGAAGCTGTCCCGGGCGGCCTCCACCACGGTGAGGCTGACGCCGTCGACCGTGATCGAGCCCTTCTCCACCAGGTAGCGGGAGATGGTGTCGGGCAGCGAGAACCGCAGCACCTCCCAGCGCAGTTCGCCGTTCGCGTCGCGCTCGCCGGGCTCACGGCTCAACAGCCGCCCGGCGGCGTCGACATGGCCCTGCACGAGGTGGCCGCCGAGCCGGGCGCCCAGCGCCATCGCGCGCTCCAGGTTGACCCGGGAACCGGGCTTCAGCTCGCCGAGGCTGGAACGG
This sequence comes from Kitasatospora sp. NPDC034023, assembly GCF_055575795.1. Lineage (NCBI taxonomy): Bacteria > Bacillati > Actinomycetota > Actinomycetes > Kitasatosporales > Streptomycetaceae > Kitasatospora > Kitasatospora sp. NPDC034023. The sequence continues at coordinate 73,279 of NZ_JBVIRY010000039.1, forward strand.
TGCAGCGTCTCGGCCATCACGTCGGCGCTGAACTCACCGGTGCCCGCGGCCAGTTCCGCCGGGGAGTCGACGACGGTCAGGCAGACGCCGTTGACCGCGATGGAGTCGCCGTGACCCGCGTCCGCACAGACCACCGGGCCGCGCAGGCGGATTCGCGAGGAGTCGCCGATCTCCTCGATCGACACGACCTCGCCGAGCTCTTCGATGATGCCGGTGAACACCCGGGTTCTCCTCGCGTTTGGGGCGCGGACTCCGGGGCGGCAGAGGGAGATGACACGGACGGGCAACGGTGCGCGAGCCGACGGCACGACCCGTCGCCGGGATGCCGAGGCCGCCGGGAGATCGCTCACCCGGCCCGGGAGACACTGCTCTCCCGTCGTTCACCTGACCGCGGTCCGGTCCGGTAACGATGGACCACGGGTACTGCTCTTCGTCCGCCCGCGCACGCCTCCCATCCGGACTTTAACCGTCGGTCCAGGAATTTCACCTGGTCAACCGGCCGCTGGCTGCGGACGGGTCGCGGACTGTAACCGCCGGTTCGGATTTTCACCGACCCCGGAGTGCGCTGAACGTCACTGCTGATGCGGTCATTCTGCCACGGTCGGCGCAAGGGCAGGGAGGGGCTTTCGCTGTGGTCTGTTTCACGAACCTGCGGGGAATGCCCGGCGGGGGGCTACGCGCTCCTTCCGGGATCCGGTCTGGTGGCGGAGGCGGTCGGCGGGGGTGAGGCTGGTAGGTGGGGCCCTGCCGGTGACGCACCGAAGCTACGGAGGCGAGGGCGATGGCGAAGTTCATGGACGTCCACCACGGGATGACCGGGATCACGGCCGAGCAGCTCAGGCAGGCCCACGCGGCCGACCTGGCGGTCGAGGGCGAGGAAGGCGTCCACTTCGAGCAGGCGTGGGCGGACCCGGAGTCGGGCACGGTGTACTGCCTCTCCGACGCGCCCACCAAGGAAGCCGTGCAGCGGGTCCACAGCCGTAGCGGGCACCCGGCCGACGAGATCCACCCGGTGCCGTTGATGGTGTGAGGCCGGCCGCCCGGAGTGGTTCGGAGCGGCCGGAGCGGTTCAGCGTGTGGCGAGCGGTTCCGGGTGTTCGGAGCGGTTCAGCGTGTCGCGCAGCGGGTTCGGAGCGGCTCAGCGTGTGGCGCAGCGGGTTCGGAGCGGTTCAGCGTGTGGCGGGTGTGGTGATCTGCAGGAAGTGGGTGACCTCCGGCGGGTGCGCGAGGTAGCGCAGCTCGCCCTCCGACCAGACCGGCCGGATCCGCCACATCGGCCCGGCGTACCCGCGCAGGGCCTCCTCGTCGCGCCAGCGGCTCACCACCAGCACCCGGTGCCCGTTCTCCTCCGACACCGAGCGCAGCAGCTCACCGCCGAGGCAGCCGTCCGTCCGCCCCAGCTGCGGGATCACCTGGGCGGCCAGGTGATCGCAGAACTCCTCGATACGACCGGCCAGCACCTGCCCGGCCCAGATTCTTACGATCACGACCACCACCTCCGGCTGGCTGGAGTCCCTGGCCCCATTATCAGCGGAAAACCGCTGGTGGTGAGGGGTCGGCCGGGGTTCGACCGGAGGCCCCGGCACGGTCGGCCGCAGCTCGGCCGGCGGCGCCCCGGGGGCCCTCGGCTAAATTCGCGGTATGACCACCACACCGGAAGCTGTCGTTCCGTCAAGCACCCGTCCGGACCGGCCGGGCGACCTGTTCGAGGCCCTCCGCGCGGGCGCCCTCAGCGATCCCGGCCAGCTGCGCGAGATCTACGAGCAGCCCGGCGACCACGCGCGCCGCAAGCAGGTCGGCCACCTGCACGAGGTCGCGCAGCGTCTGATCGCCTGCTCCTCGCTGGTCTTCGTCGCCAGCTCCGACGCCGCCGGGCACTGCGACGTCTCCCCGCGCGGCGGACCGACCGGGCTGGTCTCGGTGCTCGACGAGTACACCCTGGCCATACCGGACGCCACCGGCAACAAGCGGTTGGACACCCTGCACAACATCCTGGAGACCGGCCGGGTCGGGCTGCTCTTCGTCGTCCCCGGCCGGGACACCACGCTGCGGGTGAACGGCCGGGCCTGTGTCTCCACCGACCCGGAGCTGCTGCGCCAGCTGACCGCCGTCGGCAAACCGCCGCGCAGCGCGATCGTGGTCGCGGTGGAGGAGGTGTACGCGCACTGCCCGAAGTCGCTCCTGCGCGCCTCGGCGTGGAAGCCGGAGAACTGGCTCGCCAAGGACGCGCAGCCGAGCTCGGCGGAGGTCACGCTCTCGCACCTGCGGGACGAGGCGCTGACCATCGAGATGATCGAGCAGAACGAGCGGGACGCGCTGCTGTACCGGTACGAGTGAGGCCACCGTGCCGGCGGGGGCGGGTGAGGCGGGGTGCACGGCGGGCCGGGTTTCGCGGTGGGCCGGGGTGCACGGCGGGCCGGGTGCCCGGTCGGCCCCCTGCAGCACGGTGCGCCCGCCGGTCGGGCGGCCGCACCCGGTCGGCGGCCGGTCGGGTGACGGCGGGCCCCCGGGGGTTTGCCGGGGTGCCGGGGCGGCCGCCGGTGGCTTGAATGGACGGATGGACTGCGTCTTCTGTGCGGTGGTGGCGGGTGCGGAACCCGCGCACCGGGTGCTGGACGACGAAGCGGCGGTGGCCTTCCTGGACCGCCGGCCGCTGTTCCCCGGCCACGTTCTGGTGGTCCCGCGCGCCCACCACCGGACGCTCGCGGACCTGCCCGCGGACGAGGTGGGGCCGTTCTTCCTGCGGGTGCAGCGGGTGGCGGCGGCCGTCGAGCAAGGGCTGGGCGCGGCGGGCAGCTTCGTGGCGGCGAACAACCGGATCAGCCAGTCGGTGCCCCACCTGCACGTCCACGTGGTGCCGCGCAATCCGAAGGACGGGCTGCGCGGGTTCTTCTGGCCCCGGGGGAAGTACCCGGACGAGGCGGGGGCGGCGGAGGTCGCGGCCCGGCTGCGGGCGGCGCTGACGCGGTGAGCTGCGCGCTGCGCCTCGAGGGGCCGGCACCGTCCGGGCCGGCACCGTCCGGGGCTGTGCCGTCCTGGGTCGCACCGCGGGGCCGCGCCGCGCGGGGCTGCGCCGTCCGGGGCCGTACCGTGCCGGGAGCAGCCGGGTGTACGCCTGGAGAAGCATCGGGGACGGCCGAAATCGTTTTTGGGGCTGACGATCCGGCAGGTCGGCCCGCCTAGGCTCATGCCATGAACGAACTCGCGCGCGTCGTGCAACAGACGGTCGACCGGCTCGCGGGCCAGCACGTCGGCGCGGTCGTCGCCGGGCTGGCCGGCGGTGACACGGAGATCCGCGCTGCCGGGCGGTCGGGTCCGGGCGGCGGCGTGCCCGGGCCGTCCACCATCTTCGAAATCGGCTCCGTCACCAAGGTGTTCACCTCGCTCGTGCTCGCGCGGCTGGCACTCGACGGCACGGTACGGCTCGACGAGCCGCTCGCCGAGGTGCTCACCGGCGCGCGGGGCGGCCGGGTCGTCGTCCCCGGCAGGGGCGGGCAGCAGATCACCCTGCGGCACCTGGCCACCCACACGGCGGGCCTCCCCCGCCTGCCCCGGGGCCTGCTGGCGAAGGCCCTACTCAAGCCCAACGCCCCTGATCCGTACGCCCGTTGCAGCACCGAGTACGTGCTGGACGGGCTCGCCCGGACACGGCTGCGGGCCGCGCCCGGGCGCAGCTTCCGCTACTCCAACCTCGGCGCGGGGCTGCTCGGCCTGGCCCTCGCGCACCGGGCCGGTACGGGGTACGAGGAGTTGGTGACGCGTGAGGTCTGCGAGCCGCTGGGGCTGGTGGACACGCACGTGCGGGGGAACGCGGAGCGGCCCGGGCGGCTCGCGCACGGGCACACGCAGGGTGGGCGGCCGGTGCAGTACTGGGACTTGGCGGCCGTGCCGGGCATGGGCGGGCTCCGGTCGACCGCCGCCGACCTCGCGATACTCCTGCGAGCCCAGCTGGCCGCCGACCGCGCGTCGGACGCGCCGCTGTCGCCCGCGATCATGCTCACCCGGGAGACCAGGCACCGGGTCAACCTGTTCGCCTGGATGCACCTGGGCTGGCTCGGCCACCGGCTGCACAGCCAGCAGGGCGGCCACCTGCAGATCTGGCACAACGGCGCTACGGGCGGGTTCCGTTCGTTCGTGGCCTTCGACCCCGAGAAGCAGGTGGGGGTGGTGGTGCTGTCCAACACCCGCCGGTCGGTCGATCCGGCGGGCACGGCGCTGCTGCGCAGGCTGCAGACGGACTTCGCCACGGCGGGGTGACGGCGAGGCAGGACGCGGCCGGGCCGGCGCGGACGGTCGCCTCGGGAGGCGCCCGACCCTGCCCATCGGCACCCCCGGTAGCGGCGGGCTCCGGGCCGGGGGCGATGATGGTGGCGAGGTCGTTTCGGGCCAAAAGGTGCCGATTGGCACTGTTGCCAGGTGCCGCGGACGGTCGATGCTGGGGATGGATCCGGCAGCTGCGGTTCCGATGGGTCCGCCGAGTGAAAGGGGGCCGACGTGGCGGTGGTGTGGTCGCCGACGCGGGTGCGGACGGTCCGTCCGTCCGGGCCGGTCGGTCAGGGCGGCCGGGTCGGGCCGGCTGATCGGATCGGGCCGGTGGTGCGCGTGTACCGGCGGTTCCGGCCGGTGCCCCGGCGGGCGCGGGCGTGGGTGAACGCCTGCGCGGCCGTGGTCGCGGTGGCCGCCTGTCTGGCGCTCGGTGGGTGGTGGCCCGCGCCCGTGGTGGGGGCCGTCGCGGTGGTGGCGGCGAGCGGGTTCGGGTGGCTGCGGCCGGTGCCCGGTCTTCGGTCGGTACGGATCCACGAGGGCGGGCTGGTGCTGGTCGCGGCGGACGGCGGCGAGCGCCCGCTGCCGTGGGGCGCGCTGGAGGCCACCGAGTACTCCTCCGGATACTCCCCTGACGGTCGGCGCGGGGCCTGTGAGCAGGGACGAATATGGCTGGCCGGCGTGGACGAGCCGGTGGTGCTGGAGCATCTGCACGGGCTGGCCCGACTGTTCCGGGAGCTGGAGGAACGCCTCTCCCCCGGGCTCCGAGCCGCCCTGCACGAGACGCTGCGCACCGAGGGCAGCGTCCGGTTCGCACGGGGGCGGCTGACGGTGACGGCCGGCGGGCTGGTCCACCGGCCGCCGCACCCGCTCACGGCGACGGAGGCCTACCGGTGGGCGGAGGTGGAGTCGGCCCGGGCGTCGGCGCTTGGGGAGTTGGAGATCCGGACGCGCTCGGCCGGCCTGCCGCTCGCCCTCGCGGTGCCCAACGCCCGTGCGGCGGCCGGCTTCCTGGAGGAGCTCCGGGCCACCGCCCCCTAGGGACTGTTCTGAATTCAGATCATGAGTTCGTGGATTCGGGCGCTTCGGCGGTGCTGCTGCTGGTAGAAGAAGGCCATGACACGCGGAGAT
>NZ_JBVIRY010000040.1:0-26338 GCF_055575795.1 Kitasatospora sp. NPDC034023
CTGGAGCTGCTGCGACGCTTCGACCGCCTCTTCGGAGGCGGCCGCACCCCGTACATCTCCGCCTGGCACCAGGCCCCCGCCGGCCACCGGGACGAACTCGCCCTGCACCTGGAGCTCTTCACCATCCGGCGCACCGCCGACAAGCTCAAGTACCTGGCCGGCGTGGAATCCGGCATGGACGCCTTCGTCAACGACGTCACCCCCGAGGACGCGGCCCGCCGGCTGCGGGAGGTCGCCCCGTGAACACCTTCGCCCAGCCCGACACCTTCACCGAGCCCGACACCTTCACCGAGCTCTACGGCCGCCCCGCCGAAGGGGAGTGGGCCGCCCCCGGCCGGGTCAACCTGATCGGCGAACACACCGACTACAACCTCGGGTTCGTGCTGCCGATCGCCCTCCCGCAGACCGTCCGCGCCCAGGTGGCCCGCCGCGACGACGGACGGCTGCGGCTCTGGTCCGCCCAGGGCCGCGGGCCGGTCACCGTGCTGCGGCTCGCCGACCTCGCCCCCGGCGCGGTGCCCGGCTGGGCCGGCTACCCCGCCGGTGTGGTGTGGGCGCTGCGTGAGGCCGGGCACGAGGTCGGCGGCGTGGACCTCCGGCTGGACAGCGACGTCCCCGGCGGCGCCGGACTCTCCTCCTCGGCGGCCCTGGAATGCGCCGTCGCCACCGCGTACAACGACCTGTACGGGCTGGGGCTTTCGGCTGCGGAACTGGCGCTGCTCGCACAGCGCGCCGAGAACGCGTTCGTCGGCGTGCCGTGCGGGATCATGGACCAGATGGCCTCGATGTGCTGCCGCCCGGGTGCCGCGCTGTTCCTGGACAGCCGGGACCTGTCGACGCGTCAGGTGCCCGTCGACCTCGCGGGCGCGGGCCTCGCCCTGCTGGTCCTCGACACCAGGGTCAAGCACGACCTCGGGGACGGCGCGTACGCCGCCCTGCGAGCCGGCTGCGAACGGGCCGCGAAACTGCTCGGGCTGCCCGCACTGCGCTCGCTGCAGCCCTCGGGGCTCGCTGCCGCCCTGGGTGAACTCCCGTCGGAACTGCGCCGGTTGGTGCGCCACGTGGTCACCGAGAACGCGCGGGTGGAGGCCGCCGTCGCCCACCTGGACGCCGGCGACCTCGCCGCGCTCGGCCCGATCCTCACCGCCGGCCACGCCTCGCTGCGCGACGACTACCGGGTCTCCTGCCCGGAGACCGACCTCGCCGTCGAGGCGGCCCTCGCCGCCGGCGCCCACGGCGCCCGGATGACCGGCGGCGGCTTCGGCGGCTCCGTCATCGCCCTGGTCGACGCGGCCGAGGCCCAGCGCGTCGCCGCCCGGGTGACCGCCGCCTTCCGCACCGCCGGGTACGCCGAGCCGCGCACCCTCACCGCCGTCCCGGCCGAGGGGGCGCGCCGGCTCGCCTGACCCCTACTACGCCCGGTGGGCCTGCTACGCCCGGTGGGCCGCCGGGCGCTCGCGGGGCGCCTCCGCGAGCGCCCGGGTCACGGCCTCGACCCCGCCGCGCAGCCCGTACACCGGCGTGGCCGGCTGCTGGCGCCAGGAATCGTCGATGCCGCCCGCGTCCACCGAGTCGAAGCCCAGCTCGTCGACCAGCGCCCGGACGACCCGCTTGGCCGCCTCGTCGTCCCCCGCGACCGGCACGGCGATCCGCTCCGGGTCGCCCGCCGGAAGCGGCCGCTCCAGCAGGTCCTGCGCGTACGTGCCGTTGAACACCTTCACCACCGGGTGCCCGAGGTGCTGCTCCGTCCACCGGCTCTCGGTGAGCCCGTCGTCCTCGATCGCGTCGATCCGGCCGTCGCGCTCCTTCGGGTAGTAGTTGCCGGTGTCGATCACCGCCACACCCTCGGCCGCCCCGTCGAACAGCCCGGCGGGCAGGTCCGGCACGTTCTTCAGCGGCACGGTCACGACCACGACCTGCGCACCCCGCGCCGCCTCGGCCACCGTCACCGCCTTCGCGCCGGTCTCCTCGACCAGCGCCTTCAGCGTCTCCGGGCCGCGCGAGTTCGCCACCGAGACCTCGTGCCCCAGCGCGGCCAGCCGCCGGGTCAGGTTGCCGCCGATGTTGCCCGCACCGATGATGCCGATCTTCATGGGAAACCCCTCGTCTGCGAGTGCCGCAATTGGCTCGTCGCCCTGCCCCAACCCCACGGTGACCGCGGCGATTCCCCACCCGGGCGCCGGCCACCCGCACCGCCGACCCGGACACCCCGTCCGACGACGCCCTGCGGCTGCTGCTCTCCTCGGCCGCCTCGCGCCGAAGCCGCGTGCTCAGCGGCGCTTCCGCTTGCCGTGGGCGGCGGCCGGCGGCACGGGTTCGGGGTCGTTCAGCAAGCGCGACACCGTCCCCCGGAAGGCGGCGGTGGCCGGGTGGTCGGGCCCGAGGACGCGCTCGTGGTCGGTCAGTGTCGCCCGCAGCAGCCACCGCGACTGCGCCCGCCGCCCGGTGTACCAGTAGAGGGTGGCGAGGCCGGCCCGTGCGAGGAGGAGGTGCGGGTGGTCGCGGCCGAGGAGACGCTCGGTCTTCCTGTCGACGTGTTCCAGCACCGTGATCGCGTCCTGGAGGCGTCCGAGGCCGTGGTAGCCGGTGGCGAGGTTGAGCCGGGTGATCAGGGTGTTCGGGTGGTGCGGGCCCAGCACGCGCACGCGGTCGGCCAGGAGCCGCTCCTCGATGGCGACGGCATCGTGGTCGCGTCCCGCGATCCGGTAGCAGTTGGCGAGGTTGCCGAAAGTGCTGAGGGTGGCCGGGTGGTCGCCGCCGAGGAGGCGCTCCTGGTCGGCGAGCACGCGCTCGTGGAGGTCCGTGGCCGCCTCGACGCGTCCTGCGTACAGGTAGCCGTTCGCGAGGTTCGACCGGGTGACGAGGGTCGCGGGGTGCTCGGGGCCGAGCAGGCGTTCGCGGTCGGCGAGGACGCGCTTGTTGAGGCCGATGCCCTCGCGGATGCGGTCCGCCTCCAGATAGGCCTCGCCGAGTTCGGCGCAGATCCGGACAGTCTGGAGGTGGCCGGGACCGAGGACGCGTTCGGCGTCGGCCCGAGTGCGCTCCAGCAGGGTGACGGCCTCCGCGACGCGTCCCGCCGGCCGGTAGGAGGCGGCGAGGATCGTCCGGGCCGTGAGGGTCTGCGGGTGGTCGCTGCCTAGGGCGCGCTCGGTGTCGGCCAGGACCTGCTCCTTGATGCGGACCGCGTCACTGAGGCGTCCGGCCTGTGCGTAGGAGACGGCCAGGTCGGCATGGGTGAGGAGGGTTTCGGGGTGGCCGGGGCCGAGTAGGCGTCCGCGGCCGGCGAGGACGCTCTCGCGCAGCCGGATGGCCTCCTCGGTGCGGCCGGCCTCGTGGTAGGCGCCCGCGAGGTTGGAGCGGGTGGTGAGGGCCTTGCGGCTGTCGGCCCCGAAGAGGCGCTCGGTGTCGGCGAGCACCCCCTCGAGCAGGGTGATGGCCTCCTCGGTGCGTCCCACCTGCGCGTAGTCGACGGCGAGGTTGGCCCGGTACTGCAGGGTGGCCGGGTGGTCGGCACCGAGGACGCGCTGGGAGTCGGCGACGATCCGCTCCAGGAGGTGCAGGGCCTCGAGGTAGCGTCCTTCGGCGTGGTAGCCGACTCCGAGGTTGTTGCGGGCGGCGAGGGTGTCGGAGTGTTCGGTGCCGAGGACGCGTTCACAGGAGGAGACGAGCCGGGTCCAGTGCCGGATGGCGGGCGTGTGGAGCCCCGCCGCGATCAGGCTGAGGCCGATGACGTGCAGCAGGGAGTGGGCCCCGTCGGCCGGTTCCATCAGCTCGTCCCCCGCGTACTCGGCCAGGGTGGCGCCATTGCTGCGGAGCACGGCCGCGAGTTCCCGATCGGTGTGGTCCTCCTCGGGCCACAGCTCGACCAGGGCGTCGGCGGCCGCCCGGTGCGGACGCTCGTCCTCGGGCGTGGCGTCGCGCGCGGCCCGGGAGGTGAGCGCGTGGACGCTCACCTCCCGGTGCGGGGCCTCGCTGAGGGTGAGCAGGTTGTAGGCGTGCAGGACGGCGAGCGCGTCCCGGGCGTCGTCCGCTTCGATCCGCGTGCCGGCCGCGTCGCCGAGGTGGTCCAGCACCGGCTGCGTCGCCCACAGGTCCTGCGGGTGGCCCGCCGGGTCGAGCAGGGCGGCGAGCCGCAGGGCAGGGAGGGCGAGCCCGACCGGCTCCTCCTGCTGGGCGGCGTCCACCGACAGCAGCAGCGCCGCCGTCACCGGGCCCCGGTAGCCGTCGGCGCCGGACCGGGACGGCAGGACCTGGTCCAGGGTGCGGCTGCGGTTACGGAACAGCTGGAGGTAACGGCCGCTGCTGCGCTGCTTGTTGACCATGTAGGCGGCGGCGTGGGCGAGTGCCAGCGGGAGGTGGCCGAGGGCGGCGGCGAGTTCGGCGGCGTGCTCGTCGAGGAAGTGGGCGCAGCCGGCGCGGTCCATCCGCTCCCGCAGGTAGGCGACGGACTCGGCGGGGGAGTAGGTGCCGATGTCGACCAGGGCCCGGTCGCTGCCGGTGGCGGCGGCGCCCCGGTGCCGGGTGGTGGCGATGACCCGCCCGTGCCCGCCCCGGGAGGTGGTCGGCCACAGGACGTCGGGGGTCGCCTCGGTGGTGTTGTCGAGGACGATCAGCCACCGGCGATCGGTGGTCGCCAGCCACTCCAGGAAGCGCTCCGCATCCTGTTCGGCCTCACCGGTCGTTCCCGCGACCCGGACCGCCGCAGCGGCCCTCGCGTAGACGTCCGTCACGGTGGCGGGTTCGGTCGCATCGGCCCACAGCACCAGGTCCGTCCGGGCGTCGACGGCCGCGCGCGCGTAGTCGGCGGCGAGCTGGGACTTCCCGACGCCGCCACCGCCCGCCAGCACCTGGCTGAGCACGACCGTCCCGTGCTGCCCCCGGGCCTCGTCGATGGCCTGCCGCAGCTCCTCCCGAGCCTGGAAGGCACTCGCCTTCGGCGGGATCCGGCCGATCACCATCGGCCACCGCACCTCGACGGTCGGCGCCGCGTACTGGTGGACCGTCAGCTCGCCCGCCTGGAAGGCGTTGCCGTTGACCGTGCCGCCGTCGATGCCGTTCCTGACCTGCCAGCCCTGCACCCGCTCGCCCCCGCCGCCCGGTGTGTCGAATGGCCTCCATTCTCACCGATCCGTGGTGCGGTCGGGGCTCCGCGGTGTGCCGGGGCCGTCACTCGAAGCGCGTGGGGTCACCGGCTCCCCGCCGGGTGATCTCCGGTTCGCCGCCGGAGAAGTCGACGACGGTCGTCGGTTCCGTGCCGCAGTCGCCCGAATCCACCACGGCGTCCAGCACGTGGTCGAGGCGCTCCTTGATCTCCCACCCCTGGGTCATCGGTTCGTCGTCGCCGGGGAGGACCAGGGTGCTGGAGAGCAGGGGCTCTCCGAGCTCGGCGAGCAGCGCCCTGGTGACGGTGTGGTCGGGGATCCTGACGCCCACCGTCTTCTTCTTCGGGTGCATCAGGCGGCGGGGGACCTCCTTGGTGGCAGGGAGGATGAAGGTGTAGCTGCCCGGCGTCGCGGCCTTGATGGCGCGGAAGACGTTGTTGTCGAGTTGGACGAACTGCCCGAGCTGCGCGAAGTCCACGCACATCAGCGTGAAGTGGTGGCGCTCGTCGAGCCGCCGGATCGACCGGATCCGTTCGAGGCCCTCGCGGTTGTCCAGTTGGCAGCCCAGGGCGAAACAGGAGTCGGTCGGGTACGCGATGAGTGACCCGGACCGGAGACTGGCGGCCACGGTGCTGATGGTGCGCGGCTGGGGAGACTCTGGATGCACGTCGAAGTACTTCGCCATTGGCCGACCCTACGGGATTCCGGCGACCGATGGGCGCAACCGCGACATTCCGCTCCGCGAGCGCCCGTGAAAGGCGGGGGCGCGGGCGAATCGGGCCGGACGCTGGTCGGCCGCCGGGTGGTGGCGTACGGTCGGTCGGCATGGGCTTCGACCAGGCGCGGGTGAACCGGATCTTCCTTCCCGAGACCTACGCCGACGGCGTGCCGTACGACCTGTTCCGCGAGTTGCGGGCGGAGGCGCCGGTCTGCTGGGTGGAGGAGCCGGCGGTGGGGGACTGGCCGGGCGGGAGCGGCTACTGGGCGGTGCTGCGGCACGCGGACGTGAAGCACGTGCTGCGCAGTCCCGAGCTGTTCTCCTCCCACCTGGGCGCGACCCAGATCCGCGACCCCGACACCCCGGCCGACCTGGAGTTCGCCCGGGCGATGATGCTCAACCAGGACCCGCCCGACCACTCCCGGCTGCGCCGGGCCGTCGCTGCGGCGTTCACCCCGCGGGCGCTGCGCGAGCTGACCGCCGCCATCGAGCGGCGCGCAGCCGAACTCGTGGCGGCGATGCGCCCGTTGGGTCGGGTCGACTTCGTGCCGGTGGCCGCCGAGCTGCCCGTGTGGACGCTGGCCCGGATCCTGGGGGTGCCGGAGCAGGACCAGCAGCTGCTGGTCGACTGGTCGAATCGGGTGATCGGTTACCAGGATCCCGACTACGCCCGGTCCAGCACCGCCGACCCGTCCCGCCTGACCGAGCTGGGTCGGGCCGCGCTCGCCCACCGCCCCACGGCCCCGACCACCTCGGACGGCCGCCCGGTCAACCCGCGTTCGCGTGCGGCCCTCGCCGACATGTTCCGGTACGCGCACGGTCTCGCCGATCGGCCCCCACCGGGCAGCATTGTCGCCCGCCTGCGGGAAGCCGGACTGAGTGCCGCCGAATTCGAAACGATGTTCTTTCTGTTCGGGGTCGCCGGTAACGAGACGCTGCGCAATGGTCTGCCCGGAGGGCTGTATTCCCTGCTCACGCACGCCGACCAGTACCGCCTGCTGTGCCGACGGCCGGACCTGGTCGCTTCGGCCGTGGATGAGCTGCTGAGATTCTGGCCCCCGGTCCTGGAGTTCCGGCGCACTGCCACCCGGGGCGTCGTGCTGGCCGGGAAACCGGTCCGCCGCGGTGACAAGGTGGTGGTGTACCACGCCTCCGCCAATCGCGACGAGTCGGTCTTCCCCGATCCGGACCGCCTGGACATCACCCGTACGCCGAACGACCACGTCAGCTTCGGCTACGGCCCGCACTTCTGTGTGGGAGCGCAACTCGCCAGGATCCAGATGTCGGCCGTGCTCCGGCGGATCGTCGGCGAGTTTCCCGACCTGGAACTCGCTCCGGACGGGCCGCCGACGCGGTTGGTCTCCAACTTCCAGAACGGGCTCAAGTCCCTTACTGTCCAGTGGAGTTGACGCTGCGTCAGCACCTCGCACCGTGCCACGGCGATCCCCGCGCCGAGCGGGACGGTCAGCCCGCGCAGTGCGGGCAGAGCCCCCGGTAGGTGACCTCGGCCTGGGAGACGGTGAACCCGTAGCGTTGTTCCGCCGGGAGGTCGGCCAGCGGGTTGCCGAGGGGGTGGACGTCGCGGATGGCGCCGCAGCCGGTGCAGATCAGGTGCTGGTGGGGGCGGTGTGCGTTGGGGTCGTAGCGCTTGGCGCGCCCGTCGGTGGAGACCTCGATGACCTCGCCGAGGGTGACCAGCTCGCCGAGGGTGTTGTAGACCGTCGCCCGGGAGATCTCCGGGAGGCGCTCCGCCGCCCGGGCGTGCACCTCGTCCGCGGTCAGGTGTACGTGCTCGCCGTCCAGGACCTCGGCCACGACACGCCGCTGGGAGGTCAGGCGCCAGCCGCGCCCGCGCAGCCGCTCCAGCAGGTCACTCATATCGGTTCACCTATTCAGGTCAAGGGGAAGACCGGAGTTTACCAATGCACATCCTGTGCCCTCCGGATCCCGATCGGATATGGGTTTGGTGTCTTTCTTGACTTGGATTCCGTCCATCGTAGGATCGGCTCCGGCGCTAGCCTAGGTACCAGCAGTAGATGCAGCACATGCAGCAGATGCCGTAGGTAGCACAGAAGACACCGTGATCCGCCTTGTGAGGGAAGGATTCCCATGTCTGACATCCACGATGCAACCGGCGTAGAGGCGAACGCGGAGGGCTGCCCGGTGAACCACGGGCGCGCGCCGCACCCCACCCAGGGCGGTGGGAACCGCCAGTGGTGGCCGGAGCGGCTCAATCTGAAGATCCTCGCCAAGAACCCCGCCGTCGCCAACCCGCTCGGAGCGGACTTCGACTACGCGGCGGCCTTCGGCGCGCTCGACCTCCCGGCCGTCAAGCGGGACATCCAGGAGGTGCTCACCACCTCCCAGGACTGGTGGCCGGCCGACTACGGCAACTACGGCCCGTTCATGATCCGCATGGCCTGGCACAGCGCCGGCACCTACCGGATCAGTGACGGCCGCGGCGGCGCCGGTGGCGGCCAGCAGCGCTTCGCCCCGCTGAACAGCTGGCCCGACAACGCGAGCCTGGACAAGGCCCGCCGCCTGCTGTGGCCGGTGAAGAAGAAGTACGGCCGCAGCCTGTCCTGGGCCGACCTGATCGTCCTGGCCGGCAACGTCGCGCTGGAGGGCATGGGCTTCCGGACCTTCGGCTTCGGCGGCGGCCGGGTCGACGAGTGGGAGCCGGACGAGGACGTCTACTGGGGCCCGGAGACCACCTGGCTGGGCGACGAGCGCTACACCGGCGACCGCGAGCTGGAGAACCCGCTGGCCGCCGTCCAGATGGGCCTGATCTACGTCAACCCGGAGGGCCCCAACGGCAACCCGGACCCGATCGCCGCCGCCCGCGACATCCGCGAGACCTTCTACCGGATGGCGATGAACGACGAGGAGACCGTCGCGCTGATCGCCGGCGGCCACACCTTCGGCAAGACCCACGGCGCCGGCCCGGCGGACAACGTCGGCCCGGACCCCGAGGACGCGCCGATGGAGCAGCAGGGACTCGGCTGGAAGAGCGCCTTCGGCACCGGTGTGGGCGGGGACGCGATCACCAGCGGTCTGGAGGGCGCCTGGACGCCCACCCCGGTCACCTGGGACAACAGCTTCTTCGAGACGCTGTTCGGCTACGAGTGGGAGCTCACCAAGAGCCCGGCCGGCGCCCACCAGTGGAAGCCGAAGGACGGAGCCGGCGAGGGCACCGTCCCGGACGCCCACGACCCGGCCAAGCGGCACGTCCCGATCATGCTCACCACCGACCTGTCGCTGCGCTTCGACCCGGTCTACGAGCCGATCTCCCGGCGCTTCCTGGAGAACCCGGCCGCGTTCGCCGACGCCTTCGCCCGTGCCTGGTACAAGCTCACCCACCGCGACATGGGCCCCATCGTCCGCTACGTCGGCGCGGAGGTCCCGAGCGAGCAGCTGCTCTGGCAGGACCCGCTGCCGACGGTCGACTACCAGCAGGTCGGGGCGGCCGACGTGGCCGACCTCAAGCGGCGGATCAACGCCACCGGCCTGTCGGTGGCCGAGCTGGTCTCCACCGCCTGGGCGGCGGCCTCCTCCTTCCGCTCCAGCGACAAGCGCGGCGGCGCCAACGGCGGCCGGATCCGGCTGGAGCCGCAGAGCGGCTGGGAGGTCAACGAGCCCGACAAGCTGGCCTCGGTGCTGCGCACCCTGGAGGGCGTGCGGCAGGAGTTCAACGCGCAGGCCGACGGCGGCACGCAGGTCTCGCTGGCCGACGTGCTGGTGCTGGCCGGCGGCGTCGGCGTCGAGCAGGCCGCCAAGGCGGCCGGCCTCGCCGTCGAGGTGCCGTTCGCGCCCGGCCGGGTGGACGCGCCGCAGGAGCTGACCGACACCGAGTCCTTCGCGGCGCTGGAGCCGAAGGCCGACGGGTTCCGCAACTGGGTCGGCAAGGGCAACCGGCTGCCGGCCGAGTACCTGCTGCTCGACAAGGCGAACCTGCTGGGCCTGAGCGCCCCCGAGCTGACCGTGCTGGTCGGCGGCCTGCGCGTGCTGGGCGCCAACCACGGCCAGTCCGCGCACGGCGTGCTCACCGAGACCCCCGGCGTGCTGACGAACGACTTCTTCGTCAACCTGCTGGATCTGGACACCCGTTGGGCGGCCACCTCGGAGGACTCGCACACCTTCGAGGCCCGCGACGCATCGGGCCGGGTCAAGTGGACCGGCACCCGGGCCGATCTGGTCTTCGGCTCGAACGCCGAACTGCGGGCCGTCGCCGAGGTGTACGCGAGCGACGACGCCAAGGAGAAGTTCGTGACGGACTTCGTCGCGGCCTGGGTCAAGGTCATGAACGCGGACCGCTTCGACCTCGTCTGATCCGTGGATCAGCGGATCCGCAGAGCTACGGATCCGCTGTTCCGCTCCGCTGTTCCGCTCCGCTGTTCCGCTGACGCAGCACGGCGGGAGCCCGGGGGCCCAATCCCCGGGCTCCCGCCGCGTGTTACCGGGGTTCGCCGGGGGACCCCACACTGACCAGCCCCGTCTCGTACGCCGCGACCACCACCTGCGCCCGGTCCCGCAGGCCCAGCTTGCCGAGGATCCGCGCGACATGGGTCTTCACCGTCGCCTCGGACAGCTGCAGCCGGGCGGCGAGTTCGGCGTTGCTGAGGCCGCGCGCGAGCAGCCCCATCACCTCCAGCTCGCGCGGGGTGAGCGTGCCCAGCTCGCGGTGCGGCGCGGCCGCGGTGGGGGCGTCCGGGCGGGCGGCGAAGCGCTCGACCAGGCGCCGGGTGATGGCGGGGGCGAGCAGCGCGTCCCCGGTGCGGACCAGCCGGACGGCGGCGGCCAAGTGCTCCGGGGTGACGTCCTTGAGCAGGAAGCCGCTCGCCCCGGCGGCCATCGCCGCGTAGACGTAGTGGTCGAGGTCGAAGGTGGTCAGCATGATGATCCGCGGCGGCTCCTGCGCCGGGTCGGCGAGGATGCGCCGGGTGGCCTCCAGGCCGTCCAGAACGGGCATCCGGATGTCCATCAGGACGACGTCGGGCCTGGTCCGGCGGACGGCGGCGACGGCCTGCTCGCCGTCCTCGGCCTCGGCGACCACGTCGATCCCCTCCGACTCCAGGATCAGCCGGAAGCCGGTGCGGACCAGGGCCTGGTCGTCGGCGACGACCACCCGCAAGGACTGCGCGTTCATGAACTCTCCAGCGGTATCAGGGCCGTGACGCGGTAGCCGCCGCGCGGCCGGGGGCCGGTCTGCAGGGTGCCGCCGTAGACGGCGAGGCGTTCGCGCAGGCCCAGCAGGCCGCGTCCGTTGCCGGTGGCGGCGGCGCCGGTGGCGCGCCCGCCGGTGTCGGTGACCTCCACCCGCAGGTGGTCGGGGGCGTACTCGACGGTCACCGTGGCGTCGGCGCCGCCCGCGTGCTTGACGCTGTTGGTGAGCGCCTCCTGGACGACCCGGTAGGCGGCCAGCTCGACCCCGGGCGGGACGGCCCGGCGCTCACCGAGGACGGCCAGCGCCACGGGCAGCCCGGCCCGCCGCACGCCCTCGACCAGCGCGTCCAGGCGGCCGAGACCCGGCTGGGGGCTGAGGTCGGCGCCCTCGGCCGGGGCGTCGCCGGTTTCCGCGTCGATGGTCAACAGGCCCATGACGTGCCGTAGTTCGGTCATCGCCGCGCGTCCGCCGGACTCCACCGCGGCCATCGCCTCGCGGGCCTTGTCCGGGGCGGTGTCCAGGATCTTGCGGGCGGCACCGGCCTGGATCGTCATCATGCTCACGTTGTGCGTCACCACGTCGTGCAACTCCCGGGCGATGCGCGCCCGTTCGAGCTCCACGGCGCGTTGCAGCGCGGCCAGCTGCTCGCGCTCCAGGACGGAGAGCCGCTCACGCCCCTCCTCCACCCGGCGGCGCCACATCCGCAGCTCGTAGGCGACCGCGAACACCGGCACCAGGACCAGCACGGCGATCACCCCGTTGGGGAAGTGCGGCAGCTTGGCCTCGGTGAAGAGCACCACCAGCGCGACGGCCGCGGCCGGCAGGCTCAGCAGCACGGCCCTCGGGCGGCGCCCGTACGCGGCGGCGCTGTACGCGGCGACGATCACCGCCACGCCCGCCGAGTACGCGATGTCCGGCGACTGCCGGCGGACCAGCAGCGCGGCCGGCAGCACCGTCCACAGCACCGCCAGCGGGTAGCGGCGGCGCAGCACCAGCGGCAGCGGGACGAGCGGGACGAGCAGCAGCAGCCCGTGCCGGACGGACTCACCCGCCGTCTCCGTGATGGTGGCGTAGCGGCCGGAGGTGAGGGCGAGGAAGAGGGCCAGGGCCAGGTCGAAGGCCTGGCCGCGCCGGGTCGGCCGGGGCGGGGGAGCGGCGTCGGGGCCGCGGCCCGGCCGGGTGGCCGCCGCGCGCAGCCGTTGCACCGTCGGATGGTTGATCACCGGGACATTGTGGGGGTCGGGCCGCGCCGGGGACAGCCCCGCAGGCGGCGGCAGCCACTACACCCGGCGACTACCCCGGAAGGATGACGACGCGTCGGGTCCGCCGGACGCGGTAGCGAAGTTGCCGCGGGAGACGGACGCGGGCACGCGCCGCCCGTCCGTACCTTCGTCCTCGTCACCAGGCAGGACGAGGCGAGGAGCGGGGATGAACGGCGATCCGGTGATCGAGCTGAGCGGTGTGGGCCGCCACTACGAGGGCGCCCGGGCGGCGCTGGACGGGGTCACGCTGAGCGTACGGCGGGGGGAGTCGGTGGCCGTGCTCGGGCCGTCCGGCAGTGGGAAGTCCACCCTGCTGAACCTGGTGGCCGGGCTGGACCGGCCGAGCGCCGGGACGGTCACCGTGGCCGGCGTCCGGGTGGACCGGCTGGGCGAGGCGGCCTCCGCCCGCTACCGGCGCGGCACGATCGGCATGGTGTTCCAGTTCTTCAACCTGCTGGACGACCTCACGGTGGCCGACAACGTGGTCCTGGCCGGCGAACTGGCCGGCGTCCCGCGCGCGGAGGCCCGGCGCCGGGCCGGCGAGCTGCTGGAGTCGCTCGGCATCGACCGGCACGCCCGCGCCCACCCGGCCCGGCTCTCCGGCGGTGAACGCCAACGCGTCGCGGTGGCGCGGGCGTTGATGAACCAGCCGACGCTGCTGCTGGCGGACGAGCCGACCGGTGCGCTGGACTCGGCCTCGGGCGAGGACGTCAAGGCGCTGTTCCGGGACCTGCACGCGGACGGCCAGACCCTCCTGATCGTCACCCACGACCTGACGCTCGCCGAGGACTGCGCCACCCGCACGGTCCGGATGCGGGACGGCCGGGTCGAGGCGGACTCGGCGGTGGCGGCATGAGCGAGCGAAGCGAGTTCATCGTCGAAGGGTGTGCGTTGCGCGAAGCGCTCGCCGAGTGCAGCGAGGTGGGTGCATGAGTGCGCTGGGCAGGGTCGTCCGGGCCGGGGTGCGCAGGCGCCGGACACAGTCCGTCGCGATCGGGCTGGCCGCCATGGTGGCCACCACCTGCTCCGTCCTCGGCGGCTCGCTGCTGGTCGCCTCCCAAGCCCCCTTCGACCAGGCCTTCGAGGGCCAGCACGGCGCCCACCTCACCGCACGCTTCGACGGCGCCCGGGCGAGCGCCGACCAGCTCGCCGCCACCGCGCACGCCCCCGGGGTGACGGCCGCGGCCGGCCCCTTCCGCACCGTCACCGTGGACCCCGAACCGGGCCCCGGTACGGACGTCCCGCCCGGGGTCACCATGGAACCGATGACCGTGGCCGGCCGTGCCCGTGCCGCCGAAGGTGTCGACAACGTCACTCTGCTGCAGGGGAGTTGGCCGAGCCGCCCGGGCGAGGTGGTGCTCTCCGCCGACTACGCCGGCCTGCTCGGCGAGGTCGGCCGGACGCTGCGCGTTCCCGGACTGCCCGGCGCGCCGACGCTCACCGTCGTCGGCCTCGCCCGGTCCGTCAGCCGCACCGCCGACGCCTGGGTGACACCCGACGCCATCGCCACCCTCACCGCATCCGGCACCACCCCCGGCTACGAGATGCTCTACCGCTTCACCCAGGCCGGGACCGCCGACGCGATGGCCGCCGACCGGGCCGCAGTGACCGCCGCCGCACCCGCCGACTCGCTGACCGGCGCCCAGTCCTGGCTCACCGCCGAACAGGGCTCGGACCGCGACACCGCGCTGTTCCTGCCCTTCATGGTCGCCTTCGGACTGCTCGGCCTGGCGATGTCGGTGCTGGTGGCCGGGAACGTGGTGGCCGGCGCGGTCGGCACCGCCACCCGGCGGATCGGCGTCCTCAAGGCCCTCGGCTGCACCCCCGCCCAGGTGGTGCGGGCGTACGTCGCCCAGGCACTGATCCCGGCCGGCGCCGGCACCCTGCTCGGCGTCGTCACCGGCAACCTGCTGACCGTCCCGGTGCTCGCCACCACCGGTCGGCTCTACGGCACCGACACCTCCGGCCTCGCCCCCTGGGTCGACATCGCGGTGGCGGGCGGCACCCTCGCCGCCGTCGCCCTCGTCGCCTGGGCCGCCTCCGCCCGCGCCGGACGCCTGCGCACCGTGGACGCGCTGGCCGTCGGCCGCACGGCGGGCGCCACCCGCCGGGACGCCGTCGCCGCCCGCGCCGCCGCGCTGGCCGCCCGGCTACCGCTGCCCCGGCCGCTGAGCCTCGGCCTCGCCCAGCCCTTCGCCCGCCCCGCCCGGGCCTCCGGGATGCTCGCCGCCGTGCTCTTCGGCACGGCCGCGGCGGTCTTCGCAGTCGGCATGGGCGGGACGATGACCTGGGTGCAGGAAGCGAAGACACGCGACACCGCAGACGTCGTGGTGTACCCGGCGCGGCCGGACGGCCCGCCCGGGACGGCGCCCCTGGCCAGGCCGGTCCCGGCCGACCCGGCCGAGGTCACCGCCGCACTGAACGCCCAGCCCGGCACCGCCGCGTACTACGGCGGCGGCAGCGAGGATGTCACGGTCCCCGGGGTGGCGGGCAGCACCTTGGTGACCGCCTTCGACGGCGACTCCTCCTGGGCCGGCTACCGGATGGTCTCCGGACGCTGGTACCAGGGCCCGGGCGAGGCCGTCGCACCCGCCACCTTCCTGACCGAAGCCTCGGTCGCACTCGGCGACCGGGTGACCTTCACGACCCACGGCCGGGCGATCACCGTCCGGATCGTCGGCGAGGTCTTCGACCCGCACATGCAGACCAACGAACTCTTCACCGACGCCGCCACCTACCCGCCGGGAACGGCCCCCCGCCCGGACGTGTGGTTCGTCAAGCTGAAGGCCGGCGCCGACCACGCCGCCTACGCCACCGCCGTCGGCGCCGCCCTCGCCCCGGCCCACATGACCGCCGAGGCCGGCGCGCCGCACAGCTCCAGCGACATGATCCTCGCGATGCGGTCCCTCACCGCGACCCTCACCGCGCTGCTGGTCGCCGTCGCCGGGCTCGGGGTGTTCAACACCGTCGTGCTGGAGATCCGCGAACGCACCCGGGACATGGGCGTCACCAAGGCGCTCGGCATGACCCCGGCACAGACCGTGGGCGCGGTGCTCGCCTCCGTCGTCCTGGCCGGCGCGGTCGGCGGCGCGGCCGGACTGCCGCTGGGACTGCTGCTGCACCGGGCCACGGTGCCCGCCATGGGCCGGGCCTCCGGGCTGAACTTCCCCACCTCGGCGCTGGACGTCTTCGGTACCCCGACGCTCGTGCTGCTCGGACTGGGCGGCGTGCTGATCGCGGTGCTCGGGGCGCTGCTCCCCGCCGTCCGGGCGGCGCGGGCGCGGACCGCGGACGCGCTGCGGGCGGAGTGACGGCGGGGGCGCGGACGGCAGACAGGCTGCGGGGCGGAATGCCGGCGGGGGCGCGGACGGCAGAGACGCTGCGGGCGGGAGTGACGGCGGGGGTTGGTCCGGGAGGGACCGGGTAGGCGGCCGGAGGGGGGCCGTCCACCCGGTTCCACCCGGTCCCGCGCATGGAGCGATCATGCAGTTCGAACTCCTGAAACCGAACCCCAAGTACCCCCGCGCCCGGCTGGCCGACCCGCCGCCGTACGGGTACCTGCACCTGGCCGCCGCCGTGGCGCCGCCCACCGGCCCGCCGTTCGTGCGCGCCGATCCCGCGCGCAGCGCCCTGCTCGACCGGCTGAAGCCCTCCGCCGCCGCGCTCAGGACGCGGCCGGAGGTCCGGCGGGTCACCGTCTACCGCGCGGTGGTCCTGCCGCCGCCCGGCGGGTACGCGGCGCAGCAACGGTTCCACCGGGCCGCCTACGACGTCGCCGTCCTGATCGAGACCGACACCCCGGACGACCTCGGCACGGTCGCCGAGAGCGAGCCGTACCGGAACCTCACCGCTGCCCTCGGCGCCGCCACCGACCTGCACGTGATGCGCGCCCGCTGCGCCCGCTCGCTCGGGGACGTGGACAAGAGCCGGGCCGGGCTGTTCCTGTTCAACCACTTCGTCGCCGAGGACCGGGACGTCGCGTTCGAACTCTGGGACCACCTGGCCGGCTGGTACGCCCGGGAGACCGGCCTCGACAACTCCACCCTGCTCGAACCGCTCGGCCCCGCGGACTACGTCTTCGTCAACCACGCCCGGTGGGACACCGGCGCGTTGCGGCTGCTGCTGCGGCAGGTGACCAAACCCAGCTTCCACAGCTACGTGCTGCAGAACCTGCTGGTCAACCGGACGGGCGCGATGCCGGTGCTGTACCGGATGTCGTGAGGGTCAGGGCCGGTCGGGCGTCTCGTCGGCCTTCTGCTCCTCGGCTCTCTGCTCCTCGGCCTTCTGCTCCGCCGCCCGGACCTGCTCGGTGAAGGTGTGCGTGTCGATCCGCTCGACCGTCGCCCCGTGACGGGCGGCCAGGTCGTCGGCCGGGCCGGGGGAGGCCTCCCGCACCTCCAGGGCGAGCAGCGCGCCACCGTCCGGCACCCGAGCCGAGAGCACGATCAGCGCGGCGCCGGCCTCGGTGGCGTAGCGCTCCTCCGCCGCGTTGCCGAGCGCCGCGCCCGCCGCGAAGCCCAGCAGCACGCCGATCGGCCCGCCGAGCAGCCCGACCAGCCCGCCCACCAGCCCCGAGCCGACGGTGGCCAGGCCCGCGCCCCGGGTGAAGGTGTCCTTGATCTCGAGCATCCCGTCGGCGCTGCGTTCCAGCGCGGCGGCCACTCGCAGGCCCGGCAGGTGCTGTGTCTCGTCGAAGGCTGGGCGCCAGCCGGCGGCGTCGGGGAAGGTCAGCAGGACGACGTTGTGCTGCTCGCTCATCGCACTCCGATCGGGCCGGGCCCGGCGGGTGGCCGGGCCTCCATCGTGACCCTCGGTGCAGGGCGTTGCCACAGGAACGAGGCCGTTGCCACGGGAGCGGGGCGTTCAAACCTCGGCCGGGGTTCACCCCGCCGCAACCGCCCGGATTTTGGACAGGTGTACAGGGGCCTGTGGGGCCGGGCGGTGCGAGGGGGCGGCGCGTGGCCTGGGGGAACGGGGCGGGGTGGCCGCGCGTGCACTATTTCGATCCTGGCCGAATTCGGGACCGGTGAGGCGGCGCCCCTGGTGTGACGCGTGGGGCGCTGTCAGGATCCCGACCCGGCACACCTGTGCCAGACCCGAACGCTTGGAGGAGGCACCATGCAGCCCACGGCTGAGCAGGTTCGCGCACTCAAGGACGAGGACTTCCGGCTCACCCTCGGCCAGGGCCACCAGGTCCACCCGGCCGGCGATCTGTCGGACGAGCTCTACGTGACCGCCGCGGTGCAGGCGAGCACCTGTGGCGGCTGGTCGAGCTGCGGGCACGTCTGCAGCTTCTGACGCCAGGGGCCGGCGCGGACCCCGGTCGTACCGACGGGGCCGCGTCGGCCCGCTCGCCCCGCACCGGCTCCCCGGCCGCCCGGTCGTATTTCGATCGTGGCCGGAAAATGGCACCGGGCTCCCCACGGCCCTGGTGCGTCCGCAGGGGCACTGACAGGATCCGGACAACCGGCGCGACTGTCGCCGGACCGGACCCCTTCGAGGAGGCACCCATGCTGCCCGTCGCAGACCAGCTCCGCGCGCTCAAGGACGAGGACTACCGGCTCACCCTCGACCCGGCCAAGCGCCCCCACCCGGCCGGCGACCTGGCGAGCGAGCTGTACGTCACGGCCGCCGTGCAGCTCAACACCTGTGAGTACCCGTCGAGTTGCTGGCGCATGTGCAGCATGTGAGCCGACTTCACGGGAGGCGCCCCGGCGAGGAGTGCCTCCCGCCCGCCGTCGCGAGACGTCAAGAGACGTTGAGGGACGTTGAGGGACGTTGAGAGAACAGAGCCGAGCAGACGAGAGAGGCAGCACCGCCCCGTGGTCGACGCGTCCGAATTCCTGCGGGCTGCCGCCCGAGCCGTCCCGCTGCACGCCCGTGGCCAGGCGTCGGATCACCCAGGGTCTGCTGAGTGCGTCGAACGCGGCGAACGGGCCGAGCGCGGCGAACGGGCCGAACGCGCCGGCCGGAAGCTGGAGCGCTGGCGGGCCCAGGCGCCCTTCGACCGGGACGGCTGGTTCGAGCGGCGCCTCGCCGCCGACGGCCTCGACCCGGAGGCCCTGCGCGCCCTCCTCGCCGAGCACCCGGACGCGCTCGCCGACCGCCTCGGGCTCGGGGCGCACCCGTGGGCCGAGCGCCTCACCGACGCGTTCCGCCGTGAAGCCGTCCTGGCGGCGCCCGACATCCCCGAGGAGCACGCCTTCGCCCGGCTCGCCGCTCCGCTGCTCGCCGACGCCCGCGACCGCCTGCGCGCCGGGATCGAGGCCCTGGACGCCCCCGCGCTCGGCACCCCCGAGGACCTGACCGCGCTCGCGCTCCCCGCGCTCACCGCCGCCGCTCACGGAGCGGCCATCAGGACCGTCATCACCGAACTCCATGTCGCCCGCCTCACCGGCGATTTGACCGGCGACACCCCCGAACTGCGCTACCTGGACTTCCTCGACCGGCTGACCCGCCCCGAGCGGGCGCTGCGACTCCTCGCCGAGTACCCGGTCCTGGCGTTCCGCCTCGCCACCACTGCCCGGCAGTGGACGGAAACCACCCTCACCCTGTTCCGCCGCCTCGCCGCCGACCTGCCCGCCCTCTCCGCCGGGTTCGCGGACGGCCGCCCGCTCGGCCGGCTCACCGAACTCGCCACCGGTCTCGGCGACCCGCACCGGGACGGCGCCACGGTCAGCTCGCTGCGCTTCGAACACGGCGTCCGGATCGTCTACAAGCCGCGCCCGCTCGGCGCCGAGACCCACTTCCAGCAACTCCTGCACTGGCTCAACCCCCGGCTCCGACTGCCCCTGCACGACCTCGCCCACCTGGCCGGCGACGGCTACGGCTGGGTCGCCCACATCACCGCCGAACCCGCCTCCAACGAAGCCGAGTTGAGCGCCTTCTACCACCGCGCGGGCACCCTCGCGGCGCTGATGTACGTCCTCGACGCGGTCGACTGCCACGCCCAGAACCTGATCGCCGTCCGCGACCAGCCCGTCCTCATCGACCTCGAGGCACTCCTCCACCCCGACCTGCACGAGCCCGCCAAGGACCTGTCCGAGTCCGAGCGCCTCGCCCGCCACCACGCCCGCCACTCGGTGCTCCGCTCCGGCCTGCTCCCCGAACGGATGTGGGACGAGGGCAACGGCGGCACCGACCTCTCCGCCCTCGGCTGGGACCCGGCCAGCCTCCCGCCCCGGCCCGCCCCCGTCCTGGTCGGCCAGGGCACGGACGAACTCCGGCTGGAATACCGGCGGTTGCCCGTCGAGGCACCCGGCAGCAGGCCCGTACCGGCCGGGCAGCCACTGCGGCCGGCCGATCACCTCGGCGAGTTGGAAGCCGGCTTCACCGAGGCCTACCGGCTGCTCGCCGCCGACAGGGAGCAACTCCGTGTACTGCTGCGCGCGTTCGCGGCCGACGAGACGCGGATGCTGCGTCGCGACACCTTCGAGTACCGCAGCCTCCTCAACACCGCCTGCCACCCTGACCTGCTCCGCGACGCCCTCGACCAGGACCGCCACCTCGACCGGCTCTGGGCGCTCGCCGCCTGGGAGGAGCACGCGCTCGCCTTCGTCGAACACGAACGCGCCGACCTGTGGCGCGGCGACGTGCCCGTCTTCACCATCCGCCCGGACAGTGTCGACGCCCGTTCCGCCACCGGTGCCGTCATCCCCGGCGTCACCGACCGGCCCGCCCTCGACCTCGCGCTCGCCAAGGCGGACGGCCTGGGTGAGGACGACCTCGCCCGTCAACTCCAGCTCCTGCGGCTGTCGGTGACGACGGCCGACGGGGCGCGCGAGCCGCGTCGGGCGGCTTCGGCGGCGACAGCGGCCGGGGCGGCCACGGCCGTGACCGGCGACGCATCAGCCGACGCACCGGTCGACGCGTCGGCCGACGCGGGGGAGGGCCTCGCCGACCGCGCGCTCGCCAAGGCCGTCGAGGCGGGCGAGCAACTGCTCCGCGAGGCCTACCGGGGCAGCGCCGACCTCGCTTTCGTAGGCCCCAACTGGACCCCGCCCGGCCGCTGGGCCCCCGCCGAACTCGGCCCTGACCTGTACAGCGGCACCGCCGGCATCACGCTCTTCCTGCACCAGCTCGCCGTCGTCACCGGCGACCGCTCGCACGAGGACTACGCCCGGGCAGCCGAACTGACACTCCGTCGCCAGATCCGTCGGCGCGCCGACCGGCTCGGCGGCGGACTGTCCGGGACCGGCGGAGTGCTCTACGCCCTTGCCCAGCTCGCCGCCCACCACCCCGACGCCGAACTCGACGCCCTGGCCGGGCTGGTGATCGACCGCGTCGCCGCCACCGCACCCGAGGACTCCCTCCACGACCTCCTCTCCGGCAATGCGGGCACCATCGGCGGACTGCTCGCCTGGGAGACCGTCCGGCCGGGCAGAGCCGTCACCGCCGCCCTGGCCGCGTGCACCGAACGCCTCGCCCGGGCCGCCGCCCCGCATCCCGAAGGCGGCGTCGGCTGGCTCCCCGCCTCCCTCGCCGAGGCCGCGAGCCGCCCGCCGGCCGGCTTCGCCCACGGCGGCTCCGGCATCGCCTGGGCCCTCGCCCGCGCCGGCCACCGCCTCGGCGACCCGAAGCTGCCCGAACTCGCCCTCGCCGCCCTCGACTACGAACGCACCCTGTTCGATCCGTCCGCCGCCAACTGGCGCGACGTCCGCGAGGACGGCGGCCCCGACGCCCCGTCCTTCCCCACCCTCTGGTGCCACGGCGCCTCCGGCATCGCCCTCGCCCGGGTCGAACTCGCCGAACTCCTGCCAGCGGGAGGGGAGTTGCTTCGAAAGGAGCGGGACACCGCGCTCGACACGGTGCGCCGCGAGGGCTTCGGCCTCAACTTCTCCCTCTGCCACGGCGACCTCGGCAACATCGAACCCCTCCACCTCGCAGGCGCTTCCTGGCACGCCCAGGCCCGTGCCACCCTCGACGCCCTCGACACCAGGGGCTGGATCTGCGGCCTCCCCCACGGCGTCCACAGCCCCTCCCTCATGGTCGGCCTCGCCGGCATCGGCCACGGCCTCCTCCGCCTCGCCGCCCCGACCCGCGTCCCGTCCCTGCTCGCCCTCCATCCGCCGGTAGCCCCCTGACGCTCACGGCTTCCCGCCCCCGGGCCGGTTGAACACCGGCCCGAGCCCCGGGGGGAGATGCTCGACCACCAGGGCGACGGCCCTCCTCGGGGCCGGTCGGGCCGCCGAGCACGTCGAGGCCGAACCGGCGGCGGACGCGGTGGATCCCGTTCCCCGTCGGGTCGGTGAACGGGATCCCCTTCTGAGCCGACAGGGGCGGGACGTCCCGCTGATTGTCGGATCGCATGCTGAACAGCCTGCCTCGGCGTCCTGTGGAACCGAACATCGCGAACCTTCCGAGTGATCGATTGCCACCAACTCGCCGTCGTCGACACGGAATCGCCCGGATCGAGTGAGACCGGCCGGGACACGCCGGACACCTCCGCGGGCCGCTGCCAGGATCGGGGTCCGCACCGGCAGCCGCCCCTCGCAGAGTGCCCACCGGCACCGCTGCCGACCCTCCACGCCCACCAGGCGATGAGGGCTGCCCGCGTGCGGAACCGCCGCGGCCGCAGGCCGCCGTACCAGGGAACAGGGAGCACTGTGTCCGACCAGGTCGTGAAACCCGAGCAGCCCGCAACCACCCCCGACGACGACCACCACGACGACCAGTACGAGTCGCATCACGACGAGCACCCCGACAAGGCGCACGACAGGGAGCACGACGAGGAGCTGCGGCTCCGCTTCCCCGGCGACCGCCGCGCCCAGGCCGGCGCGTCGATGTCGGCGGGCGCCATGCTGCGCCGCCTGCCGCACCTGGTGCGCCGGGCGATGACGCTGGCCTGGGCGGCGGACCGGACGTCCACCGTCCTGCTGCTGGTCTGCCAGGCGCTGGCGGGCGTGTTCGGGGCGCTGGCGCTGTACGCCACCACCGGCACGCTGGGCGCGCTGCTGGTCCCCGGTCCGGTGACCGACCACCTGCGCGCCGCCGCGCCGTCGCTGGTCCTGCTGACCGTCTCGGCGGCCCTGCGCGCCGTGCTGGGCATCGCCGTGGTGGGCCTGTCCGGCCGGGTGTCGCCGCGGATCACCCGGGAGGCGGAGCTGGCGCTGATCGCGGCCGGGTGCGCCGCCGAGCTGGAGGCGTACGACGAGCCCGCGTACAACGAGCAGTGGGAGGCCGCCGACCGGGGCGCCTCGACCACGCCCGACCTGCTCTCCAACGCCCAGGACGTGATCGCCTCCACCGTCTCGTTGGCCGCCGCCGCGGGCGTCCTGGCGACGCTGCACCCCTGGCTGGTGCCGCTGCTGCTGCTCGGCTCGGTGCCGACCGGGGTGGCGGCCGTCCGCACTGCCCGGATCCACTACCTGGCGGCGGTGATCACCAACGAGGACCGCGGGGCGCTGCGCGTCTACCGGTGGTTCCTGATCGACAAGACCCGCGCCGACCAGGTCCGTTCGGACCAGGTCACCCCGTTCCTGATGGCCAAGTACCGCCGCGCCGAGGCGAAGATCGTCGCGGCCACCGACCGGGCGACCCGGGAGGCGGCCAAGGTGTCGCTGCTGGCCGCGCTCGGCACCGGGGCCGGCAGCGCGCTGATCTGGGGCACCCTGCTCTACCTGGTGGCGAGCGGCCGGATCGACCTGGCCGCCGCCGGCACCGCCACCTTCGCGCTGCGGACGGCCTCCTCCGGGCTGCAGGGCCTGGTCGGCAACGGCGCCCGGCTGTACCGGATGGGCCTCTACCTGGACGACTACTTCACCTTCCTGGACGAGGCCGGCGGCCACCGCATCCGGCGCGGCCACCTCGTCCCCGGAGCCCCGCAGCTGGTCGAGGTGAGCGACCTGAGGCACGCCTACCCGGGCGAGCAGCAGGAGCCCGCGCTGGACGGCGTCAGCATGACACTGCGGGCGGGCGAAGTGGTGGCCGTCATCGGGCAGAACGGCAGCGGCAAGTCGACCCTGCTGAAGCTGCTCTCCGGCCTCTACCTGCCGCAGTCGGGCCGGATCACCTGGGACGGCGTGCCGGTGGAGGAGCTGGACGCCGACGGCATGTGGTCCCGGGTGGCCCGGGTGCCGCAGGAGTTCGCCCGCTGGCCGCTGGGCGCCGCCGAGAACGTCCACCTGGGCCACCTCACCGACCGGGTGATGGCCGACGTCGAACGGGCGGCGGCGCGGACCGGCTTCGACGAGATCGTCGGCCGGCTGCGCTCCGGCTGGCGCACGCTGCTCGCCCAAGGCTGGTGGGGCGGCGCCGAGTTGTCCGGCGGCGGCTGGCAACGCGCGGCGGTGGCGCGGGCGCTCTACCGTACGGTGCGCAGCCCGGGCCTGCTGATCCTGGACGAGCCGACCTCCGACCTCGACCCGCGCGCCGAGCACCGCATCCTGCACTCCCTGCGCGCCCTCGCCCCGGGGCGGATCACCCTCCTGGTCACCCACAACATCGCCAACGCGGCGGTCGCGGACCGGGTGATCGTGATGGACAAGGGCCGGATCGTCCAGGCCGGCACCTGGGCCGAACTCGCCGCCCGCGACGACGGCCTGTTCCGCGAACTGCTCGACCTCCAGCGGGACCGGACCGTGCCGGCCCAGCGCGCGGCGGGGGAGGAGAGCTGACGCGCGACTGAACCGTCGGCCCCGGTCGAACCGGAGGACTGGTGGACTGGTGGACCGGGAGGCCGGGGGCGGTGGACCAGGGGACCGGGGGCGCTGTGCCCCCGGTCCGGTGGCCCGGCGCCGTGCGTCAGGTCGTGGTGCGGGCCGCGTCGCGCAGCCTGCGCCAGGTGCGGCCGACCGGGCCAAGCCCGGCGTGCCCGGCGTCGGGTCCTCCGGTCTCCCAGGTGCGGGCCGCCTCGGTGAAGGTCTCCGCCCGGGGCGGTCCGACCGGTTGCCGCGCCTCCCCGGCCCGGGTGGCCGCCCGGGCGGCCAGCAGCAGGTCTTCCGGTCCGATCGTGTCGGCCTCGGCCCGGACGTGGCCGAGGAGCGTGGCGCAGGCGTCGGCGATCGCGGCCTGGCCCAGTGGGCGGGCCGGGAGGTCCAGCCCTTCGGTCAGCCGCCGGGCGAGAGCCGTCCGCAGGTCCGACAGGGAGAGGTCGCGGATCGTCAGCGACAGGTGGGCGGACAGTCCGGCGGCGCCGACCGCGCGGTGGGCGAAGCCGCGCGGGACGTAGAGGACGTCGCCGGTTTCGAGGACGCGGTGCAGGAGGCGCGGCGAGTGTTCGTCGTCGGGGAGTTCGCCCAGCGACCAGTCCGCCACGGTCGGAGCGTCGTGGACGTACCAGGTCTTGCGTCCGGCCGCCTGGAGGACGAACACGTCCGCGTCGTCGCGGTGCACCGCGAGCCCCTGACTGCCGGCCGGGGTGAGGAAGAAGAACGCTTCCACGCGCCGGTCGAGCTCCTCGGACAGCCGGGCCACCAGCTCGCCCGTCGGGCGGTGCCACTGGTCGACGCAACGCAGCAGCAGCGTCGCCCCGGCGTGCAGGCGCGCGAGGACCTTCGCGCGGTCGGCGTAGCCGTCGTACGTCACGCCGTTGACCACGCGTGACGTGGTGTAGGCCTCGGGCGGGACGGTGACCTTGTCGGAGCGGACCATCTCCAGGTACGGGGTGCGCAGCAGCCCTCCGTCGAAGGCGGCGTCCAGCGCGTCGAGGTCGAAGGGCGAGGCGAGGGCCCCCGGGGTGAAGACCGCGGGCTCGCGCTGCCACCGGCGGCCGGCGAAGCTTTCGACGTCGCCGACCCAGTCGGCCAGCGTGGGCGATTCCATGATGTGTCCTGTGGTGTCAGGGTGTTCGGTGCTCGGGGCTGACGGTCTCCGCCCGGAGCCGCCGGATCATGCCGCCGGTCGTGTGCCGGGTCATGCCCCCGCTGTCCCCGCTGCCGCCTCGAAGCGGACGGAGAGCAGGGAGCGCAGGGGGACGGGGGCGTCCTGCCGCGGTCCGCGGATGACGAGTCCGTTGTCGAAGGCGACGGTCAGCAGGCGTTCGGCCAGGGGTACGACCAGGTGCTTGGCCCAGCAGCGGGCGCCGTCGAACCCGAACGGCATGAAACCGGGTGTCTTCTCCGGGTCCGCCACCCCGGTCCACCGTTCGGGGCGGAACTCCAGCGGGTCGGACCAGTAGTCCGGGTGGCGGTGCATCAGGAGCGGGAAGAGCGCGACGTTGTCCTCGGGGCGGATCTCGGGGTGCAGCCGGGTGTACGCGTCCCCGCCGTTGCGCCACAGCATCCACGCGGGCGGGAGCAGTCGCAGCGTCTCCCACAGGACCGCAGTGAGGCCGGGGGTCTCCGCCGCGTGGTCGCGTTCCGGCTCCTGCCGCAGCAGCCACAGGGCGTTGCCGGCCAGTGCGGCCACGCCGTCGCAGAGGGTGGCCGTCGCCCGCCGGTACATGGCGATGGCCTGCTTCCGCTCCAGCGGGTCGGAAGCCGCGCGGATCAGTTGGGCCAGTGCGGTCGACCCGCCCTCGGCCTCGGATCCCGGCCAAATGGTGACGGCGCGGTCGACGAGCCGGGAGAGCGTGTCGGAGCGGGTGACGCCGCGTTTCGACAGCAGGGAGACCGGCAGGGGGTCGGACGAGAAGAGCCAGCCGCGCAGGTAGGAGGTGGGCGCGTAGGGCCAGGCGCCGGACAGCCCGCGCGCCGGGGGCGGCGGCGTCCGGATGCCCGCCATGACGTCCTGCCCCAGTGCGCGGATCGTGCGGGTGGCGCTGTCGTGGGGGATGTCGGCGCCCGCGGCGGGTTTGTAGACCGAGCGCTCCGCGGACAGCACGGGGCGCGCCGCGACGGTTTCGGCCATCAGGTGGCAGTCGGAGACACCGACCGTGGTGGCGTCGATCCGGAATACCCTTTCTTCCCGGGCCAGCAGGTCCC
This sequence comes from Kitasatospora sp. NPDC034023, assembly GCF_055575795.1. NCBI lineage: Bacteria > Bacillati > Actinomycetota > Actinomycetes > Kitasatosporales > Streptomycetaceae > Kitasatospora > Kitasatospora sp. NPDC034023. Next base: position 26,109 of record NZ_JBVIRY010000040.1, read on the forward strand.
GGATCCGAGGGGCAAACACGAGGGAATGGTCGCGGACCGGTGTCGCCGCAATTTCTTCCACGAGAATCCCGCCTTTATCGGAATGGCGATGGAATGCGTTCGATGCGCGTCGTCGGCGGGGGGGGGGGGGGGACCAAAACACCCCCCCCCCCCCCCGGTGTGTCCCCGACTCCGCTCCGGGGTCCCACCTTGGACACCGAGGTCTCCTTTTTTCTTGCCCCTTTTTTTGC
>NZ_JBVIRY010000040.1:26348-74182 GCF_055575795.1 Kitasatospora sp. NPDC034023
GAAAACACGAGGGAGTGGTCGCGAACGGGTGTCGCCAAACTTTCTTCAACGAGAATCCCCCTTCCGTCGAAACGGCAAGCAAATGCGTTCAATCCCCGTTGTCGGCGGTGGCGCCGGCTCAACCGACCCCCCGCCCCCGCCGACGGTGGTGCATCAGATGACGTGCAGGATCCACGCGTGGGCAGCGAGGTCCTCGTTCTTCTTGAACTTCTTGGCGATCGCCTTGATCATCTTCATGGCTGTCTCCATTCTGTGATTGCGGGCGTGGCAAAACAGCCACGCCCTGGCCGTGAGTCCATTCGAATTCCCGTGTGGAATCGGAACGGCTTCATCTGTCTCTGGACCCTAACCGAAGGTGCGGGTTTTTGACACCCCTTCGGTTGATGATGATCGGACCTCTGTGCAACGTTAACGGCCCATTCTTTGGGGAAATTGTTATAACCCTGCTTCGGAAGGGCCACGGGTGGGGGACGATAGCGGTATGGAGCTGAGGATCGAGGCCACCGACCTGCCCGGCCGCGAGTGCGGTGACGGCCCGGACTTCCCGGCGTACCGGGACATCCACGTCGCCGTCCAACGCCGGGGCAGGCCCGCCGAGTTGCTGGACCCGCAGCCCGGGGACGCGGGGCGGGCGAGGTGGTCGCTGGAGTGCGCGGTGAGGCCGCTGCCGGACGGCCGGGTGGACATCACCGGCCGGTACGTCCAGGGCGGCCCGGGCGGACGGTTCGTCTACCTGAACTGGTTGGCCGGGGACGGCCGGGAGCCGTTCCGCCGGGCGAAGCTGCTGCTGGAGGCGATCGACCGGGAAACCGCCGAGGAGGCCGCCCGGACCGGCCTGCTGGTCGCCCGCCTCGGACTGACGGACGCGAAGGGCCACCCGCTGTGCGCCGCCGTCCGCCCGCCGACGGTCACCTGGTCGGCGGCGTAGGCGAGGCGGCGTAGGCGAGGCGGCGTGGGCGGGGCGGGGTGAGTGGGAACGGGGGCCCGAGCGGAAACGGGGGAGGGCCCCGCGTCGCCGCGGGGCCCTCCGGTACGTACGGACGTGCTCGGTGCTCGGTGCTCGTTCTCAGCTGCCCAGGTGGTCAGTTGTAGGTCGTGGTGACGGTGACGCCGCCGAAGCCCTGCTGACCGTAGAGGCTGAAGTACACCCAGCCGGCCGGCGGGTTGGTGATGGTGAGGGTCTCGCCGTTGCCGCTGTTGGTGGACTTGGCCTGGTAGGAGCCGGTGGTGGCCCAGGCGCCGCCGTTGTAGTAGAGGTCGGCGTTGCCGGTGCCGCCGCTGGTGGTGATGGTCAGCTGCTTCACGCCGGCGGGCAGGTTCAGGAAGCTGTAGCTGTAGTTCCCGGTGGTGGCGGCCACGCCGTCGCGGCGGCAGTTCTTGTCGAACTGCCGGGCGTCGGCGGCGGTGCACAGCGGAGCCTGGTTGGTGGGCAGGGAGCCGCAGTTGTCGGCGGCGCAGGCCTTGAGCCAGGCGGCGAAGTCGGCGTCGTACGAGGTGCCGATGGTGCTCTTGAGCAGGGTGCGGGCACTGTTCCAGTCACCCACGCGGTACTTGGCGAGCAGCGCGGTCACGTCCTGCGGGTGCGACTGGAGCATGTAACGGACGGCCAGGTAGCCCCAGTTGTAGATCCGGGTGGAGTCCGCGTTGTCGTAGGTGCTGTCGAACAGGGTGCTCAGCGCGTAGGTGCCCTTGCCGGCCTGGGTGACCGCGTCGTCGTAGTGGACGCCCCGGTAGCTGTAGGAGATGTACTCGGCCAGGCCCTCGACCCACCAGACGGTCGGGGTGGTCATGCCGGCGTCGAAGTTGCCGTAGAAGTCGTAGCGGCCGTCGAGGTAGTGGGTGTACTCGTGGTTGAGGTTCCAGATCTGGAACTGGGGCCGCAGCCAGGAGGCCTCGTGGGCGATGAAGCGGGCCTGGTTGCCGGCCTTGGCCGGGTCGCCCTCCTCGTACATGCCGCCGTTGTCCACGGCGATGTGGTACATCAGCCAGGCGTAGAGGCTGTAGTTGTAGTAGTCGTCGAAGACGACGACCTCGAGGCTGTTGTTGTTGTCGTTCGCGACCGGGCCGTTGTCCTTGACCACGGAGTGGAAGTAGGCGTCCTGGTTGATCAGGCTGGTGCAGGTGTCGGTGAGCTGCTGCGCGGTCATGTCCTGGGCGCGGATGCGCAGGTTGGCGTTGCAGGTGTGGTCGATGGTGAGCACGAGCGGGACGAGCCGGGTGGGCAGGTCGCAGGTGCCGTAGTAGGCGCAGTTGCCCGCGTCCTTGTTCTCCTCGAACCAGACCAGGTTCATGGTGAGCGGACCGGTGGCGCCGACCAGCGGGTAGCGGTTGATCAGGTCCCTGACGATCGGCCGGCCCTGGGCCTTGGTGGCGTCATGGGCGAGCAGGTTGCCGATCTGGATGCCGACGCTCGTCACCGTGTCGCCGCCGGTGAGCTGCGAGCTGTTGCGGGTGACGAAGGACGACATGCTGGTGGCGAAGGAGGGGTCGGCCTGGAGCGCGGCGACGAAGTCCGTCCGGTCGAAGCCACGGGAGATGAGGGTCTCGGTGTTGGCGACGGCGGTGGCCATCGAGCCGGTCCAGGCGCTGGAGTAGCTGTCGAGCAGGCGCTTGATGACGCCGGTGTAGCGGGCGTTCTCCTGGGCACTGTCGATCAGGGTGACGGCCTCGGCGAGGGTCTGGCCGTTGGCCTCGGTGACGTCCTTGCTGTGCGGGGCCGCGAAGAAGGCGTCCAGCGCGCCGCGGATCGCGGTCTGCAGGCTGGTGCCGTAGGTGCCGACGACGTCGGCGTGGTTCCACTGCACGTAGTAGCCGGCGCGCAGGAAGAGCACCAGCTGGCCGGCCGCGGTGGAGTCGTCCCCGGGGTAGGCGGCGGAGACGTCGCGCAGGGCGTTGGCGACGGTGGCCATCTGGGCCTCGTTGAAGGCGCCCTTCGCGTCGTTGCCGGTGAGCGTGAACAGCGAGTTGACGCAGTCGAGCCCGGCCGACTTGACCTGCTGGACCAGCGCGGCACCGGAGTTGCCGGTGAAGGCGGAGACGTCACAGGCGTTGACGGCGGCGGAGAACTGCTTCGCCGCCTTCGCGGCGCCGACGGTGCTGCCCCCCGTCGGAGCGTTCGGCTTGGCCTGTGCGTCGGAGGCCAGCGGGCGGGCGTCCTTGGGGGTGTCGGGCGACTTGGGCACGGGGATCGCACGGGGCGCGGCCGCCTTGCCCGTGGGGGCGGGGGCCGACGGCTTGTCGGCGGCGTGGGCCTGCGGCGCGAAGAGTCCGAGGGCGAGGAAGAAGGCGGCGCCGAGCGCAGGGAGTCTGCGCGCGTTCGCCTTCGCTATCCGGAAGGGACGCATGGGGTGGGGGCCTCCGGGCCAGTGAGGGTTGTGCGGTGTGGGGGCGCACGGTCCTGATGTGTGACATGTAAAATGGCACATGGTTCAACGCGGAGGGAAGTCCCGGGGGCGGAATTTCGACCGGCTTGACCGAACCGTTGCCCGACCGGACACGCTGTCAACTGGACGCACAGTCAACCGGACATGCTGTCAGGCGACGGAACCCGCACTCGGCGTGAGAACCGCGACCCCGCCGGCCGCCGCCAGCGTGCCGATCCCGTGATCGATGCAGGCCCTGGTCGCCTTCCGGGGCAGCACGTCCGCGATCGCCTCCTGCAACGCGGCCGCCGCGTCCGGCACGTGCGGCTCCCGCCGCGCCTCCATCCGGCGGGCGGCGGCCGACCGTCACGGTCACTCACCCTCGTCGCCCGTCACGTCCGTTGGCGACCGTTCTGCCTGAGGCGGCGTGAGGAATAAGCAGGAGCTCATACTATGTTCTTGCAACTCATACGCAATAGTGTTGTCCCGGCACGATCATCACCATCCGTCGAAAGGGCTGTGTCCCACCATGGGCGCCTACACGCTTCCCGACCTGCCGTACGACTACTCCGCGCTCGAGCGGGCCATGTCGGCCGAGATCCTGGAGCTGCACCACTCCAAGCACCACGCCGCCTACGTCAAGGGCGCGAACGACACCCTGGACCAGCTCGCCGAGGCCCGCGACAAGGAGCAGTTCGGCGGCCTCGTCGGCCTGCAGAAGACCTTCGCGTTCCACCTGTCCGGCCACGTCCTGCACTCGCTGTTCTGGCAGAACCTCTCCCCGGAGGGCGGCGACCGCCCCGAGGGCGAGCTGGCCGACGCCATCACCGAGCACTTCGGCAGCTTCGACGCCTTCAAGAAGCAGCTCACCACCGCCACCACCGGCGTCCAGGGTTCCGGCTGGGGCATCCTCTCCTGGGAGCCGCTCGGGCAGCGCCTGATCGTCGAGCAGGTCTACGACCACCACGGCAACGTGGGCCAGAACACCACCCCGCTGCTCGCCTTCGACGCCTGGGAGCACGCCTACTACCTGCAGTACCGCAACGTCCGCCCGGACTACGTCACCCGCCTGTGGGACGTCGTCAACTGGCAGGACGTCTCGGCCCGCTTCGCGGCCGTCCAGAGCGCCTGACGCCCGTCAAGCGAACGGCCCCGGACCGGTCGACCGGTCCGGGGCCGTTCGCCCTGCGTTCCCACCGTGCTTGCCCGTCACGGCCGTTGACACCCTTTGCACCGGGTGCACCGGGCACACCTGCCACCCGCCGGGCCGCCCAGGCCGCCCGCCGCCGCTGAACCCGGCCGCGTCGGCGGGCCGTTCGCGGCTGCTCAGTCGCTCGCGGGCCTCGTCAGGCGACGGACGAAGGTGACCACGGCCGCCCGGTCCGTCGCGTGGTCCGCCTGGCCGGAGAGCAGTAGGCGGACCATCTGCGGCAGCGTGAACCAGGAGTTCACCAGCCCGATCACCGCGAACATCAGCCGTGCCGGATCCACCTCACCGGCCACCTCGCCGCTGCGCTGGGCAGCGGCGACGGCCGCGATCTTCTCGCCGTAGTGCGCGGTGCGTTCCGGGCCGGCCGCCAACCCCTCGGCCTCCGTGCCGCGTTGCAGGCCCTCCCAGGCCAGCAGGCGGGAGAAGTGCGGGTTGGCCGAGTGGTAGTCGAAGACCCGCCCGGCGTAGTCGCCGAGGTCCAGGCGCGCCGTCGGCGCGAGCGGCACCGCCTTCGCCAGCTTGCCGAGTTCGGATGTCAGCACGGCGGAGAACAGCTGCTCCTTGTTGCCGAAGTACTGGTAGATCCGCTCCTTGTTCACCCCCGCCCGGGTCGCCACCCGGGCGATCCGGGCCCCGTCCGGGCCGAACTCGGCGAACTCCTCGACCGCGGCGTCGAGGAGGAGCTGCTGCGTGCGTGCGGTGTCCCAGGCCATGACCCCACGATATCCCAAATGTCCAACCCTTTGGTTGGACATTCGCGCCGGCCCGTGCCAAACTCCAACCGAAGGGTTGGAGATTTGGCCTCCAGCCGCTCACCAAGGGGAGGACCCGCGCCATGACCACCGACACCATCACCCCGGCCGCACCCGCGACGACCCCCGCCGCCCCGTCGGTCCACCGCCGCGCCCTGCTTACCTGGCTCGCCGTCTACCCGACCATCACCACCGCCTTCCTCCTCCTCAGCCCCTACCTCGGCAACCTGCCCCTGCCCCTGCGCACCCTGGTCATGACCGCCCTCGTCGTCCCCGTCGTCGTCTACGCCCTGATGCCGCTGCTCCTCAAGGCGGAGACCAGGCTCGCCCGCCGGAAGTAGCGGACTCAGCGCCGTCGCATCGGGGTGAAGCGGACCGGGGTGCCCGGGGCGGCCTGGGCGACGGCGGGGAGGGCGGTGGCGGGGACGACGCCGATGACGGGGTAGCCGCCGGTGGTGGGGTGGTCGGCGAGGAAGACCACCGGGCGGCCGTCGGGCGGGACCTGGACCGCGCCCAGGACCATGCCCTCGCTGGGGAGTTCGCCCACGCGGGCGCGCTCCAGGGGCGGCCCGTCCAGGCGCAGGCCGATCCGGTTGCTGGTGGGGGAGACGCGGTAGCCGGAGCCGGTGAGGACGGCGAGCGAGCGGGTGGTGAACCAGTCGTCGCGCGGGCCGAACAGCACCGGCAGGAGCAGCGGGTCCGGCGGCGCGGGCGTCGGCACCACGTCCGCCCCGGCGGGCGGGCCGACCGGATCGCCGAGCGGCAGCGCGTCCCCGGGGGCCACGGGAGCGGGGCCCAGCCCCGAGAGCAGATCGGTCGAGCGGCTGCCGAGGACCGGCGCGGCGGCGATCCCACCCGCGAAGGCGACGTAGCTGCGCACACCCCGCGTCGCGGGGCCCACCTCCAACAGCGCCCGGGCGGGCAGCCGCACCGGGGCGGCCCAGGCGGCGGGCCGCCCGTCGACCCGTACGGCGCACGGCGCGCCGGCCACGGCCACCGTCACGGCGCGGTCCACGCGCACCGCGCAGCCCAGCACGGTGGTCTCCAGGGTGGCCGCCGTCGCGGGGTTGCCGACCAGGTGGTTGGCGAGTCGGTGGGCGGGCTGGTCGAGCGCGCCGGAGCGCGGCACGCCCAGGTGCGCGTGCCCGGGCCGGCCGAGGTCCTGGACGGTCGTCAGCAGGCCGGAACTGGTGATGGTGACGGTCATGCTCCCTCGATCACGCTTCCTCGTCCGGGTTTCCTCGTTCGGGTTTCCTCGTTCGGGTTTCCTTGGTCGGGCTTCCTCGTCCGGGCTTTCGTGGTCAGGCTTCCTCGATCACGAACCGGACCCGGGTCCCAGGACTGAACAGGGCCGCGGGTTCCCGGGACGGGTCCCACAGCACGGCGTCGGTGCGCCCGATCAGCTGCCACCCGCCCGGGGACGAGCGCGGGTAGGCGCCGGTGTACGGGCCGGCGAGGGCGATCGCCCCGGCCGGGACGGCGGGGCGGGGGACGGCCCGCCGGGGCACCCGGTAGCGCTCGGGCAGGCCGGTCAGATAGCCGAAGCCGGGGGCGAAGCCGCTGAAGGCGACGCGGAACTCGGTCGCGGAGTGGATGTGCGCGACCTCGTCCTCGGCGACACCCCACAGTGCGGCGACCTCCGCGACGTCGGCACCGTCGTAGCGCACCGGGATGGTCACGGTCTGGTCGGCGCTCGCCCGCAGCGGTGGGACGCGCCAGCCGGCCAGTTCGGCGGCCAGGGCGTCGGGATCGGCCACGCCGTCGAGCAGCACGCTCCGTTCGGCGGGTACCACCTCGGTGACGGCCGGGAGTTCGGACGCCGCGCGTCGGCGCCGGAGTTCGGCGTGGAAGGCGGTCGTCTCGTCGGCGCCGTCCAACTCGACCAGGAGCGCGTCCAGACCGACCCGCAGGACGCGCATCTTCATCCCGTCGGTCCTGTTCGCCCCGGCCTGCGCGCCCTGCACGATCTGCGCGGTCTGCGCCGTCGGTTCGGCGCTCACGCGAACGCCTCGACGCGGACTCCGGCCGTCCACAGGGCCGTTCGCACCCGTCGGGCCAGATCCGCGGCCCCAGGGGTGTCGCCGTGCACGCACAGGGAACGGGCCCGCAGCCGGATCCGGTCGCCGGTGCGCGCGGTGACCTCGCCGTCCCGGGCGATGGCGACCGAGCGGTGGACGACCGCGTCCGGGTCCTCGACGACGGCGTCGGGTTCGCGGCGTGGGACGAGCGTGCCGTGCGGGGTGTACGCGCGGTCGGCGAAGGCCTCGGCGACCACCGGCAGCCCGGCCCGCCCGGCCGCCTCGTGCAGCCGTGAACCGGGAAGCCCGAGTACGGGCAGGGCCCGCTCCTGTGCCCCCGTGGCCAGGCGGACGCCGCGGACCACCGCCTCCGCCTGCTCCTCGTCGTGCACCGCCCGGTTGTACAGCGCGCCGTGCGGTTTGACGTACGCCACGTGTGCTCCGGCTGCCCGCGCGAACACCTGCAACGCCCCTATCTGGTAGGCGACTTCGTTCGCCAGCTCGTCCGGCGGGACGTCCATCGCCCGCCGCCCGAACCCGGCGAGGTCCCGGTAGGAGACCTGCGCGCCGATCCGCACGCCCCGCTCCGCGGCCAGCTCGCACACCCGTCGCATGGTGGTCGGGTCCCCGGCGTGGAAGCCGCAGGCGACGTTGGCGCTGGTGACCACAGACAGCAGGGCGTCGTCGTCGGTGAGCGTCCAGCGGCCGAATCCCTCGCCGAGGTCGGCGTTGAGGTCGACGACCGGAACGGGAGCGCCCCCGGGCGGGGTCATCTCGCGCTGCCCGTCACCGGGCCGTCCGGCATGGCACCGCCCGCCATGGGGCCGCCCGCCATGGGGCCGTCCGTCATCGCACGGACGATCACCGCGCGCGCGTCGTCCAGGTACCTGGTCAGCTCCACCACGGCGTCGTCGATCTCGCCCGTCTCCAGCAGCCCGGTGAGCGTCTGGTTGCGGCGCAGGAACGGTGCGTGGAGCCCGCGCGCCGAGGGGACGGCGGCGAAAGCCAGGCGCAGTTCGGCCATCAGGCGGGCCATGCACTCGTCGATCCGCCGGCTGCCGGCGATCCCTGCGACGGCCTGGTGGAAGTGCAGGTCGGCAGTGCCGACGGTGACCCAGTCGCCGACCGCCTCGGCGGCCTCCGCGCAGCTCAGGGCGGTGCGCACCGCGGCCAGGCGCTCGGGTGCGGCGCTGTGCAGGGCACGTACGCCGGCGGTCTCCAGGGCGAGGCGCAGCGTGTAGATGTCGGCGACGTCGTCCGGTTCGAGGATCCGGACGAACACGCCCCGGTTCAGCTCGTGCACGACCAGCCGCTGGTCGGCCAGCAGCCGGAACGCCTCGCGGAGTGTGTTGCGCGAGACGGTGAGCGCTTCTCCGAGCGCCTCCTCCGACAGCCGGGTGCCGGGGGCTAGCAGGCCTTCGGTGATGTGGTCGCGCAGCACCTCGGCCACGCGTTGGGCGGCGCTGGCGCGGTCGAGCCGGCCCCGGTCGGCCGCGAGCGCGTCGAAAACTCCGGTCACGTTCCACCTCCTGAACTCTTGTCGGATTGTTCCACAATCCCCTAGCCTCGCGGCAACCCCCGTACGGTCGCGGCCCACCCAGGCCGCGACCTCCTCCGCCCGTGGCGCCCCAGACGGTCACCCGTACGGCGGAGGCCCGTCTGAAAGGCGGCCAGGAACATGATCGTTCTTGTCGGCATCCTCGTCGTGGTGGCCGGGTTCGCCACCCGGCGAAATCCGCTCCTCGTCGTCGGCGCCGCCGGCGTCCTCACCGGACTTCTGGGCGGGATGAGCCCGCTGAGGGTCCTGGAGGCCTTCGGCACGGGCTTCGCCTCCAGCCGCTCGGTGACCCTCTTCGCGATCACCCTGCCGGTGATCGGCCTGCTGGAGCGCCACGGCCTGCAGGAACAGGCCCGCACCCTGATGAACAAGCTCGCCAAGGCCAGCGCCGGACGCGTACTCGCGGTCTACCTGGTGGTCCGCCAGCTCACCGCCGCCTTCGGCCTCACCGGCCTCGGCGGACCGGCCCAGGCGGTGCGCCCGATGGTCGCGCCGATGGCCGAGGCCGCCGCCGAAAGCCACCACGGCACCCTGACCGACAAGGCCCGCGAACGCGTGCGGTCCTTCGCCGCGAGCGCCGACAACGTCGGTCTGTTCTTCGGCGAGGACTGCTTCCTCGCCGTCGGCTCGATCCTCCTGATCACCGGCTTCGTCGACGCGACCTACCACACCGACCTGGAGCCGGTGCAGCTCGCCCTGTGGGCCATCCCCACCGCCGTCTGCGCCACCCTCATCCACGGCGCGCGCCTGCTGCGCCTGGACCGCGCCCTCGCCCGCGACCTGCCCGCGACAGCTGACCAGGCGACCACTGCCGACCGCATCGAGGAGACCAGCAAGTGATCAAGGTCGAGTGGCTGTACTGGCTGGCCGGAGCCGTCTTCCTCGCGATGGCCGCGCAGATGGCCGTGGACCGCGGCAATCCCAAGCGCTACGGCAGCGCCGCCTTCTGGGGCCTGCTCGGTGCGAGCTTCGTCTACGGCACGTGGGTCGCCGACAAGAGCGCGCCCGCCGCGCCGCTGGGCGTCGCCGTCCTGGCGATGATCTGTCTGGCCGGCTTCGGCTTCACCAGCCGCGGCACCTCGACTGCCGCCGCCCCCGAGCGCCGGGCCGCCTCCGCCGCGCGCCTCGGCACCCGGCTGTTCATCCCGGCGTTGGCGCTCCCGCTGGTCGCGCTGGCCTGCGGAACGCTCCTCAAGGGTGTGCACCTGGGCGGCGGCCTGCTGCTGCAGACCGGCAGCGAGACGCTCCTCGGGCTCGGCATCGGCTCACTCGTCGCTCTGGGCCTGGCGCTGCTGCTCACCCGCGAGCGCAACCCCGCAGTCGCCCTCCACTCCGGCCGCGGACTGCTGGAGTCCATGGGCTGGGCACTGCTGCTGCCCCAACTCCTCGCCGTACTGGGCTCGATCTTCCAGAGCGCCGGGGTCGGCGCCCAAGTCGGCAAGATCACCATCCACTTCCTGCCGGACGGCAGCAAGTACGCGGCGGTGGCGCTCTACTGCGTGGGCATGGCCCTGTTCACGATCATCATGGGCAACGCCTTCGCCGCCTTCCCGGTGATGACCGCCGCGATCGGCTGGCCGATCCTGATCACCCAACTGCACGGCAGCCCGGGCGTGGTCCTGGCCGTGGGCATGCTGGCCGGCTTCTGCGGCACGCTGGTCACGCCGATGGCGGCCAACTTCAACCTCGTCCCGGCGGCGCTGCTCGAGCTCGAGGACCAGTACGGGCCGATCAAGGCCCAACTCCCCACCGCCGGCGCGCTGCTGGTCTGCAACATCGCCATCATGTCGCTCTTCGCGTTCTGACCCGCGTTCTTCCCTTCCGCCAGAAAGGCCGTCCCATGACCAGGGTCCTGCTCACCGGCTTCGAACCGTTCGACGGCGCCGACGTCAACCCGTCCTGGGAGGTCGCCCGTCTCGTGGCCGACAACCCTCCCGAGGGACTCCTGGTCACCGCCACCCGGCTGAGCTGCGTCTTCGGCCAGGCCGCCGAGGAACTGCGCACCGCGATGGAGCGGTGCGTCCCGGACCTGGTCGTCTGCCTCGGCCAGGCAGCCGGCCGGCCGGATGTCACCGTCGAGCGCGTCGCCATCAACGTCGACGACGCACGCATCCCCGACAACGCGGGCCGGCGACCGGTCGACCGGCCCGTCGCCCCCGGCGGCCCCGCGGCCTACTTCGCCACCCTGCCCGTCAAGGCCTGCGTGGCCGCCGTCCGGGAAGCCGGGGTGCCCGCCTCCCTGTCGCACACCGCCGGGACGTTCGTCTGCAACCACGTCTTCTACGCCCTGATGCACCTGCTCGCCACCGAGCACCCCACCGCCCGCGGCGGGTTCGTCCACATACCCGCCCTGCCCGAACAGGTCCTCGACGGCTCCACGCCCTCGCTGCCGGCCGCCTCCGTCGCCCACGGCCTGCGCGCCCTCCTCACCGCCGCTGCGACCCGCACCGCCGACCTCCGCGTCCCGGAGGGGGCAACCCACTGACGCAGAACCGCTCCGTCGCCGCTGAGCCGCGTTCCGGCCTCAGCGGCGACGAAAGGCAGCGCTGTCCTTCTCGGATCAGGCGTCGAGCACCTGGCCGGGACGTTTGACGACCGGATCCTGCGCCGACCACGGGAACTCGATCCAGTCGTCGGTCCGCTTCCACACGTACTCGCACTTCACCAGGGAGTGCGACTTCTCGTAGATGACGGCGGACCGGACCTCGGCGACGTGGCTGAGGCAGAAGTCGTGCACCAGCTTCAGCGTCTTGCCCGTGTCGGCGACGTCGTCGGCGATCAGGACCTTCTTGTCGGTGAAGTCGATCGCCGCGGGGACGGGCGCCAGCATGACGGGCATGTCGAGGGTGGTGCCCACACCCGTGTAGAACTCGACGTTCACCAGGTGGATGTTCTTGCAGTCCAGCGCATACGCCAGACCGCCCGCCACGAACACGCCGCCGCGGGCGATGCTCAGGACGAGGTCGGGTTCGAAGCCGTCGTCGGCGATGGTCTGCGCCAGTTCGCGTACCGCTCGGCCGAAGGTCTGGTAGTCCAGGATCTCTCGCACATCAGTCACGCCGTTCAGTCTCCTCGAGAGGCGGCCGTGTGGCGAACACCGGCACGCGGAGGGCCGGCAGCAGCCCCCGGTGCTGTCCGGCGCCCCGCCAGGAGCGCCGCTCCGGCGGGTCATCGGCGCGGTGGTGGTGAGGCGACCCACCTGCTCGGCGGTGAACGGGATGCCGGTCAGCGGCGAGCCCCCTGCGGCCACAGCACCAAGACCGGCACATCGCGCTGACGTGCATGGGCGACCACGTCCGCCGTGCCGCCGTGGCCTCGGGCCGGTAGGCCGTCCCAGACGGCGAGGAGCTTGTCGACGTGCTCCACGAGCAGCTCGCCCCCCGCGAGGTGGGCGGCTTCGTCGGACTTCACGTGCCCGGTGCGGTGAACAGTGATGGCTCTACCGAACAGCCGGTCGTAGACGGGGTGATGCCACTCCGGCAGACCGTCCCGGTACTGGTCCGCCGGGACCACGACCTCCAGTTGTCCGCCCCGCTGAAGCGCGATGTCCGCCAGCCACGAATCCGGCCCGTCCGCGATGCAGGACACGACGGTGACCTCGGCCGCGTCCTCGCCCGGGAGCGCGTCTTCGAGCAGGCCCCGAACCTGGCCCTCCACCTCGGCCGACAGCCCTCGGTGTCCCGTGATTCCGATGCGCATCGCAACCCTTTCCTAGAGGTAGACGCCGTGCAGGCGTTCATCGAACTCCCGCACGACCTTGGGTGGTGAGGAGGTGCTGAGCGACCGTCGAAGGGCGCGGCACCGCTCGACAACTCGCCCTGAACGGTACTGAAGGCCGATCTTCAGTGCTTGCGTGGCCAGCGCGAACGCTGCTTCGATGCGCCCTGCGGCGAGATGGCCGGTCGCGATATCCAGCAACAGCAGCGCGCGCTGTTTCGTGTGACTGGTGCCGAGAACGGGGCCTGAACTGTCCGAGATCCAATCGGAAAGCCCGAGTTTGACGCCACAAGTAACCCTGAAGGAAGAGACCTTGGATTCATCGAAGGTGAACACCCAGGGCCAGGGCGGCGGTTCCTCGTTCCTTCCGACACGGACCGCCGCACTGCTGTGCTTCAACGCGAGGTCGGTGCTCCGCCGGTCGCCTGCGGCCGCATGTCCGAGGGCTTCCACCGACGACAGCCATGCGTCGGCGACCGGTGGACACCCGGGTTCCAGGAGAATCCGGGCCCGTTGCGCCAGGCTGAGCGCCTGGGCCGCGTTTCCGGTGTGCGCCTCGAACTGCGCGAGGCTTCCGGCCTGGTACGCAGCAAGGAGCGGGTTTGCTCCGGAACGGGCGGCTCTGATCGCGGCTCCGTAGAACGACCGAGCAGACCCGTGGTCCCCCATGTCCCACGCCAGCCACGCGGCCAGGCTCGCCGCCTCGCTTGCGACGGCGGCGAGCCTGACTCGATGGGCGTCGGAGGGTGCCGTGCCAGCCAGCCCCTGAATCAGCCGCAGGTGGGAGTGGACAACATCCGCGAGTTCTCGTGAGGGCGTTGAACCGTCGAGTCGGCGGTAGGACGTCGTGGCGGCTCGGAGTGCTCCAGCCTGTTGCTCGGCCTCATCGGCGGGCCCTGCGACGGCCGCGAGCACGGGACTCGCGGCGAGTGCTGTTGCCGCTCCCAGGAATTGGCGTCTTTCCACGTTCTCAGTTCCGATTCGCGTCTGACCCGTAGGTTCGGCGAGGCCGAGCAGGGTGGGCGGGATACCCAAGTGCTGCGACACCCTGAGCAGAACATCCATGGGATATGGGCTGGTTCCTCGCTTCTCCAGTCGTGAGATGGCTGACTGTGACAGCCCGCATGCCTCGCCCAATTGCAGCTGCGTCATGCGCCGGTAGGACCGGGCCAGCTCGATGACCTTGCCGTAGTTCCTCATCCGGGACGCATCCCGGAGCACTGCCGAGTTCCAGTTCAACAGCTCACCTAACGCTACGAGCCTTGCCCGGCCGAGTCACGCGGTCCGATGCATCCGATGCATATTCGTATGCAGGCGGCGCATGATTGATCGTCTCATGAGGGTGACCACTTGTTGACTGACAGTAAGAAATCGGTTTGTGCGTCGGCGTCTCGGCAACTTGCCGAGACGCCGACGGGCAGCGCAGGGCAGTTGCGTGCCCGGCTGGCTTGGAGGTTTACGTGGTGGTCAGTCCATTGAGCAACGCTCGATTCCCGGTTCCGTTGGAGTGGGGTCAGCCCCCGGGGGCTGACGCCGTGCCGGCGGCGCGACGGTTGGTGATGGCGATCGTGCGGGAGTGGGGCGTGCCGCTCACGGTCACCGCGTCCAAGGAGCTGGAGCTGTGCGCGAGTGAGGTGATTGCCAACGCCATGGTCCACGCCAAGGATCGCTGTGCCGTGACCGTCCGGCGTCTTGCGGGCCGGGTGCGGGTGGAGGTCGCGGACCGGTGTCCGGAGCTTCCGCGACCTGAGCGCGACGAGGAATCGACCGGTGGGCGTGGGCTGTTGCTGATCGAGGCGCTGGCGTACGCGTGGGGCTGGTACCCGGCCGGATCGGGCAAGGTGGTCTGGTTCGAGTGTCTGGAGATCGCAGAAGCGCCGTGCCCCACGCATGGATGGGGCACGGCGCAGGGTCTCCGCTCGGTGTGCGAGGTGGTGTAATGCCGGCCGCGTTCGCAGTGCGATGTGACCGTCAGCCGAAGAAGGCGTCCAGGAGCTGTTGGGCGGCGAGGCCGGCGGGGAGGGTGCCGGCTCGCACCTGGGCCTCCAACTCGGGGGCCAGTCGCCGCACTTCGGGGTGTTCGTGCAGCCGGGCGTAGAGCTGGTCGTGGACCATGGCCCAGGTCCATTCCACCTGCTGGTCGCGGCGCTTGGCCGCCAGGGCGCCGGTGGCGTCGAGGACCTTGCGGTGCTGCTGGAGGCGTTCCCACAAGACATCGAGGCCGACGTTCTCGCGGCCGCTGCAGGTCAGGACGGGTGGGGTCCACGCGGCATCGGGTGACTGCAACAGCCGTAGGGCGCCTGCGAGTTCGCGGGCGGCGGCGCCGGCGTCGCGTTCGTGTGGGCCGTCGGCCTTGTTGATGGCGATGACGTCCGCCAGCTCCAGGACGCCCTTCTTGATGCCCTGCAGCTGGTCTCCCGTCCGTGCCAGGCTGAGGAGCAGGAAGGTGTCGACCATGCCGGCCACGGCCGTCTCGGACTGGCCGACGCCCACCGTCTCGATGAGGACGACGTCGTACCCCGCCGCCTCCATCACCACCATCGACTCGCGGGTCGCCTTGGCGACCCCGCCGAGGGTCCCGGAGGTCGGCGACGGGCGGACGAAGGCGTGCGGGTCGACGGCCAGGCGCTCCATCCGGGTCTTGTCGCCCAGGATGGAGCCGCCGGTCCGGCTGGACGTGGGGTCGACGGCGAGGACCGCGACCCGGTGGCCGAGCGCCGTCAGCATGGTGCCGAAGGAGTCGATGAAGGTCGACTTGCCGACGCCGGGCACCCCGGTGATGCCGACCCGGACCGCGCCGCCCGCGTGCGGCAGCAGCCGTTGGAGCAGTTGCTGCGCGAGCGCGCGGTGGTCGGGCCGGGAGGATTCGACGAGGGTGACGGCTCTCGCGATCCAGGCGCGCGAGCCGTCCAGGACGCCGGTCACATAGCTGTCGAGGTCGATCGTCCGCGGAGGCATACGATCAAAGGCTCACAGCTCGTGGCCGAGTTCGGCGGCCAGGGCCGTCAGCAGGTCGCTTGCGGCGTCCGGGATGACCGTGCCGGGGCCGAACACCGCTGCCGCGCCCGCCTCGTAGAGCGCCTCGAAGTCCTGCGGGGGGATGACCCCGCCGACGACGATGGTGATGTCCTCGCGGCCGGCCGCGGCGAGTTCGGCGCGCAGGGCGGGCACCAGGGTGAGGTGGCCGGCGGCCAGCGAGGAGACGCCGACGATGTGGACGTCCGCTTCGACGGCCTGGCGGGCGACCTCGGCCGGGGTCTGGAACAGCGGGCCGACGTCGACGGTGAAGCCGAGGTCGGCGAAGGCGGTGGCGATGACCTTCTGGCCGCGGTCGTGGCCGTCCTGGCCCATCTTGGCGACCAGGATGCGCGGGCGGCGGCCTTCGGCCTGCTCGAACCGCTCGACCAGGTCGCGGCTGCGCTGGAGGGAGGCCGACGGGCCCGCTTCGTCTCGGTACACACCGGAGATGGTACGGATCTGGCCGGAGTGGCGGCCGTACACCGTCTCGAGGGCGTCGGAGATCTCGCCGACGGTGGCCTTGGCCCGGGCCGCGTTGACGGCCAGGTGCAGCAGGTTGCCGTCCAGCGAGCCGTCGCGCTGCGGTCCGGCCTCGGCGGCCCGGGTGAGCGCGGTCAGCGCGTCGCGGCAAGCGGCCTCGTCGCGCTCCTCGCGCAGCCGGCGCAGCTTCTCGATCTGCCGGGCCCGCACCGAGGAGTTGTCGACCTTGAGGACGTCGATCTGCTCGTCGCTCTCCACCCGGTACTTGTTGACGCCGATCACCGGCTGGCGGCCGGAGTCGATGCGCGCCTGGGTCCGGGCGGCGGCTTCCTCGACGCGCATCTTGGGGATGCCGGCGTCGATGGCCTTGGCCATGCCGCCGGCCGCCTCGACTTCCTGGATGTGCTGCCAGGCCCGGGTGGCGAGGTCGTTGGTGAGCTTCTCGATGTACGCCGAGCCGCCCCACGGGTCGATGACCCGGCAGGTGCCGGATTCCTGCTGCAGCAGCAGCTGGGTGTTGCGGGCGATGCGCGCGGAGAAGTCGGTGGGCAGGGCGAGCGCCTCGTCGAGGGCGTTGGTGTGCAGCGACTGGGTGTGGCCCTGGGTGGCGGCCATCGCCTCGACGCAGGTGCGGGTGACGTTGTTGAACACGTCCTGCGCGGTGAGCGACCAGCCGGAGGTCTGCGAATGGGTGCGCAGCGACAGCGACTTGGGGTTCTTCGGGTCGAACTGCTTGACCAGCTTGGCCCAGAGCAGCCGGGCCGCGCGCAGCTTGGCGACCTCCATGAAGAAGTTCATGCCGATCGCCCAGAAGAACGACAGGCGGGGCGCGAAGGCGTCCACGTCCAGTCCCACCTCCAGGCCCGCGCGCAGGTACTCGACGCCGTCGGCGAGGGTGTAGGCCAGTTCCAGGTCGGCGGTCGCGCCGGCTTCCTGGATGTGGTAGCCGGAGATGGAGATCGAGTTGTACCGGGGCATCTTCTGCGAGGTGTACGCGAAGATGTCCGAGATGATCCGCATCGACGGCTGCGGCGGGTAGATGTAGGTGTTGCGGACCATGAACTCCTTGAGGATGTCGTTCTGGATGGTCCCGGCCAGCTTCTCGGGCGGTACGCCCTGCTCCTCGGCGGCGACGATGTACAGCGCCAGGACGGGCAGCACGGCGCCGTTCATGGTCATCGACACCGACATCTTGTCGAGCGGGATGCCGTCGAACAGCTGGCGCATGTCGTAGATCGAGTCGATGGCGACGCCCGCCATGCCGACGTCGCCGGTCACGCGGGGGTGGTCGCTGTCGTAGCCGCGGTGGGTCGGCAGGTCGAAGGCGACCGAGAGGCCCTTCTGGCCGGCCGCGAGGTTGCGGCGGTAGAAGGCGTTGGACTCCTCGGCGGTGGAGAAGCCCGCGTACTGGCGGACGGTCCACGGCTGGTTGACGTACATGGTCGGGTACGGCCCGCGCAGGTACGGGGCGACGCCCGGGTAGGTCTCCAGGAAGTCCAGCCCGGCGAGGTCCTCGGCGGTGTACAGCGGCTTGACGCCGATGCCCTCGGGGGTGTCCCAGACGAGCTCGTCGACGTTCTTGCCGGTGGACCGGCGCCAGGCGGCCTGCCACTGGGTGTCGGTGACGCCGGAGGCGTCGCCGTCCAGCCCGATTCCGGTGAAGTCGGGGATCATCGAGCCACCTTGCTCTCGTCGGCGTCGCTCGCGCCGGTGATCTGGTCCAGCAGGGAGGTCAGGACGGCGACCGCGTCCCCGCCCGCGTAGATGAACTCGTCCACTCCGTCGGGTACTTCACCGGGCCGCCCGGCGAGCAGGACCTTCGTGGCGCCGGCCGCCTTCAGCGCGCCGGCGACGGCCGCGGCGTGCTCGCCGTACAGGGCGTCGTTGGAGCAGAGGCAGGCGACGGTGGCGCCGGAGGCGGTGAACGCCTCGGCGAACGCGGCCGGGTCGACGGACTCGAGGGAGGTCGTCGCGATGCCGCCCGCCTGGAACAGGTTGGCGGCGAAGGTGGTGCGCGCGGTGTGCGCGGCGGCGGTGCCGATCGAGGCGAGGAACAGGGCCGGGCGGGCACCGTGTACGGCGGCGTGGGCGTCCGAGCGGTCGCGCAGCGCCTCGTACGCCTCGGCGCGGCGCACCCGCGGCAGGCCGCCGGAGAGCGCGGCCGGGGCCGGCTCGCGGACCAGCGGCTGCTCGTCCAGGTGCGGGAACTCGCTGACGCCGGTGACCGGTTCGCGCCGCTTGGCGAGCTTGACCGACCGCTCCGCCCAGGTGGCGGCGATCCGCTCCTCGACCAGGCCGGAGCCGAGTGCGGCCTGCTGGCCGCCGGCCCGCTCGATCTCCTGGAACCAGGCCCAGGCGGCCCGGGCCAGCTCCTCGCCGAGCTGCTCGACGTACCAGGAGCCGCCGGCCGGGTCGATCACCCGGGCCAGGTGGGACTCCTCCAGCAGGATCGACTGGGTGTTGCGGGCGATCCGGCGGGCGAAGGCGTCCGGCTGGCCGAGCGCGCTGTCGAAGGGCAGGACGGTGACGGCGTCGGCGCCGCCGACTCCGGCGGCCAGGCAGGCGACGGTGGTGCGCAGCATGTTCACCCACGGGTCGCGGGCGGTCATCATCACTCGGGAGGTGACGGCGTGCTGACGCTGCGCCGAGGCCTCCGGGGACGCCCCGGACACCTCGGCGACGCGGGCCCAAAGGCGGCGCGCGGCACGGAACTTGGCGATCGTCAGGAACTGGTCGGCGTCCGCCGCGTAGCGGAACTCCAGCTGGCCGAGCGCGGCGTCCACCGGCAGCCCGGCCGCGGTCAGGGCGCGCAGGTAGGCGACGCCGGTGGCGAGCGAGCAGCCCAGTTCCTGGGCTGGGGAGGCGCCGGCCTCGTGGTACGGCAGGGCGTCGACGGTCAGCGCCCGGACGTTCGGGTAGTCGGCGGCGCAGCGGGCGGCCAGCACGGTGGCCTCGGCGAGCAGCGCGTCGGTGCGGGTGGTGTCGCCGGTGCGGGCCTGCAGGCCCAGCGGGTCGGCGCCGAGGTTGCCGGAGGCGGCGCCGGGGGAGACCTCGCGCTGCTCGTAGAGCTTGAACAACTGCTCGGCGGCGTCGGTGAATTCGGGTCCGGCGTCGAGTGCGACGGCGGCCAGGTCCAGGTACACGCCGCTCAGTGCCTCGGGCAGGGCGTCCAGCGGGAGGGCCTCGCCGCCCAGTTCCAGCCAGAGCGAGCCGACGCCGTTCTCCAGGTCGGCCAGCACGGCCTCGTTGGCGCGCCGACGGTCCGGGTCGGCGTGCCGCTGCCGGACGTCCCAGCCGGCGACGGCGGAGCCCTGCGGCCGGCCGCCGCGGACGAACGGCGGGAAGCCCGGGTACCCGGGGTCGACCGCGGTGTCGTCGGAGGTGTACAGCGGGCGTGCGCTGAGCCCGTCCTGGAGCTTGGTGGTGAGTGTCTGCTCGGCGGCGGCGCCGTCCTCGGGCTGGGCACCGGACTTGCGCAGCACGCCCTGCACGAGCTGCTGCCACTGCTCACGGTGCGCAGCCGGGAACTCGGCGGCGAGGGGGAGCCCTTCGGGCGGGACCTTCATGTCCGCAGGTTAGCGCCCGTTCGCAGGGCTGCAGGAGGGGAGGCGTGTGTGACCTTTCCCTCGATTTGGCGGTTCTTGTCACACCGTGGGGCGGGTGGTGCCATGGGCCGCGGCTCGCGGGTCCGGCGGGGGGTGCCGCGGCGAAGGAGGCGGGACGTGACGGCGAAGGCGGCGGCGATTGAACCCGCGCCCGGGTGCCGTCCGTAGTCAACAGCGATGGCACGCACCGCGATCGACGTCCCGTCATGGCACCGAAACGTCATGATCAGGGGGATTGCGGAACTCCGGCCCTCATCTATTAAGTTACTTCGAAGAAGGTGGGTGGGGCAGCATCCCCCCGTTGCGCGTCCTGCCCGCCTTCGCCGTCCCCCGGCCTGTTCGTGCCGTCGCCGGATTCCCCCGAAAGAGAGCCGACCGCCCATGGGAAAGCGCCGCAAGACCAGCCCCCCCAGCCGGGCCCGCATGGCGGTCCTCACCACGGCCATGGCGGCCGGCAGCGCGGTCCTCGCCTCGGGCACCGCCCATGCCGAGCCCGCGCCGACGCTCGCCTCCGTCAAGGAGCAGGTGGACAAGCTCAACGAGGAGGCCGAGCAGTCCGTCGAGCAGTACAACGGCTTCCAGGCCAAGCAGCAGAAGCTCCAGGGCGAGGCCAGCCAGATCCAGGACAAGGTCGTCCGCGGCCAGGACGCCATGAACGAGCTGCGGACCCGGCTCGGCGCGGTCGCCGCCGACCAGTACCGGACCAACGGCATCGACGCGTCGGTCCAGCTGATGCTCGACTCCGACCCGTCCGCCTACCTGGAGCGCGCCGCGGTGCAGAACCAGGTGGCCGACTCCCAGGCGAACCTGCTGAAGCAGGCCCAGGACGAGCAGCGCAAGCTCGACCAGGACCGCGCCGAGGCCACCGCGACCCTCGCCCAGCTCGACTCGGTCGGCAAGCAGCTGGCGGGGCAGAAGAACGACATCCAGACCAAGCTGGCCAAGGCGCAGGAGATGCTGAACAAGCTCAGCGCCGAGGACCGCGCCAGGATCAACGCCCAGCAGTCCGCGGAGAAGGCCAAGGCCGAGGCCAAGCAGGCCGCCGCCGCAGGCGCAGCCGGCGCCGCCGCGGCCGACCGTTCCTCCCGCTCCGCCGACCGCCCCGACCTGAGCGCCCCGCTGCCGGCCGCCAGTGGTCGGGCCGCCGCCGTCCTCGCGTTCGCCCAGGCCCAGCTCGGCAAGCCGTACGGCTGGAGCAGGACCGGCCCGGACAGCTTCGACTGCTCCGGCCTCACCAGCATGGCCTACCGCGCGGCGAGCGTCACGATCCCCCGGATGTCCCAGGACCAGTGGAACTCCGGCCCGCACGTCGACCGCGCCAACCTCCAGCCCGGCGACCTGGTCTTCTTCTACGACGACCTGCACCACGTCGGCCTGTACATCGGCGACGGCAAGATGATCCACGCGCCGCGCACCGGCAAGAACATCGAGGTGCTCCCGATCTCGGCGATGAAGTACATGGGCGCCGTCCGCCCGGCCTGACCGCGTACGCGACGGCCCGCTCCCGCTTCGGCGGTGGCGGGCCTCCGGCGTTTCGGGGCCCCGACCCCCGAGCTCGGGCTTGCGGAGTTCCGGGCGTTCGGAGTTCCGGGCCTCCGCCGTTTTTCGGGCTCACGCCACGACCCCGGCGGGTGGATCAGCGGGCGAGGGTCACTCCGGGCCGCAGGACTTCACCCGTCCGAGGGCCGCGAGCAGGGCGGAGGCCTCGTCCCCGCTGATCCGGTCGGCGAAGCGGAGCAGCGCGCCGGTGCGGTCGGGGGTGGTCTCCAGCGCCTGGTGCATCAGCCGGGCGGTGTACTCCTCGCGGGTGCAGGTCGGTTCGTACACCCAGGCGCGGCCGAGCTTGTCGCGGCGCAGCCAGCCCTTGGTGTGCAGGATGTCGGCGACCGTGGTGACGGTGGTGTACGCGACCGCCCGTTGCCGCTGCAGGTCGTCCACGACCTCGCGCACCGTGGCCGGCCGGTTCCAGGTCCAGAGCCGGTCCATGATCTCGGCCTCCAGGTCTCCGAAACCCCGTAGCACCGCCTTGTCTCCCTCGCCGAGCCCATCGCCGGCGCCCTTCGCCCGCCGGAACGCGGCCCATGGTACGGCGAGCGCCGGACGCCCGCCCCCGGGTGGCGGGGGGCGGGCGCCCGGCGTGTGCCGAGCGGTGCCCGGGTGGTGTCCGAGAGGTGTCAATCCGTGCTCAGCCGGTGCTCGGTCGGTGTTCGGTCGGTGTCCGACCAGCGGTCGGCCAGTGCTCGGGCGGTGCCTGGCCGGTGCTCGGATGGCGTCCGAACCCGACCGCCCGGCCCTCAGGACAGCCGCCGCCCGAGCGGGATCCGGGACTTGGTGAACAGCGCCGCGAGCAGCCCCGCGACCACCGGCAGGGCCAGCACGACCAGCAGCAGCTCGCCCCACGGGGCGGTGATCAGCGCCGGCTGGGCCCCGAATCCGCTCGCCCGGGACTTCAGCAGCCCCACCGCCGGCACGAATCCGTTGGCCGCTCCGAGCAGCGCTCCGAGCAGGGCGATCAGCGCGCATTGCAGGCCCGCCATGGTCCGCCGGATCCGCGGCGGCGCGCCGACGGCGGCGAGGGTGGCCTGGTCCTGCCGGGAGTCGGCGGCCGCGAGGCCGGTGGCGATCCCGGCCGCGCCGAGGACGACCAGTCCGGCGAAGCCGGTGAGGGCCAGGGTGAGCGCGTCGCTCTTCGGCTGGTAGCCGCGTTCGACGTCCAGCTGGGCGACGCGGTCGAGCCGGACCGCGGCCGCTTCGGCGCGCTGCTGCGCCTTGCGGTCGGGCGGGGTGGCGGGCAGCCAGACCGAGCCGGTGGGCTGCGCGGAGAGCCCGAGCGTCTGGAGTGCGGAGGGCAGCAGCATGCCCTGGGCGAAGCGGGCGGCGGTCGGGTTGGCGACCACCACCGCGTCGACGGGGATCTCCTGCAGGTCGGGCTTGGGGATCTCGCCCGGCTGCAGTGGCGCGCCGCTGCCGCCGCGCAGCTGGAGTACGGTCTTCCCGTCGGCGCCGACGAAGGCCGGGTCGAAGACGAGGAGCTTTCCGTCGGCCAGCGCCTGGTCGACGGCCGGGTCGTGGATGCCGAAGAGGTTGTGCAGCACGGTGGCGTCCGCGGCGGCCAGGTGCGGGCGGTCGGTGAGGGTGCGCCAGTTCACCTGGCCCTTGAGCTGGACGGTGCTGGAGCAGTTGGGGCAGAACCGGTACACCGCTTCGGCGAGGTCGCCGCGCTGGCCGAGTCCGGTCAGCTGCTTCTCCACCTCGCCGCGCACCTGGTCGAGTCGGGGCCCGTCGCTGTAGCTGACGAGCCGGACGGCGCCGTACGGGGCCTGCGGCCGGTAGTCGCGCCGGTTCTCGGCGTCGGTGCTGGTGCTGTACACGCCGATGGCGACGGCGCCGGCGACGGCGGCCATCACCGCGGCGACGGCCGGGGCGGTGCGCGAGCGGTGCCGGGCGGAGTCGCGCAGGGCGAGCCGGGGGCCGAGCGGTAGTCTCCGGGCGGCCCGGCCGATCGCGGCGACCAGCATCGGGGTGCACAGGAGCAGTCCGATCTCGGCGGTCATCGAGCCGCCGAGCACGGTGAGGGTGCGGGTGTCGAAGCTGCTGACGGCCGGTTGGCCGTGCTGGACCGCGCTCGCGCCGTACATGGTGACCCCGGCGCCGAAGGCGACCAGCAGCAGGCCGGTCACGGTGACCCAGCGGTTGGGCCCGCGGACGGTGTCCCGGCCGGTCAGCCCGGCGGTGACGCTGCGGCGGGCGGCCTGCAGGGCGGGCAGCGCCGCCGCCAGCAGGGCGGTGACCAGGCCGATGCCGGCGATCGCGAGCAGGTCCAGCGGGGGCAGCGCGAAGTGGCCGAAGCGCGTGCCACCGACCTGTTCGATCTGCGGTCGGAGCATGGCGACCACGGCGGTGCCGAGTGCGACGCCGGCCAGCGCCCCGGCCGTGCCGAGGACCAGGCCGCCGCCGAGCACGACCGCGCCGACGTGGGTGCGGCTGCCGCCGGCCGCGCCGAGCAGGGCGAGCTGGCGCCGGGAGCGGCGGGCGCCGACCGCGAAGGCGGGCCCGGCGAGCAGGGCGACTTCCAGCAGGGCCATGCCGGTGACGGTGGCGATGACCAGCTTGGTGGTGTTGTCGGCCGCCGGGTCGCGGTAGCGGTACGCGTCGCGGTAGTACGGGACGGCCGCGCGGGGCGGCGGGGCGAGTGCGACGGAGCGCGCGGTGAGCGTGAAGCCGTGGGCGTTGAACTCCTGGACCTTGGCCCAGTCGAGCGCGGCGCCCGCCGGGAGGCGGACCAGCCAGGCGGCGCGCTGGCCCGAGGCCCGCTCGGCGGCGGACTGGCCGGGCGCCGCGGCGGCGGCCAGCGGGTCGAGCAACTCGCCTGGCCGGGCGACGAGTTCGACTCGGCCGAGCTCGTCCGGGTGCTCCACCACGCCGGTGACGGTGAAGGTGGTCTGCTCCAGGCCCTGGACGGTGGTGGTGCCGCCGACCTTGAGTCCGGCGTGGTCCAGGAAGGCCCGGGTGGCGGCGATCTCGTGCGGGGCGTTCGGGGCGCGGCCCTCGACCAGGTCGATGCGCCCGCGCCAGATCGGGTCGCCGAGGTTGGCCTCGGTGGTGAGGGTGCGGACCAGTCCCTCGGGCGAGTTCGCGCCGGTCTCCGGCCCGGGCCGGGCCGGGGTGAGCGCACTGCCGGGCGGCAGCAGCGAACCGGCCAGCGTCGTCGGGTCGGTGCTCGCGCCCTTCTGCTGTTCGGCCGTCGGCTGCTGGCCCGGGCGGGAGTCGACGGCGAAGGCGCCGTCCTCGGCGACCGGGGCCTGCTCGACGGTCAGGCCCGGCTTGAGCGCGGTGACCAGGGCGTCGGCTCCGCCGACCACCCGCTCGACCCGTTCGGCCGGGGAGAGTTGTCCGCTGCGGTGGACCACGTCGGCGCCGGTGACGCCGAGGACGGGCAGGGCGACCATGGCGACGATCAGGGCGCTGCGCCCCTTGGCGCGCAGGGCGTCACGGCGGGCGATGCGCAGGGCGACCCGCCAGGCTCCGAGCCTCACTGCGTCACCTCGCCCATGGCGTTGGGCCGGTGGTGCGCCGCAGGGCGGGTGGCGGAGCGGTAGCCGCGGCTCTCCGCGTCGACCGCGCCGTCCCGCAGGTGGACCACCCGGTCCGCCCAGCCGGCATGCGAGGCCTCGTGGGTGACCATCATCGCGGCCGCCCCGGCGTCGCAGCGGGCGCGCAGCACGGCGAGCACGGCGTCGCCGGTGGCGGAGTCGAGCGCCCCGGTCGGCTCGTCGGCGAGCACCAGCCGCCGTTCGCCGATCAGCGCGCGGGCGATCGCCACGCGCTGCTGCTGGCCGCCGGACATGTCGTCGGGGAAGCGGTCGGCGAGTTCGCCGATGCCCAGCTCCTCCAGCGCGGCCAGGGCCTCCCGGCGGGCCCGGCGGCCGGGGACGCCGTCGAGCTCGCGCGGCAGGGCGATGTTCTCGGCGGCGGTGAGCGCCGGGATCAGGTTGTAGTCCTGGAAGACGTACCCGATGGAGCGCCGCCGCAGGTCGGCGAGCTTGCCCCGGCCGAGGCCGCCGAGCGAGACCCCTTCCACCAGGACCTCGCCGTCGCTGGGCCGGTCCAGCCCGCCGGCCAGGGTCAGCAGGGTGGACTTCCCGGAGCCGGACGGCCCCATGACGGCGACGAACTCGCCCGGGTGGACGGCCAGGTCGATGCCGCGCAGGGCGTGCACCTCGGCGGCGCCGCGCCCGTGTACCCGGGTGACGTTGGCCAGGCGCAGGACGGGCGCGGGTCGGGCCGGATCGGTGTGGGACACACTTCCCCCTCGTGGGCTTCTCAACTGCATATGTCGATGAACTATATATGCCGGAAGAAGATGCTCAAGGCGAATCGGGGTTCGGTCAAACTTCTACAAAGGTGTCGAAGATGAGTCGGAAAGCGGTCCCCGGGCGCTCGGGGCCGGTCTATGCTGAGGGCGGTTCGCAGCCTTGGGCTGCGCGAAAGGCGCCCGTTCGGTGCGCCCCGGCCGGGAGGAGGCGAGAGACATGGACTGCAGTAGTCCGGGCCACAGTCGCCCCTGCCCCCGCATGCTCTCGATCACCTCCGGCACGCGGTAACAACCTCCCCTGCGCGTCCACCCGGCGCTCCGCCTGGCTCAACCATGCTCGGACACAAGCGATCTGGCGCATCGTCATGTCCGTACGGCCGCCGCCGCCCGGCGTCGCCGTGCGGTCCGGCGCATGTGGTCCGCTGACATGCGGTCCGCCGTCGTGCAACCCGCCGCCGTGCGGTCCGGTGCTGTGCGGTCCGGTGCTGTGCGGTCCGGCGCCGTGCGCCCGCAGGGGTCGCCGCCGCGTGCCCCCTGACGCCCCCTCAAGAAGGGGGCAGGGAGGCCCTGCCATGACCAACCTGATGCTGGACCCGAAGGTCCCCACAACTCCGAGCGCCCGCAACGCCGTTCTGGACGACGCCCACGTCGGCGACATCAAGGGCGCGTTCGGCACCATCCGCCTCGACGACACCACCCCCCGCCACGGCCTGTCGGCCCGGCTGAAGACGCTGCTCGCGATCGTCGGCCCCGGCCTGATCGTGATGGTCGGCGACAACGACGCCGGCGCCTTCTCCACCTACGGCCAGGCGGGGCAGAACTACGGCACCCAACTGCTGTGGACGCTGCTGATGCTGGTCCCGGTGCTGTACGTGAACCAGGAGATGGTGCTGCGGCTCGGCGCCGTCACCGGGGTCGGGCACGCCCGGCTGATCCTGGAGCGGTTCGGCAGGTTCTGGGGCGCGTTCAGCGTGATCGACCTGTTCCTGCTGAACGCGCTGACGCTGGTGACGGAGTTCATCGGCGTGACGCTCGCCGCCGGCTACCTGGGTCTGCCCAAGGCGGCCGCCGTGGTCCTGGCGGCGGCGGTCATCATCGCCTCGGCGTTCACCGGGTCGTTCCGGCGCTTCGAGCGGGTCGCGGTGACCCTGTGCGTCGGCTCGCTGCTGCTGGTGCCGATCTACTTCCTGGTCCACCCGAAGACCTCGCAGATGGCGCACGACTTCGTGACGCCCACCATGCCCGGCGGGTCGGGGCAGCTCGCCGCCGTGATGCTGGTGATCATCTCGATCGTCGGCACCACCGTCGCCCCCTGGCAGCTGTTCTTCCAGCAGTCGTACGTCATCGACAAGCGGATCACCCCGCGCTTCATGACGTACGAGAAGGTCGACCTGTGGATCGGGATCGTCGTGGTCATCGTCGGCGCGGCCGCGCTGATCGGCCTCACGGCGGCGGCCTTCGCCGGCACCGACGGCTTCGGGCAGTTCTCCGACGCGGGAGCGGTGGCCCGGGGCATCGAGGCCAAGGCCGGGCGGGTCGCCGGTGTGCTGTTCGCGATCGCGCTGCTGGACGCCTCGATCATCGGCGCGTTCGCCGTCTCGCTGTCCACGGCGTACGCGATCGGCGACGTGTTCGGCATCAAGCACTCGCTGCACCGGGGAGTGAAGGGCGCCAAGGGCTTCTACGCCGTCTACGCCGGCCTGGTGACGCTGGCCGCCGCGATCACCCTGCTGTCGACGGACGCCATGCAGGGCCTGATGACGCAGTTCGTGCAGGTGCTGGCCGGCGTACTGCTGCCCTCCGCGACCGTCTTCCTGCTGCTCCTCTGCAACGACCGCGCGGTGCTCGGCCCCTGGGTCAACGGACCCAGGACCAACGCCTTCACCTCGGCGGTGGTCGGCGTCCTGGTGACGCTCTCGATGATCCTGACCGCGGCCGTGGTCTGGCCGGACATCAGCTCCGAGGCGATCCTGTGGATCATGGCCGGCTGCGGCGTCGCGGGCGTCCTCGTCGCCGGGTACTCCTTCACCTCCGGCCGCACCGCCACCAAGGAGGACCCCGTCGACCGCACCGGCCGCGCGAACTGGCGGATGCCCCCGCTGGAGACCCTCGACAAGCCGGCCATGTCCACCGCCCGCAAGCTCGGCATGGGAGCCCTGCGCGCCTACCTGCTCGTGGCGATGGTGATGGTCATCATCAAGGTCGCCCAGACCGCGCTGGGCCACTGACCACCCCCGTGACCTCACCCCCGTGAAGGAGGTGCCGTCGTGCACACCCTGACCACCGCCGACTTCCTGGTCCGGCTCGCCACCGGTGTCGCCTGCGGCGCGCTGATCGGCGTCGAGCGCCAGTGGCGGGCCCGGATGGCCGGCCTGCGCACCAACGCCCTGGTCGCTGCCGGCGCCACCCTGTTCGTCCTCTACAGCGAGGCCGTCGGCGACACCGGGAGCCCCACCCGGGTCGCCTCCTACGTCGTCTCCGGCATCGGCTTCCTCGGCGGTGGCGTCATCCTCCGGGACGGCGCCGGCGTCCGCGGCCTCAACACCGCCGCCACGCTGTGGTGTTCGGCCGCCGTCGGGGTGCTCGCGGCCTCCGGCAAACTGGAGCTCGCCGTCCTCGGCACACTCGCCGTGCTCGTCGTCCACCTGGTGCTGCGCCCGGCCGGCCGGCTGCTCGACCGGGCCCCGCAGTCCGGCAGCGACCCGGACTCCACCAGCCGCGCCACCGTCCACCTGGAGTGCGACCGCAAGTCCGAGAGCCACATCCGGGCCCTGCTGCTCCAGGCCCTCGCCGCCTCCGGCCTCGCCCCGACCGGCCTGCGCGCCCGCCGCACCGAGCAGGGCGACGCCACCAGCCTACGGGCCACCGTCTCGATCACCGGGCAGGTCGCCCCGGCGCTCGAACAGGTCGTCACCCGGCTGTCGTTGGAACCGGGCGTCCGCGACCTGCACTGGCACCTGGACGACGAACCCGAGGACCCCGACAGCCCCGCGCTCGCCTGACAGGGCAGAGGAACGGAGGAAACGGAGGGGGAGAGGGAGTAGAACGGAAGGACCGTCACACGAACCGCCTGGGAGACCGATGCCGACCCCCGACCCCGAGCACGGGCCGCTGGTGCCGATGCTGCTGATGCTGACCGTGGTCACCGGCGTGGTGGACGCGGTCAGCTACCTCGAACTCGGCCACGTCTTCGTCGCCAACATGACCGGCAACGTGGTGTTCCTCGGCTTCGCCCTGGCCGGCGCGGCCAACCTCTCCGCCACCGCTTCGCTCGCCGCGCTCGCCGCCTTCCTGCTCGGCGCCCTGGCCGGTGGTCACCTCGCCCGCCGCCTGCCCGGCCACCGGGGCCACCTGCTGACCGCCGCCGTCGGCGTCCAGTCGGCGTTCGTCGCGGCGAGCACCGTCCTGGCGGCCGTCGTCGGCCACACCACCGAACCGGTCCGCTACACCCTGATCGGGCTGCTCGGCTTCGCCATGGGCGGTCAGAACGCGGTGGTCCGCGCGCTGAAGGTGCCCGACCTCACGACCACCGTGCTCACCATGACCATCACTGCCCTCGCCGCCGACCGCACCGGCCTCCGCCGCCTCGCCTCCGCCGTCTGGATGTTCGCCGGCGCCCTCCTCGGAGCCGTCCTCGTCCTCCATGCCAACGTCCCCACCGCCCTCGCCCTGGCCCTCGCCCTCCTCCTCGCCGTCGCCGCCCGCACGCACCGCGCCGCCAGGCGCGTCCCCGCCCCGGCCTGGACCGAGCCCCGCTGAGCCACCACCCGGCTCAGTCCTCGTGGCGGTGTCCCGCACGCCCGCTCCAGCGGGGTTCGAGGCGGGCCCAGCCGTCGGTCCAGGCGGTTTCGGCGCGGCGGTCCAGGGCGTGGAGGCGCAGGCGCAGCGCGAGGACGGCGAGGGCGAGCAGGGTGAGGAGGGCGCCACTGCCGGTGCAGGCGGCGGAGAGGGCGAGGGCGGTGCGGTCGACCGGGGGAGTGGAGGCGCGGCCGGCCCGGTCGACCCAGATCGGGATGCTGCTGCCGGTGACGGTCGAGCGCGGGGCCTGGACGGTGCCGGAGCGCGGCGTGCCGTCGGGGGCGGTCCAGGTCGCCTCGACGTCGATCTGATTGCTGTAGCCCCCGGCGAAGCGGCTGCCGGTGACGGCGGCGCGCTCCGGGGCGGTGCGGACCAGGGCGTCGATCCGGTGCAGCCGTGCGTGCTCGGCGGCGGCCTGGGGTGCGGTGTCCCGGTAGAGGAGCAGTGCGCCGCCCGCGGAGAGGGCGACGGCGAGCACCGTGCCGAGCGCGGCGAGCAGCCAGGCCCGGGCGCGGGAGCGGTCGAGGGGGCGGGCGAGCGGTTCGTGCCGGGCACCGAGAGCCCGCCGCAGCTGACGGCCGGTTCGCCGCGGGAGCGACGCGGGCCTGGCCGGGCGGGGTGTGCTGGACACGTTGATGGCTCCTCAGGGGAGTGGGGGCGTACGGCGGTTCGCCACCAATTTCCACCCGACGGGCCCTCGGGCACAAGAGTCGTGCGCGCTCGTAGGAGTGCCATCGCGGGTGGGTGTCCCGCCCGTGTCGTTCGGCCTCGTGAGGCCCTGTCGCCGGGACGTTCGGCCCTGGGGCCGGGGACGTTCGGCCCTCGGCAGTGGAGGTCCCGACCGGGCAGGCTGGGTGCCGGCGGCGCCCCCCGTGCCTGGGCGCGGCCGTGGCCCGGTCGACCGTGGGGGTGCCGGGCCGAGCTGCGGGGAAGGCAGGCAGTGGTGGCAGGGGGTGGCCGTGGGGGCCACCCCCTGCTTTCCGTCGGCCGACCGGCCCTGATTTCCGTCGGCCGACCGGCCCGCGACGGCCCGCCGCCCCGTCGCCTGCCCTCAGCGGGCGACGGGGTAGCCGTGCGTCCCGGCCCGCCGTACGTCGTCCAGCCCCGGCAGCCAACTGCCCAGGACCAGCGCGGACGGGTAGAACATCGGCTCCGGCAGCTCGTCGACCGCGAAGCGCTCCCAGCCGGCGCAGGCGTGCGGCTCGGTGACCACCGCCTCCGCCAGGCTGGGCGGCGCGAGGACGGCGGCGGTCAGCCGCGGCCGGCCGAGCTCGTGGTCGAGGTGCACGGCGAGCACCCGCATCCCCTCGGCGGGCAGCACGATGCCGGTCTCCTCGGCGAGTTCGCGGGCCGCGGTCCGCTCGAAGGACTCGCCCGGGTCGACCTTGCCGCCCGGCAGGCTCCAGGTGGGCGGCTCACCGGCGGTGGTGCGCCGGCCGATCAGCACCCGGCCGTCCCCGGTGGGCACGATGATCCCGGCGCCGAGCAGCGGTGCGGTGGTCACGTCGAGGTCTCCTTCGGGTGGTTACCGGGAATGGTTACCAGTTGCCGCGCTCGTAGTCCTTCATGAAGCAGCCGTACAGGTCCTCGCCCTGCTCGCCGCGCACGATCGGGTCGTACACCCGGGCGGCGCCGTCGACCAGGTCGAGCGGGGCGTGGAAGCCCTCGTCGGCGAGGCGCATCTTGTCCGGGTGCGGCCGCTCGTCGGTGATCCAGCCGGTGTCGACGGCGGTCATCAGGATGCCGTCGGACTCGAACATCTCCTGCGCGCTGGTGCGGGTGAGCATGTTGAGCGCGGCCTTGGCCATGTTGGTGTGCGGGTGGCCGGCGCC
Organism: Kitasatospora sp. NPDC034023; assembly: GCF_055575795.1. Lineage (NCBI taxonomy): Bacteria > Bacillati > Actinomycetota > Actinomycetes > Kitasatosporales > Streptomycetaceae > Kitasatospora > Kitasatospora sp. NPDC034023. The sequence continues at coordinate 57,514 of NZ_JBVIRY010000040.1, forward strand.
CTTGTAGCCGCGCTGGAACACGCCCTCCATGGCGGAGACGTTGACCACGTACTTGCGGCGGGACGGGGAGGCGGCCATCGCCGGGCGCAGCCGGCTGATCAGGATGAACGGCGCGGTGGAGTTGCAGAGCTGCACCTCCAGCAGCTCGATCGGGCCCACCTCGCTGACCGTCTGCACCCAGCTGTTGGTGTCCGCGAGGTCGGGCACCAGGCCGCCGGCGTCGATCGCGGTGCCGGCCGCGATCCGGGCGGGGGTGGCGGAGCCGGTGACCAGGGCGAGCGAGGTGACGTCCTCGGCGGCCAGCCGCTGCTTGTCGCCGCCCGCCTGGTGGGGGAGCGCGGGCAGGTCGACGCTGCCGCTGCCGAAGCGGCCGATGGTGGTGGCCTGCGGCAGCTCGCCGGCGGGCAGCGGGGCGGACTCGGCGTTGAGCAGCTCGCGGTAGGACTCCGGCGGGCGGCGCACGGTCTGCGCGGCGTTGTTGATCAGGATGTCCAGCGGGCCGTCGGCGGCGACTTCGTCGGCGAGTGCCATGACCTGGGCCGGGTCGCGCAGGTCGATGCCGATGACCTTGAGGCGGTGGATCCACTGGGCGCTGTCCGGCATCGCCTTGAAGCGGCGGATCGCGTCGTTGGGGAAGCGGGTGGTGATGGTGGTGTGGGCGCCGTCGCGCAGCAGCATCAGCGCGATGTACATCCCGATCTTGGCCCGGCCGCCGGTGAGCAGCGCGCGCTTGCCGGTGAGGTCGGCGCGGGCGTCCCGGTGGGCGCGGTTCTTGACGGCGCAGTCCTGGCAGAGGTTGTGGTAGAACGCGTCGACCTCGACGTAGCGCTGCTTGCACGTGTAGCAGGAGCGCGGGCGCTCCAGGATGCCGGCGATCTCGGTGGTGGTGACGGTGGTCAGGCCGAAGGCGCCGGCCGTCTCGTCGTCGATCCGGGTGGGCGCGCCGGTGGCGGTGCGGGCGGTGACCTCGCGGTCGTTGGCGGTCTTGCGGGCCCGGGTCTCCTGGCGGCGACGCTGCTTGAGGGTCCGGAATATGCCGCCGACGGCCTGGCGGACGGTGATCGCGTCCGGGTGGTCGACGTGCAGTTCGTCGAGCTCGGCGATCACCTCCAGACAGAGCTTCAGCCGCTCCGGGTCGAGGCCGGGACCGTAGTCGATCTCCTCCTCGGTGTCCTCGTCCTGACCCTGCCGGATGTCCGTCTGCCCGATGCCCACGCCTGCTGCCGTTTCCCGTTCGCCTCGCCGTTTACCGCGTGAATGCTACGGGAGCGGTCCACGCCGAGGCGAAAAGCGGACGTGGGAGGGGGTCTTTGTATGATCGTCCATGTCTACGCGCGGAGCATTGATCACTGTTTGTGCACAGCCCCAGCAATGCTCCTCGAACTGGCTTTTGCCTCCGCCCTCACGGAGAATCGAATGCTGGGTGCAGGGCGCCCGAGTGCGCCCCGACGGCATCGCCGCAACCGCACCCGAGGTGTAATTTCTCCCAGCCAGAGAGCCCCCTTCATGCGCTTCCTGAACGACCTCAAGCCCTCGTACGACCTCACGTACGACGACGTCTTCATGGTCCCCAGCCGTTCCGCCGTGGGCTCCCGGCAGGGTGTGGACCTCTCCTCGAACGACGGCACCGGCACCACCATCCCGCTGGTCGTGGCCAACATGACCGCGATCGCCGGCCGCCGGATGGCCGAGACCGTCGCCCGCCGCGGCGGCCTGGTCGCCATCCCGCAGGACATCCCCACCGAGGTCATCGCCGACGTCATCTCCTGGGTCAAGCAGCGCCACCTGGTGTTCGACACCCCGATCACCCTCGCCCCGGGCGCCACCGTCGCCGAGGCGCTCTCGCTGCTGCACAAGCGCGCGCACGGCGCCCTCGTGGTCGTCGAGGACGGCAAGCCGGTCGGCGTGGTCGCCGACTCCGACTGCCAGGGCGTCGACCGCTTCACCAGCCTCGCCGACATCATGTCCCGCGACCTGCTGCTGCTGGACGAGCACATCGAGCCGCGCGCCGCCTTCGAGAAGCTCACCGAGGGGCACCGCAAGCTCGCCCCGGTGGTCGACGGCGAGGGCCGTCTGGTCGGCATCCTCACCCGCAAGGGTGCGCTGCGCGCCACCCTCTACACCCCGGCCGTGGACGCGGCCGGCAAGCTGCGGATCGCCGCCACGGTCGGCATCAACGGCGACGTCGCGGGCAAGGCCAAGGCCCTCATCGAGGCCGGCGCCGACGTGCTGGTGGTGGACACCGCGCACGGCCACCAGGAATCCATGATCAGCGCGCTGCGCGCGGTGCGCGGCCTGGACCCGCAGATCCCGATCGTGGCCGGCAACGTGGTCTCCGCCGCCGGTGTCCGCGACCTCGTCGAGGCGGGCGCCGACATCCTCAAGGTCGGTGTCGGCCCGGGCGCCATGTGCACCACCCGGATGATGACCGGCGTCGGCCGCCCGCAGTTCTCCGCCGTCCTGGAGTGCGCCGCCGAGGCGCGCCGACTCGGCAAGCACGTGTGGGCCGACGGCGGCGTGCGGCACCCGCGCGACGTCGCGATGGCGTTGGCCGCCGGCGCCTCCAACGTGATGATCGGCTCCTGGTTCGCCGGTACCTACGAGTCCCCGGGCGACCTGCAGACCGCCGCCGACGGCCGCCAGTACAAGGAGAGCTTCGGCATGGCCTCGGCCCGCGCGGTGAGCAACCGCACCGCCCAGGACTCCTCGTACGACCGGGCCCGCAAGGCCCTGTTCGAGGAGGGCATCTCGCACTCCCGGATGTTCCTCGACCCGACCCGCCCGGGAGTCGAGGACCTGATCGACTCGATCATCGCCGGCGTGCGCAGCTCCTGCACCTACGCGGGCGCCAACAGCCTGGAGGAGTTCCAGGAGAAGGCGATCGTGGGCATCCAGAGCGCGGCCGGCTACGCCGAGGGCAAGCCGCTGCACTCCAGCTGGGCCTGATCGCCCGCATCCCCGGCGCCGGCCGGCCGGTTCCTCGCCTCGGGGAGCCGGCCGAGCGGCGCCGTGTCGGTCGGGGCGATGTCGGTCGGGGCGATGTCGGTCGGTGCCGTGTCGGTCGGGGTGTGTCCGTCTCCCCGCCCGAGCGGGAGCAGCAGGGCGTGGCCGAGCAGCCCGACCGAGCCGTCCAGCGCGGCGGCGAAAGCCCGGGCCGCGCCCGGCAGGTGCCGCAGCTCCCAGAGCGCCGCGACGGCGGTCCACGCCCCCTCGCGGGCCGAGGCGACCGACCACGCGCCGAGCCGGTGGGTGAGCGGCTCGGCGTGCTCCAGCAGGTCGGGCCCGGGCATCAGCCGCTCCCGGACGGCCGCCTCCACCTCGGCCAGCACCCCGTTGATCCGGTGGTAGTCCTTCTCGACGGCGGCCGGTTCGCAGCCCCGGCGGCGGCAGGTGTCCACGACGGCCAGCGGCAGGTCGTGCTGGATGTGGGCGTTCATCCCGGCCAACGCGAACTGCAGCGGGTGCACGCCCGGGTGGGCGCGCAGCGCGAACAGGGCCCGCCAGCAGGCGGGCGGCTCCTGCCCGGCCGCGTCGGCGGCCACGGCCCGCAGGTACCGCCCGGCGAACACCACGTCCAGCTCGGCCATCGCCGCGGGGTCGGCGAAGTACCCGTCGGCGAGCCGCTCGCGGACCGCCTCCGTGACGTCGAGGTAGAGCCGGTTGAAGACCGCCACCCCGTCGGCTTGGGGCAGCCCCGCCCCGATCTCCCGCAGCCGGCCGACCACCTCCTCGACCGTGGCCGCCTCCGTGACCGTTGCTGCGGCTGCTGTCGTGACCGCTGTCGTGACCGCTGTCCTGACCGCTGCCGTCGTACGATCCACCGCCGTGCCGGGCATGTGCCACCCTCCGATGTCGATCGTGCACTGATCGCATCATCGTGACAGTGCCGCCGAGCCTTCGGCGGGTGCGGCGCGCGGCGGCGGCGCGGCGGTGCGGGACGTCAGTACGGCTCGTCAGCCCGGGACGTCAGCCCGGCTCATATGCTCAGCCCAGCTCGTACTCCAGGACGAAGGTGTGGGCGCCGGACTCGTCGACGGCCAAGTGGAACTCCCCGGTGATCCCGGCCAGCTCGCCCGCCCCCGTGCCCGGCACCACGCGGATCGTCGTCCCGGTGGCGTCCCAGGCCGTGTGCTGGAGCACGAACGAGCCCTTGCGCCCGTCCAGTTCACCCGTCACGTGCTCCACCGCGACGTACGACGCCGGGCCGCCGGACGGGCCCCCGACGGAGAGCATCCGCACCTCGCTCGTCCCGCTCAGCGCGCCCGCGAAGGTCTTGGCGATCCGGATCCGCCCGAAGGACGCGCCCTCCCGCTCCTCCGTCTCCACCGGCTCGAACGCCGTCAGCTCGAACGATCCCTCGGCCCTGAACCCCTCAGCCTTGAACCCCACGGCAGCGTCCCCTCGTCGATCGTCGGTCGTGGTCCGGCGGCAGGGCACCGAGCAGGCTCCCCGCCGACCGCGCACCGAGCCTTGCACCCACCACTGACAATCGTTGCCTGCTCCCCTGAGCCCCGCCGTCCCCGCCGTCCCCGCCCCGCCGGCCTGTCACGGCTCCCAGCGCACTGCCAGCACCGCCGCGTCGTCGGCCAGCCCCGAGTCCCCGACCCAGCCGCCGACGTCCGCCAGCAGCGCGTCCAGCAGGTCCGCCGGGCTGCCGCCGTGCAGGCCGGGCAGTCGCTGCGCCAGCGGGTAGAAATGCCCGTCGGCGTCCCGGGCCTCCGACACGCCGTCGGTGTGCAGGACCAGCAGGTCGCCCGGCTCCGGGTCGAACCGCCGCGCCGGGTACTCGTCGCCGGTCAGCCCGAGCAGCCCCAGCGGCGGCGCCGGGAACGGGGGCTCCAGCTCGCACACCCGGCCCGCCCGGCGCAGCAGCGGGGCCGGGTGGCCGCAGTTCACGACCTGCACCGGCCCCCGGTCCGGCGCCACGTCGAGCAGCAGCGCGGTGGCGAACCGGTCCTCGTCCGGGCGGGCCGTGAGCGCCGCGTCCAGCCGCTCCGCGAGCCGCCCGGGGTCGGGCTCGGTCCGCGCCGCCTCCCGGAACACCCCGAGGACGTCCGCCGCCGTCTCCACCGCCGGGAGCCCGTGCCCCTGGACGTCGCCCAGCAGGATCCGCACCCCGAACCGGGTCTCCACCACGGCGTACAGGTCCCCGCCGATCCGCGCCTCGGCCGCCGCCGCGACATAGCGCACCGCCACCCGCAGCGGCCCGATCCGCTCGGCCGGCGGCCGCAGCAGGGCCCGCTGCGCCGCCTCGGCCACCGTCCGGACCTGGAACAGCTCCCGTTCGCGGGCCGCCACCAGGACGACGCTGGCGGCGCTGGCCAGCGTCGAGGCCAGTACCGTGACCGGCACGCTGATCCGGACGGAGAGCGGCAGCTGCGTGTTGGCCGACTCCAGCAGCCCGACCGCGAGCAGCGCCGCCGCGCCGACCAGCAGCGGCACCCGGGCCCGTCGGGTGGTCGCCCCGGCGAGGACGGGGGCCACCGCGAGCAGCGGCGCCAGGGTGGTCCCCGGGCCGAGGGCCAGGGCGGCCACCACGGCGGCGACCAGCAGCAGGAGCGAGCCGTACAGCAGCATCCGGGTCCGTCGGGGCAGGTGCAGCGGCGGCACCCCGTCCGGGCCGTCGGCGGTCACGCGTCCTCCAGGGGTCCGTCCAGTGGTCCGTCGGAAGGCCCGACAGGGGTCCGGTAGCTGATCGACCGAGCGTCGGTGGCCGCCGGCCGAGCGAGGGCCACCGGTCCACTCTCCCCGCCCCACCCCGGCCCGGCACCTCGGCCGCGGGCCGCGGCAGCACCTCGGCCGCGGGCACGGGCGGGGCGCGCACTACGCTGGGCCGGGAGATGAGACGCAAGAGCCGCCGCCCGACCTCCCCCCTCCCGCAACGCCACGGCGTGGACCCGGTGCACCTCCGGCTGCCGCTCGAAGGCCCCTGGCCCACCCTGCGGGACCACCTGGTCGACCGGCTGCCCACCGTCCCGGCCGAGCGGATCGAGGCGGCGCTGCGCGACGGCGAGATCGTCGGCGCGCTCGGTCCGGTCGCCCCGGACGAACCGTTCCGCCCCGGCGCGCACGTCTGGTTCCACCGGGACCTCCCGGAGGAGGCGCGGGTCCCGTTCGAGCTGGTCGTGCTGTACCGCGACGAGCACCTGGTGGTCGTCGACAAGCCGCACTTCCTGGCCACCACCCCGCGCGGCAGGCACGTCACCGAGACTGCGCTCTCCCGGCTGCGGCACACCCTCGACCTGCCCGTGCTCAGCCCCGCGCACCGCCTGGACCGGCTCACCGCCGGCCTCGCCATGTTCGTCGTGCGCCCCGAGGAGCGCGGTGCCTACCAGACGCTGTTCCGCGACCGCCTGGTGCGCAAGGAGTACCGGGCGATCGCTCCGTACGACCCGGAGCTGAGCCTGCCGCGCACCGTGCGCAGCCACATCGTCAAGGAGCGCGGGGTGATCGCCGCGCAGGAGGTCGACGCGCCGCCGAACAGCGAGAGCCGGATCGACCTGCTGGAGCGCCGCGACGGCCTCGCCCGCTACCGGCTGCGCCCGCTCAGCGGACGCACCCACCAGCTGCGGCTGCACATGAGCGGCCTCGGACTGCCGATCCTCGGCGACCCGGTGTACCCGGTGGTGCTGCCCGAACCGGCCCCGGACGACTTCCGCCGTCCGCTGCAGCTGCTCGCCTCGGCGATCGAGTTCACCGACCCGCTGACCGGCCGGGAACGCCGCTTCGAGAGCCGCCGCACCCTGGCCGCCTGGACCGACCCGCAGGGCTGGTCCGAGGGCTGGTCGGAGGGCGGGGCGGAAGGCTCGGGCTCGGAGGGCTCGGGCGCGGGCTCGGAGTCCCGGGTCCGTCCGCCGGTCTAGTCCCAAGGTCCGACCCGGTCCCGGTTCCGAGGGCCGATCCGCCGCCCGCCCCGGCGGCGGATCGTTACGGCATGAACGCAGCACAGCGCACCGCCGCACCGCACACCGCCCCCGTCGCCCTGGTCACCGGCGCCTCCCGGGGCCTCGGGCTGGCCCTCGCGCACGCCCTCGCCGCCGACGGCTGGCAGCTGGTGATCACCGCCCGGGGCGCGGCCGGACTCGCCGCCGCCGAGGCGGACCTGTCCGCCGTCACCAAGGTCGTCGCGCTGCCCGGCAGCGTCGTCGACGACGACCACCGCGCCCACCTCGCCGAGGCCGCCGAGCGCCTCGGCGGCGCGAGCCTGCTGGTCAACAACGCCGGCACGCTCAACGGCGCCCCCGCCCCCGGATCCGAGCCGCTGCCCCGGCTGGCCGACTACCCGCTGCCGGACCTGCTGGAGACCTTCGAGGTCAACGCGCTCGCCCCGATCGCCCTCACCCAGCTCGTCCTGCCCCAACTGCGCGGTCACGCCGGCGCCGTCCTCAACATCAGCTCCGACGCCGCCGTGGTGCCCTACCTCGGCTGGGGCGGCTACGGCGCCAGCAAGGCCGCGCTCGACCTGGCCACCGCCGTCCTCGCCCGGGAGGAACCGGAGCTGAGGGTCTGGGCGGTCGACCCGGGCAGCATGCGCACCCGAATGCTCCAGGAGGCCAGCCCCGGCGAGGACATCTCCGGCGAGCCGCTGCCCGAGCAGGTGGCGCCGGTCCTGCTCGGCCTGCTCCGCGACCGCACCCCGTCCGGCCGCTACCGTGCCGAGGACCTCGCCGCCCCGGCCGACGACCTGGCCGTCCCGGCCGGGGACCGGGGCGGGCGATGACCGCATTCACCGGCCTTGGCCTCGGCTTCGGCCTCGACCTCGGCCTCGACCTCGCCGTCCCGCCCGAACTCTCCGCCCGTGCACCGGCGGAGGCGCGTGGCACGGCCCGGGACGGCGTCCGGATGCTGGTCGGCCGCCGCGACACCGGCGCCGTCGAGCACCGCCGGTTCGCCGACCTGCCCGAGGTGCTGCGCCCGGGAGACCTCGTGGTGGTCAACAACTCGGCCACCCTCCCGGCCGCGCTGCCCGGCCGGCTGCCCGACGGCACGCCCGTCGCGCTGCACGTCTCCTCCGCCCAGCCGGACCGGTACGGCGCCCACCTGGTCGAGTTGCGTCGTGTCGTGCCCGGGCAAGCGGCGGCGTACTACTCGCCGGCGGAGTCCCCGGCCCGCGCGGGCCTGCGGGTCGCCCTGCCCGCAGGCGGTACGGCGGTGCTGACCCGGGCTTTCACCGCCCGCCTCTGGTACGCCGAACTCGCCCTGCCCTGCGAGCTGTTGCCGTACCTGGCGGTGCACGGCCGGGCGATCCGGTACGGCTACGTGGACCGCGAGTGGCCGATCGAGGCCTACCAGACGGTCTTCGCGACCGTCCCCGGTAGCAGCGAAATGCCCAGCGCGGCCCGCCCGTTCAGCGCCGAGGTGGTGGCCCGGCTGGCCGGCCGGGGCGTGCTCGTCGCGCCGGTCACCCTGCACACCGGGGTGGCTTCGCCCGAGGCGCACGAGGCCCCGTACGCCGAGCGCTTCCGCGTCCCGGCCGCCACCGCCCGACTGGCCGGTCACGTCCGGGCCGACGGCGGCCGGGTGATCGCCGTCGGCACCACCGTGGTCCGCGCCCTGGAGTCCGCGGCCACACCGGACGGCACCCTCCAGGAAGCCGACGGCTGGACCGAGTTGGTCATCACCCCCGAACGCGGCGTCCGCGCCGTCGACGGCCTCCTCACCGGCTGGCACGAACCCCGCGCCTCCCACCTCCTGATGCTCGCCGCTGTCGCCGGCCGCCCCCTCCTCGCCACCTGCTACCGCGCCGCCGTCCAACACCGCTACCTCTGGCACGAGTTCGGCGACGTCAACCTCCTCCTGCCGGACTGAGCGCGGCCCGGTCCCGGCCGGGCGGGCCGGTCGGGTGTCGGTGAGGTGGCCGCCCGGGCCGACAGCCGTGGCGGCGGCCCGACAGCGTCCGTTGTTCAGGTGGTGGACGAGACCCCCGGGGGCAGCTCCAGCTCGAACCAGACCACCTTGCCGTCGGCGGTGCGGCGGCTGCCCCAGCGGTGCGCGAGCTCGTTGACCAGGTGGATGCCCCGGCCGCCCTCGTCCTCGGTGCGGGCGCGGCGGATCCGGGGCGCCTCGGCCTCCTGGTCGGCGACCTCGACGGTGAGCACCCGGTTGCAGAACAGCCTCAGCTGGGTGGGGGATCCGGCGTGCACCAGGGCGTTGGTGATCAGTTCGCTGGTGAGCAGTTCGGCCCAGTCGGCCAGGGCGCCGAGACCCCAGCCCGCCAGCGTCTCGCGGGTGAAGCGGCGCGAGTGCGCGACCATCGCGCGGTCGCCGGTGAGCGGCAGGGTGGCGATCCGGTCCGCGCCGTGCGGGCGGACCTGCGCCATGATGACGGCGATGTCGTCCTCGCTGGTGCGGCCGGTGAGCCGGGTCAGGACGGCGTCGCAGGTCTGCTCCAGCGAGCGGCGCCGGTCGGCGACGGTGCGGCAGAGCAACTGCAGGCCCTCGTCCAGGTCGCGGCCCCGGCGCTCGACCAGGCCGTCCGTGTAGAGCGTCAGGATGCCCTCCTCGGGGAGGGTGAACTCGGCGCTCTCGAACGGGACTCCGCCGACGCCGAGGGGTGTGCCGGTCGGCAGCTCGACCAGGTGGGCCCGTCCCTCGGCGTCGCAGACCACGGGCGGCAGGTGCCCGGCGCTGGCCGCGGTGCAGCGGCGGTCCACCGGGTCGTACACCACGCAGACGCAGGTGGCGAACTGGCCCTCGCCGACGGCCGTGGTGGCCTCGTCCAGCCGGTACAGGACCCGCGCCGGGTCCAGGTCAAGGGTGATCAACGTTCGTGCCGCCGTACGGAGTTGGCCCATCGTGGCGGCGGCCCGGATGCCGTGGCCCATGACGTCGCCGACGATCAGCGCGACCCGCCCGGAGGAGAGCGGCACCACGTCGAACCAGTCGCCGCCGACCTCGCTGACCACGCTGCTGGGCAGGTAGCGGTAGGCGATCTCCAGGCCGAGGGTGCGGTGCACCTCCTGCGGCAGCAGACTGCGCTGCAGCATGAGCGCGGTGTCCCGCTCCCGGCGGTAGAGCCGGCCGTTGTCGATCGCGAGCGCGGTGCGGGCGGCCAGCTCCTCGGCCAGCGAGCGGTCAGCCGGGCCGAACGGCACCGGGTTGCGGGTGCGGACGAACTCCGCGCCGCCCAGCACGTGTCCGCGCGCCATCAGCGGCACCATCAGGTACGAGTGCACCCCGGCGTCCAGCCCCGGCTGCACCCGGTCGGGGGAGGCGACGATCCGGCGCAGCTCCTCCTCGGTCACCTCGGACACCAGGATCGAGCGCCGGGTGCGCAGGCTCTGCGCGTACAGCTGGGCGGACTGCGAGGTCTCGCCCACCTGGTCGGCGGCCCCCGTCATGGTGCCGTCCGAGGTCACTTCGCCGACCGCCACCGCCCGCATCAGCACCCGACCCTCCGCCGGGACGGTCCCCGGCTCCTCGCCGCTGAGCACCGCCTCCCGCAGGTCCACGGTGACGAAGTCGGCGAAGCGCGGGAGCACCACCTCCACCAACTCCTGGGCGGTGCGGTGCAGATCGAGCGTGGTGCCGATCCGGTTGCTGGCCTCGTTCAACAGCGACAGCCGCTGCTGGGCGGCCCAGGCCTCGTCCAACGCCCGCTGCCGGGCGGCCGCCGCGTCGCGTTCGCGGGTGAACAGCAGCGCGTTGTCGATGGAGACGGCCGCCCGCACCGCCAACTCCCCGGCCAGCGCCACGTCGTCGTCCTCGTACGGGCGCTCGACCAGGGTCCGGTAGAAGCCCGCCACGCCGACCGGGGTGCCGCGCGCGATCAGCGGGACCACCATGAACGAGCGCACGTTCTGCTCCCGTATGGCGGCGGTGCGCACCGGGTCGTCGGCGAACCAGGCCATGCCCTGTTCGTCCATCCGCGGCACCAGCACCGGCTTGCGGTGCGCCAAGCTCCACGCGTACGGCGAACCGGGTTGGAAACGGTGCACGTTGCCGGTGCGGGCGATCGGCTTCAGGGTCGAGCCGTGCACCGAATGGAAGGCCATCCGCCGCAGCAGCGCCGAGCCGTCCGCCGGCGCGCGGGCCTCACGCTCGCCGCGGACCAGCTCCTCCAGCACCTCCACCACCACCGTGTCGGCCAGCCTGGGCGTCGCCACCTCGGCCAACTCCTGTGCGGTCTGGGCGAGATCGAGCGTGGTGCCGATCCGGGTCGAGGCCACGTTGACCAGCGCCAGGCGCTCCTGCGCGGCCTTGGCCTCGCGCAGCGCCTGCTGGCGGGCCAGCACGGTCTGGTGCTGGCGCAGGTACAGCCGGGCGTTGTCGATCGCGACGGCGGCCCGCGAGGCCAGCTCGTCACCGAGCGTGATGTCGGCCTCCGCGAAGGACTCGCGCTCACCGCGCCGCGAGTACACCACCATGCCGAGCGTGGTGCCGCGCGCCACCAGCGGGGTGATCCGCACCGAGCGCGGCCGGTCGCCGAGGTAGGCCTGCCGGCGGCTCTCGTTGATGCCCTCGCTCAGCACCGGCAGCTCCCACGACGGGGTGACCACCGTGCGCCCGGTGCTCATCGCGCGGGCGTACGGGGAGTCCGGCGGCAGCTCGTACACGGCGTCCACCGGCAGCGCCTCGGACGGGTAGAGCGGGTCGGCAGTCGCCAGCGCCAGGCGACGCACCAACTGGGGCGTGTCCGGGGCGGGCGGCTCGACGTTCCGGCCGGCCACCAGTGCCTCCAGCGCGAACACCCCGCTGATGTCCGCGACCCGGGGCACCATCGCGTCGGCCAGCTCCCGGGCGGTCTGCCGCAGGTCGAGCGTGGTGCCGATGGAGGCGGTCGCATCGACCAGCAGGGCCAGCCGCTCCTGCGCGCGGGCCGCACGGGCATCGGCCCGGAACCGCTCGGTGATGTCGATGACGGTCGAACTCACCCCGAGCACCCGACCGCTGCGGTCCTCCAGCCGGAAGTAGGAGGCCGACCAGGCGTGGTCGTGCTGCGGGTCACCCGGGGTCCGGCCGTGCGAGCGGGTGTCCACCACCGGCTCGCCGCTCTCCAGCACCTGGCGCATCACCGCTTCGGCCTCGGCGCCGTTGATCCCGGGCAGTACCTCGGTGAGCCGGTGGCCCAGGTGCTGTCCGGGGGCCAGGCCGTTGGCCCGGGCCAGCGCCTCGTTCAACCGGACGAAACGCAGCTCGGTGTCGAAGACTCCCATGCCGACCGGGGACTGGGTGAAGAACCCGTCCAGGACCGCCAGGTCCGCCTGGATCCGGCGCAGCGTCGTCACCTCGGAGGCCACCGCCAGCACCAGCGGTTCACCGCCGGGCCCGCGGATCGGATGGGTGCGGAACTCCAGGTTCACCAGGTGCCCGTCACGGTGGCGCACCGGGAACACGCCGGTCCAGGGCCGGCCCTCGAGGATCCGCTGGAACAACTGGAGCACCTCGGGCCGCTCCACGTCGGAGGTCAGCAGCTTCGCCGCCTTCGCCCCGACCGCGTCCTCCGCACGGTGACCGAGCAGTGCCTCCGCGTCGCTGCTCCAGTGCAGGATCCGCCCGTCCGCCGCGATCAGCGCCGTCGCGATCGGCACCATCAGCAGGGCGTCCTGCTGCGGCTCCTCCTCGCGCTGCGTGTTGTGGTCCACCATGGCCAGAGAACCGTCCCAGAAGCGTCCGGAGATCGTTCCCACCAGCCCTGCCATCTTCGCACGCGGCCCCGGGCGGCCGCTCACCGTGGCAGCAGGCGCTCCTGGGCCGGCCACCCGACGAGCAGCGGCTCCCCGCCCAGTACCGGCGCGTCACCGTGCCCGGGCACCGGGAACGCGGCCGCATACTCCTCGGCGGGTGCAGGCAGCGCCTCCCCGGCCGTCCACCCCCCCCCCCCCCGACGGCCGCCTCCGGGCACAGCACGAACAGCCCCGAGCCGGTCCCGTCCCAGCCGCGCCGCGCCGCGCGGTGCGGTGCGGTGCGCGGGAAGTCGGCGGGGTCGACTTCTTGTGCGTTCTTGTGCGCCACCGTACGGCCGAGGGCTTTCGGGCCGGTTGCGTGGCATCTGTCTGCGTATCCGTGTGGGCGGCTGCGTGGGACGTCGGCCGGGTCGACTTCTTGACCGTCACCGGGTGGCGGCGGGTTCTCGGGCTGGCTGCGCTGTGTCCGTCTCCGCGTCCGTGCGGGCTTCGGCGGTGCGGGCGGCGAGGGCGAGCAGCGCGCCGAGCAGGCAGAGGGCGGCGGCGACCAGGACGGCCCGATCGCAGCCCGCCGCGAGGGCGCGGGCCGCCGCCTCGGGGCCGGGCGCGCCCGGGCGGGCGGAGCCGGCGACGGCGACCGTGACCGCCACGCCGAGGGCCGAACCCAGGTAGCGGGAGGTGTTGTTGGCGCCGGAGCCCATCGCCGCCCGGTGTGCCGGGACGCTGCCGACCGCCAGCCGGGCGAGGGCCGCGTTGAGCACCCCGCTGCCGATGCCCGCGACGGCGAGCCCCGGGGCCAGTCGCAGCCAGGACGAGCCGGGCGTGAGCCCGTACAGGCCCAGCTCGCCCGCCCCGCAGACCAGCAGCCCGAGGGCGACCTGCGCGGTGGCCGACAGGTGCGCCGCCAGCCGTCGGGCCTGCAGCGCGGACACCACCGACAGGCCCGACCACAGCGCCAGCACGCCGCCCGCCGCCGGCCCGGACAGGCCGAGTACGCCCTGGAGCAGGGTGGGCAGGTAGCTCATGAACCCGACCAGCGACAGCCCGGTGAACAGCGCCCCGCCGGTGGCCGCGATGAAGCCGGGGCTGCGGAACAGCGCGAGGTCCAGCATCGGCTCCCGCACCCTCGCCTCGACCACGGCGAACGCCGCCAGCAGCAGCACCCCGCCCACCAGCAGCGCCACCACCGAGGGCCGCCCCCACCCGCTGCGCCCCTCGGCCAGCCCCGCGATCAGGCAGGACGTTCCGGTGGCGAGCGTGAGCACCCCGTACGGGTCGAATGCGCGCGGCCGCTCGGCCCGTGACTCGGTGAGGACGGCGACGGCGCAGGCGGCCACGACGGCCGAGGCCACCGCGATGCCGCCGCTGACCGCGCGCCACCCGGCCCACTGCTGGACCAGTGCGCCGTACACCGGGCCGATCGCGATCCCGAGGCCGACGGCCGCACCCCAGACGCCCAGTGCCCGGATCCGTTCGGGCCCGGTCGGGTGGGCGTGGCTGATCAGGGCGAGTGCCGGTGCCAGGACGGCCGCCGAGGCGAGGCCGAGGAGTACTCGGGCGGCCAGGTAGACGGCGCCGCCGGGGGCCAGGGTGGACAGCGTCTCGGCAGCCGCGAACAGCAGCACGCCGAAGGTGAAGACCCGTTTGCGCCCGTGGTCGTCGGCGGCGCTTCCGGCGGTGAGCAGCAGCGCCGAGATGCCGACCAGGGTGCCGGTGAGGATCCAGGTGCGGCCGGAGGCGCCCAGGTGGGCGGCTTGGGCGGTGGCGGCGAGCGAGGCGGTGGGGGCGGTGTAGGCCACGGTGGTCAGCGCGGTCGCCGCCGAGGTGGTCGCGAGCGTGGCGCCGGGCCGGACGCGCGGAGGCGGGGTGGCGGGGGAGGAGGTGGGTGGTGCCGGGGAGGAGCCGGGTGCTGCGGGGGGCATGGGTGTTCCCTCCGGACTGGACCCCGGGACCGGCCGTTCCGCCCCGAAGGTCTGGTGAATGAACCTTCGTTTCGGGTGGCACGCTACCACTGTTGGTCTGTTCATTGAACCCGCTAGGGCCGTGGACTAGGCTGGCGCCCATGGCCCTGGGAACCGACTACGAACTGCAGGACTGCGCACTGGCCCGCGCCCTGGAGGTGGTCGGCGAGCGCTGGAGCCTGCTGATCTTGCGCGACGCGTTCTACGGGGTGCAGCGCTTCAACGACTTCCTCACCCACCTCGGCATCCCGCGCGCCGTCCTCACCACGCGCCTCAACGCCCTGGTCGCGGCCGGGGTGCTGAGCAAGGAGCCGTACCAGCAGGCGCCGCTGCGCCATGGCTATCTGCTCACCGAGACCGGCCTCGAACTCTGGGGCCCGCTCTACCAGTTGAGCCGCTGGGGCGGCCGGCACGCCACCGAGGGCGGCCCGCACCACCTCTTCGCGCACGCCGCCTGCGGCACCGACCTCGACCTCGTCGGCGCCTGCCCGACCTGCGGCGGTTCACCCGTCCCGCCGGCCGAGATCACCATGCGCCCCAACCCCGCCCGCTCGGGCAGTCGCCGCGAGGACCCGGTCTCCCGCGCTTTGGTCGGCCCGCACCCGCTGCTCGAACCGATTGCCTCGGCGGCCGTGCCCGCCTGACCTGTCCGCGCGTCCGCCCGCGTACGCCGACGAGGCCGTCGGCGGGGTGCCGGCGGCCTCGCCCACGGGCCGATGGTCAGGAGTGGAACCGCACCTCCGGGTTGGCGGCGGTCGGCCCGTCGAGCAGCGGCTGCTCGATGCCCTTCAGCTGCAGGTCGAAGAAGGCGCCGACGTACTGGCGGGTGAGCTCGACGGCGCGGCGGGGCGCGATGGTGGCCCCGGGCCCCTGCGGGAGGCTGAGCCCGTCGATGAGCACCGGGAAGTCGGTGAAGCTGGGGTGGATGGTGCCGTCGACGGTCAGCCACCGCTTCCAGCCGTCCAGGTTGGACCAGCTCGTGACCCAGCTGCCGTCCTCGTCGCCGTTGCCCAGCGGGTGGCCCATCATCAGGAACGGCTTGCCGCCGATCCCCGAGGCCGGGACCGGGACGTCCATGGTGCCGTCGAGGTCCACCCCGGCCTGGATCCGGTCGTCGGCGAGCAGTGCCGGGACGGTGGCCGCGCCCCCGGCCGAGTGCCCGGCCATGCCGATCCGGTCGCGGTCGATCATGCGGGCGTAGCGCCAGGCAGGGTGGGGGCGGTCGGTCAGCTGGTCGATGACGAAGGACACGTCCTTCGCCCGGTTCTCGTCCAGGCTCGCCCAGGCCTCGGGGGTCCTGAGCCGCCCGCACATCACGCAGGGCAGTGTCTGCCCGTCCGGGAAGGTGGTCCCGAAGTTCTCGTAGGTGTGATCGACCAGGGCGACCACGTACCCCCGGCTGGTCAGGTCCACGGCGAGGCTGGTCAGTGAGGTCCGCTGCATGGTGAAGCCGGGCGACAGCACCACGAGCGGGTAGTGGCCGCCCTGCGGGCGCGCGCCGGACTCCGCCCAGGTCCGGGTGCCGGTCAACGCCTCGGTCGGGATGGTGGTGCCCGGCAGCTTCGCGTCCAGCAGTGCACGGGCCGCCCCCTCGGTCATGTACGGCGCCGGGCTGCCCGTCCCGGCGTGCGCGGGGTAGTACATCGAGACCATCAGCCGGCGCGGTCCGGCGGACGGCACCCACGGGTCCGGACGGTTCTGGTCCACCAGCTGCAGGACTTCCTGCCCGACCGCGTACCGGCCCGTCGGGCGCGGGAGTTCGATGCGGACGGCGGTCTGGGCGGCGGGTGCGGCGGCCCCGGTGGGCGAGGGCGCGGCGAGGGCCGGCGAGGCGGCGGCGACGGACAACGGCAGCGCGAGCAGCAGGGCGGCGGCGACGGCGGTGGTGCGAAGTCGGCTCATGTCAGCGACGGTAGGCCGCAGGCAGTGAAACTGACGTCCACTCAGAGATGTACTGGTCCCTTCCGGGATGAGCCTGTCGCGACCCCTAGGGAGTGTTCTGAGTTTGGATCATGATGCGGGTCTCAGGCTGCGGAGCCAGATGACGGCACCGCACAGGTGCAGGCCGGCTTCGTAGCTGGT
>NZ_JBVIRY010000041.1:0-74096 GCF_055575795.1 Kitasatospora sp. NPDC034023
ATTCCGAACCCGGAAGCTAAGCCTTACAGCGCCGATGGTACTGCAGGGGGGACCCTGTGGGAGAGTAGGACGCCGCCGAACAATCTTTCAGAAGAGCCCCCATCCGGATCCCGGATGGGGGCTCTTCGCATTTTCAGGTAAGCCCAATGAACCGGGGTTGCTTCGACCACCGGCAGGTAGTCCTAGGTCCACCTCGAGATTGGGGTGCCATGGCCAATGTGCCTGGCGGGCGGTTCCTGAACACTGATGGAGGACGATCGGTACCGGCATCAGGAGCTTCCCGTGACAACAGTGAGTCGTACGAGCGGCACGTCCGTACGTGCTCGGGCCCAGGCGGCCTTCGCGGCCGGCGGTGAGGGGCTGGCGCGGCTCGTCGTGGTGGTGTTGGCCGCCGTGCCGGGGGCGGTGCTGCCGGTGGGCGCCGCGCTCTTCGCGGGGGTGGTGACGTCCCAGTTCCTGCAGGAGTACGACCTGGAGGTCTTCTTCGCCCTGCTGGTGGCAGCGGCTGTCGGCGTCGTCGTGGCGGCCGCCAACATCCGCCGCACCGCGAGCCGTACGCGCGGGCAGCTGGAGCGCTGGTTCGGCGTACGCCTGCCGGCGGTGTACGAGCCGCGGCCGGGGCTGGAGTTGGACGATCGCGGGCACTGGTGGACGGGGTACTCGTATCACCGCTCGCGGACGGTGGCGAAGTACGCGCAGCTGGTCCACTGGGGCCTGCGGGACCGGACCACCCGTGGCGAGCTGGCCTGGCTGGCCGTGAACCCCTTCCTGACGCTGGCCCTGGCCGGGCCGGTGGTCGCCCTGCTCGTGCTGGGGGTGACCTTCATCCCGGCGGGGTCGGTGCCCACGCACGGGTTCGGCCTGCTGAGCCCGCGCATGGAGTCGATCCTGCTGAGGATCGTGTTCGGGGTCGCCATGATCGTCGTCGGGATACTCGCGGCACCGTTCACGGTGCGCGCGTACGCGGAGGCGGCCCGCCGGGTGCTGGACCAGGACGGCCGGGCGACGAACGCCCAGCTGACCAGGCGGGTGGCTGAGCTGACCGAGACGCGGGCGGACGCGGTGGGCAACCAGGCGGCCGAACTGCGGAGGATCGAACGGGACCTGCACGACGGCGCGCAGGCGCGGCTGGTCGCGATCGGGATGACTTTGGGCACCATCGAGCACCTGATGGACACCGACCAGGCGGCCGCGCGGGAGCTCCTCGCCGAGGCCCGGCAGTCCTCGGCCCGGGCCCTGCAGGAGCTGCGGGACCTGGTCCGGGGCATCCACCCGCCGGTGCTCGCCGAGCGCGGACTGGGCGACGCCGTCCGGGCCCTGGCGCTGGACAGCGCGCTGCCGACCGAGGTGTTCGTCAGCCTGCCGGACCGGCCGCCGGCACCGGTGGAGGCAGCCGTGTACTTCAGCATCTGCGAGCTGCTGGCCAACGCGGCCAAGCACTCGGGGGCGGACCAGGTGTGGGTGGACATCCTGTACCGGGCCGGCTTGCTGCGGGTCACGGTGACGGACGACGGCGTGGGCGTGGCCGATCCTTCGCGGGGGACCGGACTGCGTGGAATCGAGAAGCGATTGGGTACCTTCGACGGTGTCCTCGCCATCGACAGCACGTCGGGCGGTCCCACCACCATCACCTTGGAGTTGCCGTGCGGGTTGTCCTCGCCGAGGACCTCTACCTCCTTCGCGAAGGCCTGATCAGGCTGTTGGAAGCGCACGGCTTCACCGTTGTCGCGGCGGTGGAGACGGGGCCCGAGCTGCTGGAGGCGCTGCTCACCCACCGCCCGGACGTGGCCGTGGTCGACGTCCGGCTGCCCCCGACGCTCACCGACGAGGGGCTGCAGGCGGCGCTCAAGGCCCGCCGGGAGATCCAGGGCTTGCCCGTCCTGGTGCTGTCGCAGCACGTCCAGCAGCTGTACGCGCGGGAGTTGCTGGCCGACGGCACCGGCGGGATCGGTTACCTGCTGAAGGACCGGGTGTTCAACGCGGGGCAGTTCATCGACGCGGTCCGCCGGGTGGCGGCGGGCGGGACGGCGATGGACCCGGACGTGATCGCCAAGCTGATGCAGACCACCTCGCGTCGGCCGGGTCCGCTGCTGCGGCTGTCCCCGCGCGAGCGCGAGGTGCTGGAGCTGATGGCCGAGGGCTGTTCCAATTCGGCGATCGCCGCCCGCCTTTCGGTGAGCGACGGCGCGGTGGCCAAGCACATCGCCAACATCTTCACCAAGCTCGAACTCGCCCCGGACGAGGACGCCAACCGCCGGGTCCTGGCCGTGCTGGCCTACCTCAACGGGACGGCGGGGCAGAGCAGCTGACGGTCCGGCCGGTCCGGAGGGGCAGGTCGACGCGGGCCGCGACTTCTGTTGTGCCGCCGCCCGTGACACCCCAGGCTGCGGGAACGCTTAAACAGGTGTACGAGTAAACTCCGGTGGGCCGAGCCCGGAGGTTGCTCAGCCGTCCGGCGGCCCGACCAGCGGGAACCGGCAGTCGAGGCAGCGTACGGCCGCAGCCGACATCCAGGGGTTGATAGACGTAATGGCACGCCCAACGCTCACCAAGGCCCATCGGGGCCTGCTCGGCCTGGTCGCGGCCGGCGCCTGCCTCATCTCGGGCATCGGTTTCGCGGGCTCGTACAACGCGGTGCGCGAGCTGGCCCTGGAGAAAGGTTTCGGCGCCTTCTCCTACGCCTTCCCGATCGGCGTCGACGCGGGCATCGTCGTGCTCCTCGCGCTCGACCTGGTGCTGACCTGGCTGCGGATCCCCTTCCCGATGCTGCGGCAGACCGCCTGGCTGCTGACCGTCGCCACCATCGCCTTCAACGCGGCCGCCTCCTGGGGCGACCCGCTCGGCATGGGGATGCACGCCGTCATCCCGGTGCTCTTCGTCGTCGTGGTCGAGGCCTCCCGCCACGCGGTCGGCCGGATCGCGGCGATCACGGCGGACCGCCACATGGAATCGGTCCGGGTGATGCGCTGGCTCCTGTCCCCGGTGCCGACCTTCCGGCTCTGGCGGCGGATGAAGCTCTGGGAGCTCCGCTCCTACGAGGAGGTCATCCGGCTGGAGCAGAACCGACTGGTCTACCGGGCGCAGCTGCGCTTCCGCTACGGCCGCGGCTGGCGCCGCTCGGCGCCGATCCAGGCGCTGCTGCCGCTCAAGCTCGCCAAGTTCGGCGTACCGCTGGACCCGGCCCTGCTCGACCGGCTGGACGACGAGGGCCGCGAGCGCGAGGCCAAGGGGGCCCTGACGGTGCAGGAGCCGCAGGGGCTCGCGTCCCAGGAGGGCCGCACCGCCGCCATCGCTCCGGCGGGAGCCGCCCCGGCCGGTCCGCCGCAGCAGCTGCAGCCCACGCTGCAGGCGCCGCACACTCAGCAGGTCCAGCAGGTCCAGCAGGCCCAGCAAGCCTGGCAGGCCCCCGAGCCCCAGCAAGCCCAGCCCCAGCAGCCCCAGCCCCAGGCGGAAGCCCCCGCGGCCGTCGCACCGTTGCCCGCCGAGGTGGCCGCGCCCATGCTGGCGAAGCTGGCGGCCGTTCGGCTGCGTGCCGCACAGGAGCCGGAGGAGGCGCCGGACGCGGCCCCGCAGCCGCGCCACGAGGAGCTGAACGTCTGGACCGAGCGCCCGGTCCGTACCACCGGTCACCCTGCCGACGCCGCCCCGGGCGGGCGGGTGCCCGGCCAGGCCTCGCCCTGGTTCAAGCCCCCGCGCCCGTCGGCGGAGGAGCCCGTCCCTGCCGCTGCCTCCCCTGCCGCTGTGCCCGCTGCCGCGTCCCAGCCGCAGGCCCAGCACCCGGCCGCCCCGCAGCAGGCGGGCCGACCCGTCGAGCCGCAGCAGCAGCACCAGCAGCCCCGCGAGGCCCGGCAGTCGGAGCATTCGGCCCAGCCGGACGCGCCGGTTCCGGCCGAGGAGCCCGTCCAAGCCGGGCAGTCCGAACCCCTCCCGGCGTCCTCGCGTCTCGACCCGGACCTCGCCTACGAGGCACTCGTCACGTACATGGACAACCACGGCCACCAGCCCGACCCGCAGCGCCTCGCCGACTGGCTGACCAGGGAGTACGGCGTCGCGGGCAAGGGCCCCGACGGCTCGGTCCACCCCAAGGAGGTCGCCGAGCTGTACCCGGAGCTGCGCGACCGCTACGCCGCCGCCGGGAGGGACTGACCGGAGCGGGGCCCGCCGTCCAGCGCTCGGTCGGCCATTGACGCCCGACCTCGCCGGAGCTACCTTCACCTCAACAAATTGTTGAAGTGCTGGTTCGGCGTGGAGGAGTGCGGATGTCGCAGGTCGAGGTCGACGGAAGCGGGCCGACGGACGGGGCCTCCTTCTCCGCTGCCGCCCGAGCCGCCGTGGAGGCGCTGCTCGCCCCGGTCGACGCCGACCTGGCGCGCCGCTACCCGGGCGACTCCGGGACCAGGCAGCCGGTGCACACCGTCTACGTTCCGGCCGATGCCTTCGCCGCCGACACCGTACGGGAGTGGGGCCGTCAGGCCCTGGCGACCTTCGACACCCACGCCGGCACCCCCGCCGAGCTGGCCCGCGCCCTCGGCGTCGCCGACGACGAACTGCTCGCCGACGTGCACGCCCGGGTCCGCGCCAAGCTGGAGCGCGAGCCGATCGAGGACCTGCGGATCGACTTCGAGGACGGCTACGGCCCCCGCCCCGACGCGGAGGAGGACGCGGCCGCCGTCCGGGCCGCCGAACTGGTCGCCGCGGCCGTGGCCGAGGGCAGCGCCCCGCCGTACATCGGCATCCGGATCAAGTGCATGGAGGCGGCGGTCCGCGCCCGCGGCATCCGCACCCTGGAGCTGTTCCTGGCCACCCTGCCGGCGGCCGGCGGCCTGCCGGAGGGCCTGGTCCTGACCCTGCCCAAGGTCACCTACGCCGAGCAGGTCACCGCGCTGGTCCGGCTGCTGGAGGACTTCGAGCGCCGGGCCGGGCTGCCCGCCGGCCGGATCGGCTTCGAGATCCAGATCGAGACCACCCAGGCCATCCTCGGCCCGGACGGCCGGGCCACCGTCGCCCGGATGATCGAGGCCGCCGAGGGCCGCGCCACCGGCCTGCACTACGGCACCTTCGACTACAGCGCGGCCTGCGGCGTCAGCGCCGCCCACCAGAGCATGGACCACCCGGTCGCCGACCACGCGAAGGCGGTCATGCAGGTGGCCGCGGCCGGCACCGGGGTCCGGCTCTCCGACGGTTCGACCAACGTCATCCCGACCGGCTCCACCGAGCAGGTGCACGCCGCCTGGAAGCTCCACCACGACCTGGTCCGCCGCTCACTGGCCCGCGCCTACTACCAGGGCTGGGACATGCACCCGGCGCACCTGCCGACCCGCTACGTCGCGGTGTACTCCTTCTACCGCGAGGGCCTGGCGGCCGCCGCCGCCCGGCTGACCGCCTACGTCGCTAAGGCGGGCGGCGACGTGATGGACGAGCCGGCCACCGCCCGGGCGCTCAGCGGCTACCTGCTGCGCGGCCTGGACTGCGGAGCCGTCGACCTCGCCGAGGTCACCGCGCTGACCGGCCTGGACCGCGAGCAACTGGACGCCCTGTCCGGCCGCTGAACCGAGGCCGCTGCCGCCGGGAACGACCGTTCCCGAGAACGACCGTTCCCCGGAACCGACGTTCCCGGGTCGCCGACCCCGCGGCCGCTGATCGCTGCGCCCGTGCGCCAACTAGGCTGGCGGTGCCGCCCCGGCAACCCGGGGCGCGCGCCGCCAGCCTTCGCCGTTCCCGGGAGAACCACCGCGCCATGTCCGCCACGCCGGAGCCCACCGCCAGGCCGTACCTCACCATCCGGCGGGCCGGCAGCCACGAGATCGAGATCAAGAAGTCCCGGTTCATCTGCCACCTCGCCCGGGTTACCGACGAGGAGGAGGCGCAGGCCTTCATCGCCGGCATCCGCAAGCAGTACTGGGACGCCCGGCACAACTGCACCGCGTTCGTGGTCGGCGACGAGCAGCGCCGCGAGCGCTCCAGCGACGACGGCGAGCCCGGCGGCACGGCCGGGGTGCCGATGCTGGAGGTGCTGCGCCGACGCGGCCTGACCGACACGGTCGCCGTGGTCACCAGGTACTTCGGCGGGATCAAGCTCGGTGCGGGCGGCCTGGTGCGGGCGTACGGGAACGCGGTGTCGGAAGCGGTGGACGGGATCGGCCTGCTGGAGCGACGGCCGGTCGCGCTGCTCGCGGTGACGGTGGACCACGTCCGGGCCGGGCGGGTGGAGAACGACCTGAGGGCGGCCGGGTACACGGTGAGCGACCTGGCGTACGAGGCAGCCGGGGTGCGGATCGAAGTGGGCGTGCCGGAACCCGAGGTGGCGGCCTTCCACACCTGGCTGGCCGAGGCGACCGGGGGCACCGCGACGGGGATCCCGGCCGGTCGCACCTACGTCGAGGTGCCGGTCTGACGGTCCCGCCCGGCAGCGCCGCCCGGCAGCGCCGCCCGGCGGGGTCGGCGGGCGGGGTCGATGGGCGGGGTCGATGGGCGGGGTCGATGGGCGCAGTCGGCGCGCCTGGATTGGGAGACACATCCGGCCACATCGCCGCCGGCCCGTTTGGGTGTCCCGAGGGGCCTGCCCTAGGCTGAACCGGCCGTCGGCCAGGCGCCGCCCGGCAACCTCAGGACGCCTCCAGGAAGCCGTCGCGATGCCCGTCGTCCAGACCATCACCCTGCCTCCGGGCGCCGACACCGGCTGGCACTACCACCCGGGCCGGGTCGACGTGGTGGTGCTCTCCGGGACGCTGACCCGGACCCTGCACGACGGCCGGGTCGAGGTCAGCCGTGCCGGTGACTCCCTGGTCGAGGAGGCGGGGCCGGTCCACATCCACCTCGGCCGCAACCTCGGGACCGAACCCGTGGTACTGATCGCGAACTACGCCGCCCCGGCGGGCTGTCCGCTGGCCGTACCGGTCACGGAACCCGCCTGGAGCCGCAGCTCAGCCGGGCCTGCCGGAGCCTGAGTGAGGTTCCGGAGGATCCGGACGGGACAGCCCGTACGGGTCGCCCGCGCCGCTCGCACGGGCGGCGTCGCGTAGCCCAGGCTCCGCGCCACGCGGAAGACGGCTTGAACAGATTCACCCGAACGTAGGGTCATGGCCCGGACTTGGAACTTCCGCTCCGGGCCGTGGCGTTTCCTGGGCAAGGATCCGGCAGAACCGGACGAAACCCATCGATGGAGGACACAGGACCCCACCCCGCACCACGGAGGTATGCGCATGACCTCAGACCGCTGGACTCCAGACCGTTCGACCTCGACTCGCCCGACCTCGAACCGCTCCCGCTCGCACGCCGGTGCCGATCTCCCCGGCCCGCGCGGTCCCGCGACGCCCTACCGGATGACCGTCACCACGGCTCTCCCGCACGCCGAGGCGCTCGCCCTGGCCGACGAACAGCTCGCCTCCTGGCTGAAGCAGGAGGGTTGCGAGGAGCCCCCGCCGGCCGTTCACGCCCCCGCCGGCCGGCACCTCACCGGCCAATCGTTTGCCGGACAACCCTTCGCCGGGCAACCCCCCGCCGCACCGGCGTTCGACGCACCGCCCCCCGAAGGCCCGGGGCTCGCCGAGCGCCTCCGCCTGGGCGAGCGCGTCCTGCTCGACCGTGACCACGGCCCGCTGCGCGGTGGCCCGGGCGCCGGCCGCTACGACCGCCGCCGCCTGCGCACCCCGGCCCCGCACGGCACCCGGCAGCTCACGCTCACCGTGGCCACCGGCGCCGACGGCCTCACCTGGGTCCGGCTGGAGGCCGAGACGCACAGCACCGGCAGCGGCGTGCGGACCCCGTGCCGGGTGCCGGTGCCCGAGCTGGCCCGCTCGCTGCTGCCGCTGCTCGACGCCACCGACGGCCCGGCCGCCGTCCACTCCGCACCCCGGGTGATCACGGCCGACGGGGTGGACGCCCTGATCGACGAGCTGTGCGACCCGGAACGCCGGCTGCCCACCGTGGTCGCCAGCGTCCCGGTGAACCTCCCGCTCGACCGCTGGGTGGAGGACGTGGTCGGCCCGCTCTGCCACCAGCTGCCCGGCCTCGCCACCGCCTACGTGCTGGATCCCGGCGCCCGCACCGGGTTCAACGTCGCGCTGGAGTACCACACCGTCTACGGCGGGGCGGTGCGCACCTACCTGCCCGAGGTCGACCCGGCCTCCCGGCAGGACGGCGCGCGGCATCCGGTGCTCGCCCGAGGCCGAATAGAAGAGGACCCGCGCCGCGCCGCCGGGCTGCTCGCCCGCGAACCGCGCCGCCTCGCCGCCGACCAGCCACTGCCGCCGCCGCTGGCGGCCGTCCCGGTGCTTCGCGTCCCGCCGCCGCTCCGCCCGGCCGCCGGGCAGGCCGTCGTCCGAGCCGAACTGGCCGACCTGGCCCACGAGGAGCAGCAGGACCGCGCCGATCAGCAGGCCAGGGCCGACGAGCTGGAGCAGGTCCGGCGCACCCTGCGCCTGGAGCGTCGTGACCGCCGTGACCGCCGAGAGGGGGGCGAGCGGGGGCAGAGCCGGGAGGGCCACGACACCCGGGACGCTCGGGAGGGCCGGCTCCGCCCCGGGGCCCGCTCCCTGACCGGCCGCCACTGCACCGCGTCGGGCACCGGCCAGGCCCTCGGGCAGCGCGCCGTCGCCCAGCCCGCCGAGCGCTGCGGAAAACCCGAGAGCTTCACCGAACTCATCGCCAGACTGGGCGAGTTCCCGCTGCTGAGCTTCACCGGGGACCAGAAGGCCGCACTCGCCCTGGACGAGCTCCAGCGCACCGGCGCCGGGTGGGCCCGGCTCGCCTGGGACGGCCTGACCGCCCTTCAGGAGTACGCCGAGGCGGCCGTGCGGGGCACGGCCGGCGGGGACTTCAAGCAGTGGTGCGAGCACACCCCGACGGGCTGCCACCGCTTCCCGCCCCGCAAGGCCGTGCGAGGGGAGTCCCGGACGGTGTTCAGCCACACCAAGTGGAAGCGCGAACGGATGCTGCCGGTGCCGGAATGCGTGGACGCCTCCCGGCGCGCGTTCATGGGCGCGCACCTGCGGATCGGCGGCGGCCGCACCGCGCCCCGGCTGCACTACCTGGACGACTGCTCCGGCAGTGGTCGGATCTACGTCGGCTACATCGGTCTGCACCTGACCAACACCCGGACCAACTGACCGGCTTGGCTGACCGCCGCGCCCGTTCGGTGGACAATGTCCGGCAGGGGGTGGGTCCGCGGGTTCGCCGACCGCCCCGGGCAGGCGCCGGACGAGCATGGGGGAACGACGACCGATGCAGCACTCAGCAGACGGCCGGTCCGACGGCACCACCACCGTCCGGGTCCCCCAACCGGGCTTCCTCGCCTCGGTCTTCCGCGACCTCGGTGTCGACGAGTCCCCGGCGCCGGACGGCGCCGCCACCGGTCGCCCCGGCGGGGGCCCGGCCGGTGACGGCCCGTCCGTCCCGGGCCCCGCCGGCGGCGCCGATCCCGACGCCGCCGACCCGGGCAGGGCCGATCCCGGCACGGCCGACCCCGGCTCGGTCGATCCCGGCGCGGTCGACCCGGAAGAGGCCGTCGCGGCGCACGCCCGGGCCGCCGCCCTGACCCACCACCGCACGGTCACCGTGCGGGCCGAGCACGACCGGCTGACCGACCTGCTGCGGCGGGCCGCCCTGCCCGTCTCGGCCATGGACTTCGAGAGCCAGCTGCGCCACTACGAGGCCCGCCCCTACCCGGCCGACGGCCCCGGCGTCGCCGGCGTCCCGGAGCCCCGCTGGGAGGACTTCACGCCCGCCGAGCCTGCCTCGGCCGACCCCGAGCGCGGCCCGTCCCGCCGCCTGCTGGACTCCGGCTACCAGCGCGAACTGGCCCAGGCCCGGCTCTCCCACCAGCGCGCCCTGCGGGAGTGGCGCACCCGTCGGGCCGAGGCCGGCAGCCCGGCCGCCGACGAGTCCCGGCGCGCCCACGAGGCGGCCGAGGAGGCCCGCGCCCGCGCCGTGCGCGAGTACAACGAGAGCCTGGAGGAGTGCCGACGGGCCTACCGGCTGGCCGAGCCGGCCGCCGTGGAGTCACTGCTGGAGCGGGCGCTGGCCGCCGCCGAGACCGCGACCCAGGACCTGCCCGCCCCCTGCCGGGCGGTGTTCCGCCCGCTCACCCGCACCGCCGTGCTGGACCTCGACCTGCCGCCGCTCGACCTGGTGCCCTCGCTCACCGGCTACCGGCTCGCCCCGGACGGCGACATCGTCCCGGTGCCGCGACCGCCGGCCGACCGGGCCACCGACTACCTGCGACTGGTCGCCCGGCTCGCCCTGCGTGCCCTGCAGGCCGCCGACGCCGTCGACACCGACGAGATACTCGCCGGCGTCGTCCTCAACGGGTGGCTGCGCGAGCCCGGCGCGGCCGAGCCGCTCTGCCTGGTCAGCGTGGACGCCGACCGCGACGCGCTGGCCCGCACCCGGCTGCTGCCGCCGGAAACCGCGTACGAGGAGCGCGACGACGAGGGCGTCTACGCCGACTCCGAGCAGGACGAGGCCCTCGTCCGGCTGCGTCAGCTCGGCGCCGCCGTCACCCCGGACCCGTACGACCGGGCGGGCGTCCAGCCGGCCGCCCAGGCCGGGGCCACGGTGCCGGCCGCGCCCGACCTGTCCGCCAACGAGTTCGCCCAACTGGTGCGCGACCTGCTCACCCGGGGCGGGATCGCCGACTGGAGCGTCCGGCTGCGCGGACCGGCCGGGCTGGTGGCCACCGGCGCGGGCGCCCCCGGCAGCGCGCTGCCCGGCCGCTGGGTGGTCTGGGCCTCCCGGGGCCCCGAACCGGTCACCGCGGAGCAGATCACCACGCTGGCCGAGGCGGTCCGTGAGGAGTCCGCCGAGCGCGGCCTGCGGTTGACCACCGGCCGCTTCACCGACGAGGCCCTTGACCTCACCGCCGACGAGAGCCACCGTCACATCCACTTGGTCGACGGCGACGGAGTCCGCGAACTCGCCCGCACCCACCTCGGCCTGCCGCTCGCCGCCGGCCGCTGACCGTCCCCACCTGCCGGGACCACCCCGACGGCCCATCCGGCGGGCGCCCCACCAGGCCCGGACCGAGGCTGAGGAGCGGGCCCCGTCCGCGCCCGGCACCCCGGTCGACAACAGTCGAACGGCCGTCCGGTACGGTCGGCGGTCGGCCCGGTCACGGGCGGACCCCAGGGGGAGAGGAATGGGCAGAGCGCTCGGCAGACCACACGGCGGCACCGGCCAACCGGCCGCACCTGCGGCGGAGACGGCCCGATGACCGCCGTCCTGGTCGCCGCCGGGGCGTTCCTGATGACGCTGATCGGCGGCTTCGTCGCCCAGCGCACGGGCGACCGCCGCCACCTCGTGCTCGGCTTCGCGGCCGGCCTGATGCTCGGCGTGGTCGCCTTCGACCTGCTGCCCGAGGCGATCCACCAGGCGCCGGGCGAGGTGCACGGTGTGCCGCAGGCGCTGCTGATGTTCGCGGCCGGCTTCCTTGCCATCCACGTGGTCGAACGCGCGGTCGCCATCCACCGCGGCCACGAGGGCGAGTACGCCGAGCACACCCACGGCGGCCACCACCACGGACACGCCCACACCGCCGGGCACCAGGGCGTCGGGCTGACCGCCGCACTGGCCCTGGTCGGGCACAGCGTGATGGACGGCTTCGCGATCGGCGCCGCCTTCCAGGCCGGCACCACGGTCGGCACGGTCGTGGCCATCGCGGTCGTCGCACACGACTTCGCGGACGGCTTCAACACGTACACGATCACCCGGTTGTACGGGAACAACCGGCGGCGGGCGCTGACGCTGCTCGCGGCCGACGCGGTGGCCCCGGTGTCCGGTGCCGCGATCACCCTGGCGTTCACCATCCCGGAGCACATGCTCGGCCTCTACCTGGGCTTCTTCTCCGGCTTCCTGCTCTACCTGGCGACCTCCGACATCCTCCCCGAAGCCCACAGCCCGCACCCCTCGCGCAGCACCCTGCTGTGCACCGTCGCCGGGGTCGGCTTCATGTGGCTGGTGCTCGGCTTCGCCAAGTAGGACCGCTGAGGCGACCGGGGCCGCCGAGGGCCAGGGCCGGGGCTGCCGAGGGCTACCGCCGGCTCTGCCCCGTCCCCGTACGCCCCTGCTCCTGCTCCTGCAGCGGACCCCAGCACTTCCGCATCGAGGCCAGCGCCTCCGTGATGGCCGGCCGCCGGGAGGCCTGGGAGCGCCAGAGCGCGAAGACCCGGCGGCTCGGCTCCGGCGTCACCCGGCGGGCCGTCACCCCGGGCGGCAGCGGCCCCCGTCCGAGCCTCGGCACCAGGCCCATCCCGAGACCGGCCGCGACCAGCGCGATCTGGGTCTCGAACTCGCCGACCTGGTAGCGCACGTCCGGCTCCTCACCGGCCTCGCGCAGGGTGCGGACCAGCCAGTCGTGGCAGATGTTGCCCGGCGGCACGCTGATCCAGCGCTGCCCGCACAGCCGTTCCACCGGCACCGGGTCGAGCGCGGCCAGCTCGTCGCCGGCGGGCAGCAGCAGGTCCACCGGGTCCGTCCCGAGGTCCATCCGGGCGACCCCGTCCTGCACCGGCAGCGGCACGGTCGGCCAGTCCTGCACCAGAGCCAGATCCACCTCGCCCCGGGCCACCAGATCGGCCGCCGGGTACGGATCGCGCTCCAGCAGCCGCACGTCGAGCTCCGGGCAGCGCCGCCGCAGATCGGCGAGCACCCCGGGCATCAGCCCTCGCGCACCGGACGCGAACGCGGCCACCAGCAGCCGGCCGACCGCCTGGCCGCGCTGCTCCTCCAGCCGTACCTCGGCCTGCTCCACCAGCCCCAGCACGGTCTGCGCGGTGGCGGCCAGCTCGCGCGCCGCGTCGGTCAGCACCACGCCCCGGCCCTGCCGCTCCAGCAGCACCGTCCGGGTCTCCCGCTCCAGCTTGGCGATCTGCTGCGAGACCGCCGAGGGCGTGAACCCGAGCGCGGCCGCCGCCCCGCCGACCGAGCCGTGCACCGCCACCGCGTGTAGCGCCCGCAGGCGCCCCAGATCCATCATGCAGTGATCCTAAAGTGTCCTCTTCAGAATTCATCGCTAGTGCTACACGGTCCCGCGCCACCATGCTCGACCCATGACCGCGACACCCGCCGCCGCGAGCGGCACGAGCAGCACGAGCAGCACGACCACGAGCGGCAGCAGCACGAGCGGTACGGGCATGAGCGCGCCCCACATCGCGCTGGCCGTCCTGGTGGCCGCCATCTGGGGCCTCAACTTCGTCCTGATCCATGTCGGCCTCGACAACTTCCCGCCGCTGCTCTTCTGCGCCCTGCGATTCGCCGTCGTCGCCGTGCCGGCGGTCTTCTTCGTCGGCCCACCCAAGGTGGCCTGGCGCTGGGTGGTGGCGGTCGGCGTGGTCCTCGGGGTGGTCAAGTTCGGGCTGCTCTTCCTCGGAATGCACGCCGGGATGCCCGCCGGCCTCTCCTCCCTGGCGCTCCAGGGGCAGGCCGGCTTCACCGCGCTGTTCGCCGCCGTGCTGCTGCGCGAACGCCCCGGCGGGCACCGGCTCCTGGGCCTGGCGATCGCCTTCGCGGGCATCGCGCTGAGCGCGTACGACCAGGGCGCCGGCGGCCCGCTGGGTGCCTTCGCGCTGGTCGTCCTGGCCGCCGTCGCCTGGGGTCTGGCCAACGTGCTGACCCGCAAGGCGGCGCCGCCGGACGCGCTGCGCTGGATGATCTGGGTCAGCGCCGTCCCGCCGCTGCCACTGCTCGGCCTGTCCCTGCTGGTCGAGGGCCCGGAGGCGGACCTGCGCGCGCTGCGCGAGATCACCCCCGCCGGGCTCGGCGCGATCGGCTACGTCGGGCTCGTCTCCACCCTGCTGGGTTTCGTCGCCTGGAGCTTCCTGCTGCGCAGCTACGACGCCACCGCCGTCGCGCCCTACTCGCTGCTGGTGCCGGTGTTCGGGATGTCCTCGGCCTGGCTGCTGCTCGGCGAGCGGGTCAGCCCGACGGCCGCCGCGGCCGCGCTGCTGGTGATCGCCGGGATCGGGATCACCGCGCTGCGTCCGGGGGCGTCGAGCGCCGCGGCGGCCCGGCTGCGAGGAACCGGGCCTCGGCGGAGCGCAGCACTCGCAGCAGCACCTCCTCGTCGGCGGGGCTGACCTCACCGAAGTACTCCTGCGCCACCTCGTCCCGGACCTGCCCGATCCGTTCCACGGCCGCGCGGCCGGCCTCGGTCAGCAGGATCCGCACGGCCCGCCGGTCGGCCGGGTCGGGGCTGCGCTCGACCAGGCCGGCCTCCTCCAGCGCGTCGACCACGGTGGTGGCCGAGCGCGGGGCGATGTGCAGCTTGTCGGCGAGGTCGCTCAACCGCATCGCGTGGTCCGGCGTCTCGCAGCCCGGCACGTGGGCGAGGGTGCGCAGCGCCCGGGCCTGGCCGGGGGTGATGCCGTACGGCTCCAGCCGCCGGCCGGTCTGGCGGCGGATCCGCTTGATCGCCCGGGTCATCGCGTCCGCCAGTTCGGCGGTGGAGTCGGCGGAGTCGGTGGCGTCGGCGGAGCGGGGGGAGTCGGGCGGAGAGTCGAGGGAGCCGGGCCGGGGGTCGGAGGAGGGGTCCGCCGGGTCGTTGGTCGGCGTGGTGGTCATCGGCGGTCTCCTCGGCTGGGGTCCGGCCAAGCGTAGCGACCGGGTCCGGCGCTCTCGGTGGTCGGCCGACGACGGTCGGGAAAATATGTTGAGCTTAGCTCAGTATCTGGGCTAGCGTAGGGCGAGTGAGGGGACCCTAAGTTCCCTCCCCGACCCTGGAGCCCCCATGCCCATTTCCACCGCACGTGTCGCCACCGACCGCCCCGGCCGCTACGCCAAGCAGCTCGCCGCCCACATGGGGCGCAAGATCGAGGCCGCCTACTCCGAGGAGACCGGCCGCGGCACCCTCGTCTTCAGCGCCGGCACCGCCACCCTGGAGGCACAGCCCGACGCCCTGCTACTCACCGTCGAGGGCGAGCGCGACAACCTGCCCGGCCTGGAGGACGTCGTCGGCCGCCACCTCGTCCGCTTCGGGGTCCGCGACGAACTCGTCGTCGAATGGCAGCGCGACAACGGCGAGGCGGGCCTGGTTCACCGCAACGAGGACCCCGAGGCCTGACGCCTCCCGATCCCGGCACCAGGCCGGGGCAGCCACCGGTCGAGCGGCCACACCACCAGGACGGCCAGGCACCAGCCGGCCACCACGTCCAACAGCCAGTGGAAGTCGCTCCACACCAGCCCCGCGCCCACCCCGAGCGCCAGCAGCGCCGCGCCCGCCGCCAGCCCCTGGGCGGCGCGCGGCCCCGACACCCGGGCCAGCAACAGCGCCGCCACCCCGTACGAGATCGCGGCGGTCGCGGTGTGCCCGGACGGGTACCAGCCCCACTGCCCCGGCGTCAGCGGATCCCCGAGCGGACCCGGCCGGGCGAAGGCCGCCTTCGCCGGCACCACCAACAGCGGGATCAGCCCCGCCGTCAGCACCGCCACCGGCAGCGGCAGCCACCAGCGACCGGCAGCCCCGGCCCGGCGGCACCGCCAGGCGGCCAGTGCGCCGGCCAGCAGCAGCACCGGGATCGCCGGGACGCTGCTGCCCAGGTCCGACAGGGCGTGGCCGAGGTGGTCGAGCAACGCGTTCGGGACGTCGTGGCGTGCTGTGTGCACGGCCCGACGGATCCAGCGGTCCAGCCCGAGCAGCGGCCCGTCCACCGCCACCTGCCACGACACCGCCAGCAGCACCGCCGCCGCCACCACCGGCACGGCCACCGACCGCGCCGCCCGGGCGGCACGATCCGCCCCGGCCGTGCGATCCGCCCCAGCCGTGCGATCCGCCCCAGCCGTCCGCGCCGTCCGCTCCGGGACAAAGGACAGCCGCCCCGGAGCAGGGGGGAGAGCTCCGGGGCGGCTCTGATGATCGCCGTTCCGCGCGCCCCGGGGGGTGTGGGTCGGACGGTCGGTCGATCGGCCTGCGGTATGCGCCGCCCCTCCCGGGGTGGCCTGGTTGTCCTCGCGGGGCACACGCGGACCCGCCCCCGAGGGAGGCTCCGCGGACGACTCCGCCAATGGCTGAGGCTCGCTGTCCATCTGCGATGACACTACGTCAACAGCCCTTCCGCGCCGAGCGCCTTCAGCGATTCCGCACATCATCTTCACCCCGCCCCGGGCAACCTCCCGAGCCCTCCGTCGATCATGCCCGGCCACCGCACCGAGCCGCCGCACCGAGCCGCCGCACCGGGCCCGCACACGGCCTCCGAACACAACCGAACGGCCCGTGCGGACCAGAGGTCCCCACGGGCCGTTCAGCGCTGTCCGGACATCCCTCCGGCAGGCAGATGGCGCCTGGATCAGGCGGCGGTGACACCCTGGAGCGCGAAGGCGCCCTCGATGATGTCCAGACCCTCCTCGAGCAGGTGCTCCGGGATCACCAGCGGCGGCAGGAAACGCAGCACGTTGCCGTAGGTGCCGGCGGTCAGGACCACCAGGCCCTCGGCGTGGCAGGCCTTCGCCACGGCGGCCGTGACCTCCGCGTTCGGCTCCTTGGAGCCCGGCTTCACCAGCTCGATCGCGATCATCGCGCCGCGGCCGCGGACCTCGCCGATCACGTCGAACTTCTCCTGCATCGCCCGCAGGCGGCCCAGCATGACCTCGCCGATCCGCTGCGCCTTGCCGTTGAGGTCCTGCTCCTTCATGGTCTCGATGGAGCCCAGCGCGGCGGCGCACGCCACCGGGTTGCCACCGTAGGTGCCGCCCAGGCCACCCGCGTGCGCGGCGTCCATGATCTCGGCCCGGCCGGTCACCGCGGCCAGCGGCAGACCACCGGCGATGCCCTTGGCCGTGGTGATCAGATCCGGGACGATGCCCTCGTCGTCACACGCGAACCACTGGCCGGTACGGCAGAAACCGGTCTGGATCTCGTCCGCGACGAACACGATGCCGTTCGCCTTCGCGTACTCCACGATCGCTGGCAGGAAACCCTTGGCCGGCTCGATGAAGCCGCCCTCGCCCTGAATCGGCTCGATGATGATCGCCGCGACGTTCTCGGCACCGATCTGCTTGTTGATCATGTCGATCGCCTGCGCGGCGGCCTCGGCGGCGCAGTTCTCCGCGCCGGTCAGCCAACGGTAGGGGTAAGCCACCGGCACCCGGTAGATCTCCGGGGCGAACGGGCCGAAGCCCTGCTTGTACGGCATGTTCTTCGCCGTCAGGCCCATGGTGAGGTTCGTGCGGCCGTGGTAGCCGTGATCGAACACCACGACGGCGGTGCGCTTGGTGTAGGCGCGGGCGATCTTCACCGCGTTCTCGACCGCCTCGGCGCCCGAGTTGAACAGTGCGGTGCGCTTCTCGTGGTCACCCGGAGTCAGCTCGTTCAGCTGCTCGGCAACGGCCACGTAACCCTCGTACGGGGTCACCATGAAACACGTGTGGGTGAAGGCGGCCAGCTGCTCGCTCGCCCTGGCCACCACGGCCTCGGCGCTGTTGCCGACATTGGTCACGGCGATGCCGGAGCCGAAGTCGATCAGCGAGTTGCCGTCCACGTCCTCCAGCACACCGCCATTGGCACGGGACACGTACACCGGCAGGGTGGTGCCGACGCCGGCCGCCACCGCACCCAGCTTGCGGGCCTGCAGCTCCTGCGACTTCGGACCGGGGATCGCGGTGACCAGGCGGCGCTCCTGCGGGAGCGGCGTTGCGGCGCTCATGGGGTTTCTCCAGACTTCTCGGCTCGGTGCTTCGCAGGCTACGGCCGCCCTCCCCACCCAGGCATGCGCCACTCGGTAGCAGTGCGCCATCCGACTTGTCCGGCACGGCCAGCCCAGCCGACGCGACTACCCGCAGGCCCCGCTCCACTACCCTGAGCGCGGGCGTGTCGCCGGTACGGCGACATGGGTATGGCGGCACCGACGGCGGTCGGGCCGGGCGGGCGAGGGAGCGGGGCCGTACATGGCACACGACGGGTCACACCACCACGGCGAGCGCACCACCACCAGACCCCCGACCCCCCTGCCCCACCAGCGGCCCGGTACCTCCCCTTCCTCCTTCGACCTCCCCGGCTGGGCCTGCGCCCCGCGCCCCGAAGCCGAACCGGGCGTCTACCGGCTCGGCTACCGCCGACTCGACCCGGAGCGGGCGGAGGCAGCCAAGGTCGCGACCTGGCCGCTGCTGCTGCGGGCGGGGCTCAACGCGGTGGTGGCTTGGCTGGCCTTTGTCTACGGCACCCAGTTGGTGCTCCATCTGATCGTGATGACCGTCTGGGTCGATCACCCCACCGAGACGCTGGTGACTGCTGTCGGTCTATCCGTCAACCTCGTGGTCGCGGCGGCCGTCATCAAAGTCTTCGGCCGAATGGGCCGTTGGCCCGAGGTGTGGCGCCGGTACGTGTCGCCGCTGTTGTCGCGGACGGTGACGCAGGAGCAGCGCGCCGAGGAGGACGCCCCGGCGGCGGCCGAGGCGGCGCGGCGGCAGGACCCGTGGGACGGGCTGCGGCGGGGTGGGGCGGCGGAGGCGGCGGCGCGGCTCGACGGGGAGGCCGTGGGGGATGTCGACTACGTGCGGATCCAGCGCGCCTGGGAGTCCGCGCAGGCGGATCCGGTGTTCGTGCCGGCGTTCATCGAGCAGGTGGCCGCCCGCGGCGGGGCGGCTTTCGCTCATCCCTCCGAGACGCGCGAGTTGTCCGGTCGGGCGGAGGAGCACGATCTGCTGCTCGGCCAGGTCCGGCTCGGTACCGCGCAGGACGTGCCGAAGAATCCGGTGAGCCACCGGGCGGCCGGTTTCGCGCTGGACCCGGCGCTGCTGGGCACTTCGGTGCTGGCGGTGGGCCCGGCCGGGACGGGGAAGACCGCACGGCTGGCCCGGCCGGTCGCGGAGGCGCTGTGCCTGCAGGCGCTGGCCGGTACCGCCTGTGTGGTGGTGATCGGGGCGGCCGACGCGGATCTCGGCCCGGACGCCTGGTACGACGTGGTGATCGCGCCCGGCGACCCGTCCTCGGTGTACGGGCTGGACCTCTACGGCGCCGCGCAGGACCCCGACGAGGCGGCTGCCCGGCTGGCCGAGGCGCTGCTGCCGGACGAGCTGACCGCCCGTACGGAGAACGCCCGCACCGCGCTGCAGCAGGTGGTGGGTCCGTTCCACGCCGCGTACGGCCGTTACCCGGTGGTGCGTGAGCTGCGGGCGCTGCTGGGCGGTGATCAGGACGCGCTGGCGGCCTTGGTGAAGGCGCTCGGTACGGCGGGCCGGCTGGCTCTCCACGAGCGGGACCTGGAGTACCGCGAGCGCCAGCGCGACCGGGCGGACGATCCGGGGTCGCTGCTGGCGGACCGGTTGGCGCTGCTGGAGCGGCCCGCGTTCGAGGGCGCTTTCGCGACCGACGGCACGGGCCGTCCCCCGTTCGCGATGCGGGTGCTGGACCATCCGTTGCGGGTGCGGGTGAAGCTGCCCGAGCGCAGTCACCCCGAGGCGGCCCGGATGCTGTCGCGGCTGGTGGTGGGGCAGTTCGTGCAGGCGGCCGGGGCCCGCGAGGACCGCTCGCTGTTCGCGGGCCTGGTGGTGGACGACGCCTCGGCGGCGCTGGACGCCACCGCGGTGCGCGGGCTGCAGCGGATGCGGGGCGCGAACGCGGGCACGGTGCTGCTGCTGCGGACTCTGGTGGACCTGCCGGAGGCGCTGCGGGCACCGCTGTTCGGCGCGGTCGGCTGCCGGATGGCGTTCCCGGGGATCGCGCCGTGGGACGGGCGGCTGTTCTCGGAGGCCTGGGGGACGCATCTGGTGCAGGAGACGGCGGTCACCCACACCCCCGACACCTCCGGGGGGGTGATACGGCGCGCCGGTCGGGTCGGGCGGAAGGCGTTGTCGGGGACGACGGCGCAGACGGAGTCGGTGACGACGCGGGATGTGGAGCGGTTGCGGTGGTCGCCGTCGGATCTGGCGCACGCGTTGCCGGCGGGGCATGCGGTGGTGTCGCTGACGGCGGTGTCGGGGGAGCAGGTGCCGCCGTTGTTGGTGGACCTGCGGGGGTGAGACCGGGGCCGGGCCCGGGGCGGGACCGGGCGTGGTGGGGCCGGGCCGGAAGTCGCCTTCGAGGTGGATTCGGCAGTGCCGGTTGTCCGGTGCGTCCATAATGAAGGGGAGAGACCCTCACCACTCCCACGTCCCTCTCCTCGCCCGGCCGCAATGGCGCGGTCAGGTCGATCCCCCGAAGGTGCCATGCCCCCCACACTCGCCTCCGTTGTCCGCAACAGCTCGCTTCATCTGACGGTTCTCGCCGGTGCGGACCATCTGGAGCGGCAGGTCCGCTGGGTGCACACCAGTGAGCTGGACGACCCGACGCCGTTCCTGGAGGGTGGTGAGCTGCTGCTCACCACCGGTATCAAGCTGGGCCGTACGGCGGCGCAGTTGCAGGCGTATGTGCACCGGCTGGCCGATGCCGGGGTGGTGGGGCTGGGGCTGGGGGTGGGGCTGTCGCACACGGAGGTGCCGCAGCCGTTGGTGGAGGCGGCGGCGCAGCGTGGGTTGCCGTTGCTGCGGGTGCCGGAGCCGACGCCTTTCATCGCGATCAGCAAGGTGGTGTCGGCGGCGTTGGCCGCGGAGCAGTACGAGGCGGTGACGACGAGCTTCGAGGCGCAGGAGGAGCTGACCAGGGCTGCGCTGGGCAAGGACGGGACGACGGCCGTGGTGCGTCGGCTGGCGGCGCGCCTGGGGGGCTGGGCGGCGCTGTACGACGGCTCGGGTGCGTTGTCCGTGGTGGCGCCGGACTGGGCGGCGCGTCGGGCGGGGCGGTTGGCGGCGGAGGTGGATCGGCTGCGTCGGCGGCCGGCGCCGTCGAGTGCCGCGTTGCAGGGGCGTGCGCCGGGGATAGACACGGCGGACGAGGACTACGTGGTGGTCCAGTCGCTGGGGGCGGACCGGCGGGCGCGGGGTTTTCTGGCGGTCGGGACCGAGGACCGGATCACGCCGACCGAGCGGTATGTGCTGAACGCGGCGGTGGCGCTGCTGACTCTGACGCTGGAGCGCTCGCGCGAGTTGCGGCAGGCGGAGGAGCGGATGGGTGCGGCGCTGCTGCGGATGGTGCTGGCCGGTGAGGTGGCGACGGCCCGGCAGGTCGCGGTGGGGCTGTTCGGCGGCATGCCGGAGGGGACGATACGGGTTCTGGTGGCGGGCGCGGGGGCGGCGAACGCGGATGCCGCGGAGGCGCTCGGGGAGTTGGGCGACCGGGCGGAGCAGGCGGGTTCCCGGGTGGGCGAGAAGCTGCTGGTGGCGCGGGAGGACGGCGCGCACGGGCTGCGGCTGATGGTGTTGGCGCTGGACAACGGCGCGGTGCACCGGGCGTGTCTGGGTGCGGTGGAGGAGCACGAGGGCCTGTCGTTGGGCGTGTCGGCGCCGGCCGCGTTGGAGGATGCCGGGACGGCGTACGCGCAGGCCGAGCGGGCGCTGGCGGTGGCGTTGCGGGGTGGTCGCCGGTCGGTGGACCACGAGGAGGTCGGCGCGGGTTCGTTGTTGCCGCTGCTCGGGGAGGACGCGGTGACGGCGTTCGCGGAGGGGTTGTTGCGGCCGCTGCGCGATCACGACCGGACGGCGCGTGGTGACCTGGTGGCTTCGCTGCGGGCGTGGCTGTCCCGGCACGGTCAGTGGGACGCGGCGGCGGCGGACCTGGGTGTGCACCGGCACACGTTGCGCTACCGGATGCGGCGGGTCGAGGAGTTGCTGGGCCGTTCGTTGGACGACACGGATGTGCGCATGGAGTTGTGGCTGGCGCTTCGTTCCGGCGAGGAATAGGCGCGGAGCCGATCCGGAACCGCGCGGAGCCGACCCGGAACCGCGCGGAACCGACCCGGAACCGACCCGGAACAGGCGCCAAACAGCGAGGAAGCGCCAGGAACGGATCGGTCGGCTGGACGCGGTGGAGTGGCCTAGGGGCCGAACGCTCCTAGTCGGCCAATCCGGTCGGCGCGCCGACGCACCTACTCTCGGGTTCTGGTCCCACGTCCGTGCGGGCCGTACGACGACGAGGAGAGGGCCGGTACCACGGTGACCACCACGTACGATTTCTGGCTCGCCGGCCGCCGGGCGAGCGGTGACGCCGACTTCGAGGTGCACAACAGCTGGGACGGCCGTCTGGTCGGCAAGGTGAGCATCCCGACCGAGGCCCAGGTCGAGGAGGCGCTGGACGCCGCCGTCGCCGCCCTGCCGGTGTTCGCCGCGACCCCGGCGCACCAGCGTGCCGCCGCCCTGGACCACGTGGCCAAGCGGCTGGCCGAGCGCACCGAGGAGCTCGCCCAGCTGATCACCGCCGAGAACGGCAAGCCGATCAAGTGGGCCCGCGGCGAGGTCGGCCGCGCGGTGTCGGTGTTCCGCTGGGCCGCCGAGGAGGCGCGCCGCACCAACGGCGAGACCATGCGGCTGGACACCGACCCGGGCGGCGTGGGCCGTTTCGCGGTGGTGCGCCGCTTCCCGCGCGGTGTGGTGCTGGGCATCGCCCCGTTCAACTTCCCGCTGAACCTGGTCGCGCACAAGGTCGCCCCGGCGATCGCGGTCGGTGCCCCGATCATCCTGAAGCCGGCCCCGGCGACGCCGCTTTCGGCGATGGTGCTGGGCGAGATCCTGGCCGAGACGGACCTGCCGGCCGGCTCCTGGTCGATCCTGACCGTGCCGAACGACCGGATGCCGGCGCTGGTGCAGGACGACCGCCTGCCGGTGATCTCGTTCACCGGTTCGGACAAGGTCGGCTACCAGATCATGGATTCGGTGCCGCGCAAGCACTGCACCCTGGAGCTGGGCGGCAACGCCGCGGCCGTGGTCCTCGCCGACTGGTCCTCGGAGGCCGACCTGGACTGGGCGGCCACCCGGATCGCGATGTTCGCCAACTACCAGGGCGGCCAGTCCTGCATCTCGGTGCAGCGGGTGATCGCCGACGCGTCGGTGTACGACGCGCTGGTGGAGAAGGTCGTGGCCAAGGTCAGGGCCCAGGTCACCGGTGACCCGAACGACGCCGGGACGGACGTCGGCCCGCTGGTCGACGAGAACGCCGCGAAGCGGGTGGAGTCCTGGGTGGAGGACGCGGTCGCCAAGGGTGCCAAGGTGCTGACCGGCGGCACCCGCGAGGGCGCGACCTACGCTCCGACCGTGCTGGCCGAGCTGCCCGAGGACGCGATCCTGGCCAAGGCCGAGGTGTTCGGCCCGGTCCTGTCGCTGCACAGGGTGGACGGCACGGAGGAGGCCTTCGCGGCCGTCAACGACTCGGCGTTCGGCCTGCAGGCGGGCGTGTTCACGCACGACGTGCAGACCGCCTTCCGGGCCCACCGGGAGCTGGAGGTCGGCGGTGTGATCATCGGCGACGCGCCGTCCTACCGCGCTGACCAGATGCCGTACGGCGGTGTGAAGGACTCCGGTGTCGGCCGTGAGGGCGTCAAGTACGCGATGGACGACTACACGGTCGAGAAGGTGCTGGTCCTGACCGGCCTCGACCTCTGAGGGACGACCCCCGAAAGACCGCGTGACGAAGACCGCTTGACGAAAGACCGCTTGACGCAAGACCGCTTGACGGAGGGCCCGGTTCGTCGAACCGGGCCCTCCGCGCGTTCAGCCGTCGTGCCCCGCCGCGGCGGCGACGGCCTCCTCGACGGTGGCGTTCCCGGCGACCAGCTCCAGGGTCAGTCCGGCGGTGCCGGGCTCGTGCAGCAGGGCGGCCAGGACGGCGGCCACGTCGGCCCGGTCCACCGTGCCGCGCCCGACCGAGGGGGCGAGGCGGACCAGGCCGGTGCCTGGGCCGTCGGTGAGCTGCCCGGGGCGCAGGACCGTCCAGTCCAGCGTGGTCCGGGCCCGTACGGCGTCGTCGGCGGCGCCCTTGGCCCGCAGGTAGGTCTCGAAGGTCTCGTCGGCGGGGTAGTGGGCGTCGGCGTCGGCGCCCATCGAGGAGATGATGAGGTACCGGCGGACGCCGGCGAGTTCGGCGGCGTCGGCGAGCAGTACCGCGGCGTCGCGGTCGACGGTGTTCTTGCGGGCGGCGCCGCTGCCCGGTCCGGCTCCGGCGGCGAAGACCACCGCGTCGGCGTCGGAGAGCAGTTCGGCGAGCTGCGGGGCGGTGGCGGCCTCCAGGTCGAGCAGAAGCGGCTCGGCTCCGGCGTCGGTCAGGTCCTGGGCCTGTTCGGGGCGGCGGATGATCCCGGCGGGGCGCTCGCCGCGTGCGGCGAGCAGCCGTTCCAGTTTCAGCGCGATCTTTCCGTGGCCCCCGGCGATGACGGTACGCATGGGTCCGACGGTAGCCCGAGGGGTGCCGGGTCGTCCTGGGGAAGTCCTGGGAGTGGCGCGGTCGCGGACAGGACACAATGGGCGCATGACTTCGCTCGCCCACCCGCAGCTGCGCTTCACGCCCACCGTGGCGGACCCCTCCGGCCCCCGGGAGCTGGTGATCCTCGGCTCGACCGGTTCGATCGGCACCCAGGCCATCGACGTGGTGCTCCGCAATCCGGACCGCTTCCGGGTGGTCGCCCTGTCGGCGGCCGGGGGCCGGGTGGAGCTGCTGGCCGAGCAGGCGCTGCGGCTGGGCGTGCACACCGTGGCGGTGGCCGACCCGGCGGCGGAGCCGGCGCTGCGGGACGCGCTGGCCGCGAAGGCGGCGGGCCGTCCGCTGCCGGCCGTGCTGGCGGGCCCGGACGCGGCGACCGAGCTGGCCGCCGTGGAGTGCCACTCGGTGCTGAACGGCATCACCGGGTCGATCGGGCTGCGGCCGACGCTGGCCGCGCTGGCGGCGGGCCGGGTGCTGGTGCTGGCCAACAAGGAGTCGCTGATCGTCGGCGGTCCGCTGGTGAAGGCGGTGGCGAAGCCGGGCCAGATCGTGCCGGTGGACTCCGAGCACGCCGCGCTGTTCCAGGCGCTGGCCGGCGGGACCCGCGCCGAGGTGCGCAAGCTGGTGGTCACCGCCAGCGGCGGCCCGTTCCGCAGCCGCACCCGCGAGCAGCTGGCCGGGGTGACCCCGCAGGACGCGCTGGCGCACCCGACCTGGGCGATGGGCCCGGTCGTCACGATCAACTCGGCCACCCTGGTCAACAAGGGCCTGGAGGTGATCGAGGCGCACCTGCTGTACGACGTGCCCTTCGAGCGGATCGAGGTCGTGGTCCACCCGCAGTCGGTGGTGCACTCGATGGTGGAGTTCACCGACGGGTCGACGCTGGCGCAGGCCAGTCCGCCGGACATGCGGATGCCGATCGCGCTGGGGATGGGCTGGCCGGACCGGGTGCCGGACTCCGCTCCCGCCTGTGACTGGACGAAGGCCGCCACCTGGGAGTTCTTCCCGCTGGACAACGAGGCCTTCCCGGCGGTCGAGCTGGCCCGGGAGGTGGGCACCCTGGGCGGCACCGCCCCGGCGGTGTTCAACGCGGCGAACGAGGAATGTGTGGAGGCGTTCCTGAAGGGCGGTCTCGCCTTCACCGGAATCGTGGACACTGTTGCCATGGTCGTGGCCGAGCACGGACAGTACGACGGCGGGCCGGCCGCGTCGGGAACTTCCCTGACGGTGGAGGACGTCCTGCACGCGGAGGACTGGGCGCGCGCCCGGGCCCGTGAGCTGGCGGCGGGCTGACGGCCTCGATTGCGGTAGGACGAGACGATGAGTGGAGCGGCATGACGGAGGACCAGCGGTGGCAACGGTTTTGACGGTGGTCGGCATCCTGGTCTTCGTCATCGGGTTGCTCATTTCGATCGCCTGGCACGAACTCGGCCACCTCTCCACGGCCAAGCTGTTCGGCATCCGGGTGCCGCAGTACATGGTCGGCTTCGGCCCGACCCTCTGGTCGCGCCGCAAGGGCGAGACCGAGTACGGCATCAAGGCGATCCCGTTCGGCGGGTACATCCGGATGATCGGGATGTTCCCGCCGGGTGAGGACGGCCGGATCACCAAGCGCAGCAGCTCGCCCTGGCGGACCATGATCGAGGACGCCCGCGAGGCCTCCTACGAGGAGCTCCAGGAGGGTGACGAGCACCGGCTCTTCTACACCCGCAAGCCGTGGAAGCGCGTCATCGTCATGTTCGCCGGGCCGTTCATGAACCTGATCCTGGCGTTCGGGCTCTTCCTGACCGTCATGATGGGCTTCGGCGTCTCCATGAACGTGCCGACGGTCAGCACCGTCGCCCAGTGCGTGGTCAAGGCGGGCCAGCCCACCGACAACTGCCCGGCGGACGCCCCGCAGACGCCGGCTGCCCAGGCCGGACTGAAGGCCGGGGACAAGATCCTCTCCTTCGACGGCGACCGGATCCGCACCTACGACCAGCTCCAGGCGGACATCCGCCGCTCGGC
The DNA here is from genome assembly GCF_055575795.1 of Kitasatospora sp. NPDC034023. Classification (NCBI taxonomy): domain Bacteria; kingdom Bacillati; phylum Actinomycetota; class Actinomycetes; order Kitasatosporales; family Streptomycetaceae; genus Kitasatospora; species Kitasatospora sp. NPDC034023. The sequence continues at coordinate 26,216 of NZ_JBVIRY010000041.1, forward strand.
CGGGAAGGCCGTCCCGGTGGAGGTCGAGCGGGACGGGCAGCGGCTCACCCTCAACCCGACCATCGCGGTCAACGACGTCCAGAAGTACGACGGGAACAACGTTCCGCTCAAGGGGCAGACCGTCAAGGCAGGGTTCCTCGGGTTCACTCCTGCGAGTGGCGTGGTCCGGCTGGACTTCGGGCAGTCCCTCGACCGGATGTACGACATGACCGAGAACGGGGTGAAATCGCTGGTCGCCCTGCCCGGCAAGATCCCCGGGCTGTGGAACGCCATCGTCGGCGACGCCCCGCGCGAGCCGGACTCGCCGATCGGCATGGTCGGCGCCGCCCGGGTGAGCGGTCAGGTCTTCTCCCTCCCCGACGAGACGGCCACCCAGCGGGTCGCGTTCTTCGTTAACCTGCTGGCCGGCATCAACCTGTCGCTCTTCCTCTTCAACATGCTGCCGCTGCTCCCGCTGGACGGCGGCCACGTCGCCGGCGCGGTCTGGGAGGCGGTCCGGCGCCGCTTCGCACAGCTGTTCCGGCGGCCCGATCCGGGCCCGTTCGACGTCGCCAAGCTGATGCCGGTGGCGTACGTCGTGGCCAGCATCTTCATCGGCTTCACGCTGCTGGTGATGGTCGCCGACCTGGTGAACCCGGTGAAGATCAGCTAGGGCGTTCGGGTACGGCGGGTGTGCTGGGGCCCGTTGCGGTGCCGTACCGTGGAGGCCGGGTGCGCGATCGTCAGCGCGCCCGGCCTCGGCCGTTCCAACGGCCGGGCGGTCGACCACACCTCTACCCCGGGGAACCCTGCGCACATGACCGCGATCTCGCTCGGTATTCCGTCCCTGCCGCTCAAGCCGCTCGCCAAGCGTCGTTACTCCCGGCAGATCATGGTCGGCAACGTGCCGGTCGGCGGCGACGCCCCTGTCTCGGTGCAGTCGATGACCACCACGGTGACCGCGGACATCAACGCCACGCTGCAGCAGATCGCGGAGCTGACCGCGTCCGGCTGCCAGATCGTCCGGGTCGCGTGCCCGTCGCAGGACGACGCCGACGCGCTGCCGATCATCGCGAAGAAGTCGAAGATCCCGGTCATCGCGGACATCCACTTCCAGCCGAAGTACGTCTTCGCCGCGATCGACGCCGGCTGCGCCGCGGTGCGCGTCAACCCGGGCAACATCAAGGCCTTCGACGACAAGGTCGGCGAGATCGCCAAGGCCGCCAAGGACGCGGGCGTGCCGATCCGGATCGGCGTCAACGCCGGCTCGCTCGACAAGCGCCTGCTGGAGAAGTACGGCCGGGCCACCCCGGAGGCGCTGGTCGAGTCCGCGCTGTGGGAGTGCTCGCTGTTCGAGGAGCACGACTTCCGCGACATCAAGATCTCGGTCAAGCACAACGACCCGGTCGTGATGATCAACGCCTACCGCCAGCTCGCCGCCGCGTGCGACTACCCGCTGCACCTCGGCGTGACCGAGGCCGGGCCGGCCTTCCAGGGCACCATCAAGTCGGCGGTCGCCTTCGGGGCGCTGCTGGCCGAGGGCATCGGCGACACCATCCGGGTCTCGCTCTCCGCCCCGCCGGCCGAGGAGATCAAGGTCGGCAACCAGATCCTCGAGTCGCTCGGGCTGCGCGAGCGCGGCCTGGAGATCGTCTCCTGCCCGTCCTGCGGCCGCGCCCAGGTCGACGTCTACAAGCTCGCCGAGGAGGTCACCGCCGGCCTGGAGGGCATGGAGGTGCCGCTGCGGGTGGCCGTCATGGGCTGCGTCGTGAACGGGCCGGGCGAGGCGCGTGAGGCCGACCTGGGTGTCGCCTCCGGCAACGGCAAGGGCCAGATCTTCGTCAAGGGCGAGGTCATCAAGACCGTTCCCGAGTCGAAGATCGTCGAGACCCTGATCGAGGAGGCGCTCAAGCTCGCCGAGCAGATGCAGGCGGCCGGCGTCGAGGCGGGGGCGCCGAGCGTCGTCGCGGGGGAGTGAACCCTTCGTAGTCCGTCCTGATGGCGCGGGGAAGCCTGCGTGAAGTTTTCCGGAAGCGGGGCCGTCCGTTCGCGGACGGCCCCGCAGCCGTAGCCGGGTGGGGCCACGGAGTAGGGTGCGGCCAGAGTCGTCTCAGTGAGGTGCTGTCTCGATGCTCGATCGAGGTGTGATGCTCCCGAGCTCCTTCCAGGCCGCCCGGGCCCTGGCCACCACCCGCGTGCTGGAGCCGCCCGACCTCGCGGACGCCCTGGAGATCCTCCACCGCGACCCGGTCGCCAACGCCTTCGTCGCGACCCGGGTCGAGGCCGTCGGGCTCGACCCGTGGCGGCTCGGCGGGGAGCTGTGGGGCTGGTACGACGGGGACGGCGTCCTGGGCGCGCTCTGCTACGCCGGGGCGAACCTGGTCCTGGTCGACGCCGGGCCGCAGGCGGTCGCGGCCTTCGCCGAGCGGGCCCGTCGGCAGGGGCGGCGCTGCTCCTCGATCGTCGGGCCGGCCGAGGCCACCGCCGCGTTCTGGGCGCTGCTGGAGCGGAGTTGGGGTCCTGCGCGTGAAGTCCGGGGCCACCAGCCGCTGTTGGCCACCTCGGTGCCCTCGGCGGAGATCGCGCCGGATCCGTTGGTGCGGAGGGTGCGGCACACCGAGGTCGAGGCGCTGATGCCGGCGTGCGTGGCGATGTTCACCGAGGAGGTCGGGGTGTCGCCGCTGGCGGGCGACGGCGGGCTCCTGTACCAGGCTCGGGTGGCCGAACTCGTTTCCACCGGACGGTCGTTCGCGCGGTTCGGGGAGGACGGGCAGGTCGTCTTCAAGGCGGAGGTCGGGGCCGTGACGGAGGGCGCCTGCCAGATCCAGGGGGTCTGGGTCGCGCCCGAGCACCGGGGGCAGGGGCTGTCCGAGACGGGGATGGCGGCGGTCCTGGAGATCGCGCTGCGGGAGGTGGCGCCGGTGGTGTCGCTCTACGTCAACGACTTCAACCTGCGGGCCCGGGCGGCCTATCGGCGGGTGGGGTTCCGGGAGGTCGGGGCGTTCATGAGCGTGTTGTTCTGAGGGCGTCGCTCCCGAGGGGCGGCTGTGTTGGGATCTTCGGCCGCGTTCGGGGGCCGCTGGTAGTAACGTCCGGGGCATGGATCAGCTGACCGGGGTGACGATCGAGGCCATCGACCTTGCGGACTGGGCGCCGCAGGCGCTGGAGGTCCAGGCGGTGGCGTTCGGGCTCACGCCCGAGGAGGTCGCGGTACGGCTGCACATCGTCGGGCGGCACGCCCAGCAGTCGGGGGTGATCGCGCTCGGGGCGATGAGCGGGGGGCGGCTGGTCGGGTTCGGGTACGGGATGCCCAACCAGCGGGAGCACTGGTGGAGCACGGTGATCGAGCCCTACCTGACCGTCCGGGGGCACGGGGGCTGGCTGGACGGGGTCTTCGCCGTCACCGAACTGCACGTGCTGCCGGAGTTCCAAGGGCAGGGCGTCGGTTCGCGGCTCATCCGGACGCTGTGCGAGCGGTCCGGGCTGGAGCGGAGCATTCTCTCGGCGATCGACGCGGAGACGCCGGCACGGCGGTTGTACCGGGCGTTGGGGTACCAGGACCTGGCGCGGGCGGTGCGGTTCCCGGCGACGGACCGGCTGTACGCGGTGATGGGGGCCCGGTTGCCGCTGCGCGGGTCGGGCGTCTGAAGTCGGGTCCTGGTCCCGCCGCGCGGGCCGGGGCTCGGAGCGGGCCGAGTCCCGGCGCGCCGGGGATCAGAGCGAGCCGGGGATCAGAGCGAGCCGGCGAGTTCGAGGTGGAGTTCGGCGTCCTCGCGGCGGTCCGCGGCGAGGGAGCGCAGGGCCAGGTCGACGGCGCGGAACAGGGCCCAGCCGCGGAGGCGGTCCCGGTCCACGTCGAGCGCGTCGGAGAGCTGGTGGAGACGGCGGCGGACGGCGGCGGGTACGCCGGGGGAGCCGAGCAGGGTGTCGGCGCGGTCCAGCGCGAGGCGGGCCAGGTCGTAGGCGCGCTCGCCGACGACGGGGCGCGGGTCGATGGCCAGCCAGGGGGCGCGGTCGGCGGCGAGGACGTTGCCGTGGTGGAAGTCGCCGTGCAGGAGGAAGGACTCGTCGGTGGAGCCGGTCAGGCCCCGGGCGGTGTCCAGGGCCTCGGTGATCAGGGACTGCGCCTCGGTGGCGGCGGGGTGGGAGCGGTGTTCCTCGACCCGCTCGGCGGTGGCGGCGACCCGCTGCGCGAGGGTGGGGAAGGGGTGCTCCGCGGGGAGCTCCGCCCAGAGCCGGTGCAGCAGGCTGGTGGCCTCCAGCATGGCCTTGGGCTCGGCGAGGGAGCGCAGCGGGATCTCGCCGTGGAGGCGTTCCAGTAGGAGGACGCCCTCGGAGGGGTCGGCGTCGAGGAGGAGGACGGCTCCCCGGCCGGCCCAGTGTCGGAGGGCGGCGTGCTCGTGGGTGGTCTCGGGGGTGAGCAGGCCGGTCTTGAGGACGGCGGGCGAGAGGTCGTCGCGGTGGACGTACGCGATCAGGCTGAGGCTGCCGCCGGGGTCGAGGACGCGTTCCAGGGTGAGGTCCCAGGCGGCGAGGTGGGCGGCCGCCCTGGTGGGGAGGGCGGCGAGCCATCGACGGCCGGCGTCGCCGTGGGTGGCGGTGACGGTGTGCGTCAGCCAGGTGGGGACGGTGATGGTGGGTGCGGCTCCCGACATGGGTCCATTGTCGGGGGTCGGGGGCGGAGTCTCAGCCGGTGGTGGCCGTGGGGGTGGGGATCCGGTCCGGTATGCCCGGGAAGGGCTGGTCGGGGGCGCCCCAGCGGTGGGCGCGCAGGGCGCACTCGCGCAGGGCGAGGGCGGCGGTGAGGCGGTGCGGGGTGGGGACGGCGGCGACCAGGTCGGCGTAGACGCCGGTCAGGCGGGCTTCCAGGTGGGCGGCGAGTCTGCCGGCGTCGGCGGGGGAGGTGACCGGGAAGGGGAGCCGGTAGCCGCCGGCGGCGGGCGTGGGGGCGCTGCCGAGGGAGTTGAGCAGGCGTTGCCAGGTGTCGCGTTGGGCCTGGTGGGCGGCGTAGGCGGTGCGGGCGTCGGTGCGCTGGGGGTCCTCAGGGAGGTGGGCGCCGACGACGCCGTAGCCGTAGACGGCGGCGTGTTCGGCGCCGAGCGCGTTCTGGAGGGCGGTGAGGGCGGCGGCGCCGGGGGTGGGGGCCGCCGAGGGGGAGGTGGCGGGTCGGGCGGTGACCGGTGGGGCGGGGGCGCCCAGGACCGTCGCGTGGAGGGTGTGGGCGGCGGCGATGGAGGCGAGCAGGCGGGCGAGGGGCGGGCCGGCGGCGTCGAGGTCGGCGAGGTGCGACTCGGCGGTCCGCAGTTCCAGCGCGGCCAGGCCGTCGGCGGCGGGCGCGGGAGTGACGGGCGTGGGAGTGCCGGGGGTGGGGGTGGGGCCGGTGGTCACGGGCGGTGACGGAAGGGCCGAGGCGGGCAGGCCCTCGGCGAGGGCGGCGCGGTGCCGGGCGTTCTCGGCGCGCAGGTCCGCGCTCCGGCCGCCGGGGGGTGCGGGCTGGGCGTCGTACCCGGCGAGGAGGACGTCGGTGGCGGCGATCGCGCGGAGGCGGATCGGGGCGTCCGGGTCGGGGCGGGGGCCGGTGGTGCCGGGGGTGGGGCCGGGGTGGTCGGTGGTGCAGGCGGCGGTGAGGGTGAGCAGTCCGAGGGACAGGAGGGTCCGTCGGCTGGGCGGCTGCATCGGGGTCACTCCGGGGCGTGTACGGGAGGACGGACTCCCCGCCTGCCCTCGTTGGCGTGAATGATTACAGAATCCCCACGATCTCGGGCCTGGTTCGGGCACACCGGGTCCCGGGCGGGCAGGTGTGAGCTTGCTCGCAGTGGGTGGTGTGCGAGCGGCCGGGGGTGGTCCGGAATCGGTGGTTGGGGGCTTCACCGGATAGGCTTTGGGCCGAGCTGCCGTGACCTGGTGTGGCGCCGGGGGCGCGGGGCGACCTTCTGACAACAGCAGACGCGGCCGAGGAGTCCACCCGGATGAGCACCACCCACACCGACCGGCTGCGAGCGTTGCTGGAGCCGCTGGCCGTGCAGGCCGGACTGGACCTGGAGGACGTCAGGGTCACCAAGGCGGGCAGCCGTCGGCAGGTGCAGATCGACGTCGACACCGACGGCGGTGTGGACATGGACGCCATCGCCGAGTTCAGCCGGGTGGTCGGCGAGGCCTTGGACGAGTCGGACCTGATGGGGGACGACGCCTACCTGCTGGAGGTCGGCTCGCCGGGTGCGGAGCGTCCGCTGGTGCTGCCCCGGCACTGGCAGCGGGCCGAGGGTCGGCTGGCCAAGATCCACCTGGTGGACGGCGGGGAGATCGTCGCCCGGGTGCTGGAGGCCGACGAGGACGGCGCGCTGGTCGAGGTGCAGCCGGTGAAGGGCCGCGGCCGTCCGAAGGAGCGCCGCCTGGAGTACGGCGAGGTGGCCCGGGCACGGGTCCAGGTCGAGTTCAACCGCAAGGACGACGAGAAGCTCCTGGACGAGGCCGCCGATTTCGACGAGGGGGACGACGGCGCCGAGTGATCCCGGGTGCCGTACGACCATGACGAACGTGACGAAAGACGAGGAGGCGTAGCCGTGGACATCGACATGAGTGCCCTGCGCACGCTGGTCAACGAGAAGAACATCCCTTTCGACCTGCTGGTCGAGTCCATCGAGTCCGCCCTCCTCACCGCGTACCACCGCACCGAGGGCTCGCGCCGCCGGGCCCGGGTGAACCTGGACCGCAAGAGCGGCCACGTCACCGTGTGGGCGATGGAGGACCCGACGGAGCTGGACGAGGGGGTCGAGCCGAAGGAGTTCGACGACACCCCGAACGGCTTCGGCCGGATCGCGTCCAGCATCGGTATCCAGGTGATGATGCAGCGCCTGCGTGACGCCGCCGACGACCAGACCTTCGGCGAGTACGCGGGCAAGGAGGGCGACATCGTCACCGGTGTCGTCCAGCAGGGCAACGACCCGAAGAACGTGCTGGTCGACATCGGCAAGCTGGAGGCCATCCTGCCGCCGCAGGAGCAGGTCCCGGGCGAGGACTACCGGCACGGCACCCGCCTGAAGTGCTACGTGGTGGCGGTCCGCCGCGGGGTCCGCGGGGCCTCGGTGACGCTGTCGCGCACCCACCCGAACCTGGTGAAGAAGCTGTTCGCGCTGGAGGTCCCGGAGATCGCGGACGGCAGCGTGGAGATCGCCGCCATCGCCCGCGAGGCCGGCCACCGCACCAAGATCGCGGTCTGGTCGCGCCGGGCCGGGCTGAACGCCAAGGGCGCCTGCATCGGTCCGATGGGCGCCCGGGTGCGCGCGGTGATGGGCGAGCTGCACGGCGAGAAGATCGACATCGTCGACTGGTCGGAGGACCCCCGGGACATGGTCGCCTCGGCGCTGTCCCCCGCGCGGGTGACCAGCGTGGAGATCGTGGACGCCGTCCAGCGTTCCGCGCGGGTGATCGTGCCGGACTACCAGCTGTCGCTGGCGATCGGCAAGGAGGGGCAGAACGCCCGTCTGGCCGCCCGTCTCACCGGGTGGCGGATCGACATCCGGCCGGACACCGAGGGCCAGTCGGAGGACGGCGACCGTCCTCAGTAGGAAAGAAATCGGGTGGCGGCCGACCGGTGGTCGGTGTTCTCCTGGCCGTCCCGTGGTCCCCTGGGATCTGCGGGGCGGCGCCATGTCGCTTCGGAGGGGTAGACTTGCCTTCGTCTGGCCGGACGCACGTCCGAGCACGCCCGGAACGCACCTGCGTGGGCTGCCGCAAGCGGGCGGCCAAGCATCAGCTGTTGCGTGTCACGGCGGTCGAGGGCGAGTGCGTCCCTGATCCCCGTGGCGCACTGCCGGGCCGGGGCGCTCACCTGCACCCCGATCCGGCCTGCCTCGACCTCGCGGTCCGCCGTCGGGCGTTCCCTCGGGCCTTCCGCCTCCAGGGCCCGCTCGACACGGAGCGGCTCCGCGAGTTCATCGGGGAGCGGGCAGGCGGAGCCTCCTAGGCGGGCCACCTCCCGTGACGGCCGTCGCTCCACGCGGCGGAGAACCACCGCAACAAGCACAGCGCGCGGGCAGCCGCGCGCCGTGCCACCAGTCAGGTACCTCGCGATGTGGAAGTAGGTCGAGATTGCGATGAGCACTCGATGAGTACGCGATGAGTACGCGATGGGTACGCCCATGAAGTAGCGACAGTCCGGCGGACGAGACCCCCGGACTCATAGACAGGAGTGAAGTGGCTAAGGTCCGGGTTTATGAACTCGCCAAGGAGCTTGGCTTGGAGAGCAAGGCCGTCATGGCCAAGCTCACCGAGCTCGGCGAGTTCGTCCGTTCGGCGTCCTCGACGATCGAGGCGCCGGTCGTGCGCAAGTTGACTGACGCGCTTGGTGTGGCCCCCACCGGTGGTGGTTCCGCTGCCAAGCCGGGTCCGCGGAAGTCCGCGGCGCCCTCCCCCGCTGCCGGCTCGGGTACCCCGAAGCCGGGTGGCCCGACCCCGGGTCCGCGCCCCAGCGCGACCCCTGGTCCCCGTCCGACCCCGGCCGCCGCGGCTCCCGCCGCTCCGGCCGCTCCCGCCGCTGCGGCGGCGGCCCCCGCGGCCGCCTCGAAGCCGGGCGCGCCGACCCCGGGCCCCCGCCCGGCCGCGCGTCCCGCTGCTCCGGCGGCCCCGGCCGCTCCCGCGGCCGAGTTCTCCTCGCCGGCTCCGGCCGGTGACACCCCGCGTCCGGCCGCCGATGCCCCGCGTCCGGCCGCCGATGCCCCGCGTCCGGCCGCCCAGGCCCCGCGTCCGAGCGGCGGCCAGGCCACCGGCGGCGCCCGTCCGGGCCCGCGTCCGGCCGGCCCGCGTCCGGGCAACAACCCGTTCACCTCGGGCAGCGCGACCGGCATGGGTCGCCCCGGCGAGCGCCGTCAGGGTGCGCCGGGTGCGCGTCCGGCCGGTGCGGGCGCCCAGGGTGGCGACCGTCCCCGTCCGGGTGGCGACCGTCCGCGTCCCGCCGGTGCCCCGGGTGCCGGTGCGCCGCGTCCCGGTGGCGACCGTCCGCGTCCCGCCGGTGCCCCGGGTGCCGGTGCGCCGCGTCCCGGTGGCGACCGTCCGCGTCCGGGTGGTCCGGGTGCCGGTGCTCCCCGTCCGGGTGGCGACCGTCCGCGTCCCGACGGCATGCCGCGTCCGGCCGCGCCGCGTCCCGGCGGCCCGACCCCGTCCGGCATGCCGCGCCCGAACCCGGGCATGATGCCGCAGCGTCCGGCTCCGGGCCCGCGTCCGGGCCCGGGTGGCCGTGGTCCCGGTGGCCCCGGCGGTCGTCCGGGTGGTCCGGGTGCCGGCGGTGCCCGTCCCGGCTTCCAGGGTCGTCCGGCCGGTCCGGGCTCGCGTCCGGCCGGTGGCGGCGGCTTCGGCGGCCCGCGTCCCGGTGGCGGTGCCCCCGGTGGCGGCGGCGGCTTCGGCCCGCGTCCCGGTGGCTTCAGCGGTCGCCCCGGCGGCCCGGGTGCCCGTGGTGGCACGCAGGGTGCCTTCGGTCGTGGCCCGGGCGGTCGCCCGGCGCGCGGTCGCAAGTCGAAGCGGGCGAAGCGCCAGGAGTACGAGGCCATGCAGGCCCCGTCCGTCGGCGGTGTGATGCTGCCTCGCGGCAACGGCCAGACCGTTCGCCTGTCGAGCGGCGCCTCGCTGATGGACTTCGCGGAGAAGATCAACGCCAACCCGGCCGCGCTCGTCTCCGTCATGTTCAACCTCGGTGAGATGGTCACCGCGACCCAGTCGGTCTCCGACGCGACCCTCGAGCTGCTGGCCGGCGAGATGGGCTTCATCCTGGAGATCGTCAGCCGGGACGACGAGGACCGCGAGCTGCTGGAGTCGTTCGACATCGACTTCGGTGCCAACGAGGGCGACGAGGACCAGCTGGCCCCGCGCCCGCCGGTCGTCACCGTCATGGGTCACGTCGACCACGGTAAGACCCGCCTGCTGGACGCGATCCGCAAGTCCAACGTGGTGGCCGGCGAGGCCGGTGGCATCACCCAGCACATCGGTGCCTACCAGGTCGCCACCGTGGTGAACGGCGAAGAGCGCCCGATCACCTTCCTCGACACCCCGGGTCACGAGGCGTTCTCCGCCATGCGTGCCCGTGGTGCCAAGTCCACCGACATCGCGATCCTGGTGGTCGCGGCCAACGACGGTGTCATGCCGCAGACGGTCGAGGCGCTGAACCACGCCAAGGCCGCCGGTGTGCCGATCGTGGTCGCGGTCAACAAGATCGACGTCGAGGGCGCCGACCCGACCAAGGTCCGCGGTCAGCTGACCGAGTTCGGTCTGGTGGCCGAGGAGTACGGCGGCGACACCATGTTCGTCGACATCTCCGCGCGCCAGGGTCTGAACATCGACCAGCTGCTGGAGGCCGTGGTCCTGACCGCGGACGCCTCGCTCGACCTGCGGGCCAACCCCGAGCAGGACGCGCAGGGTATCGCCATCGAGGCGCACCTCGACAAGGGCCGCGGCGCCATGGCGACCGTGCTCGTGCAGCGCGGTACGCTCCGCGTCGGCGACTCGATCGTCGTGGGCGACGCCTACGGCCGCGTCCGCGCGATGCTCGACGAGAACGGCAACCACCTCACCGAGGCCGGTCCGTCCCGTCCGGTGCTGCTGCTCGGTCTGACCTCGGTGCCCCGCGCCGGCGACAGCTTCATCGTCGTCGACGAGGACCGCACCGCGCGTCAGATCGCCGAGAAGCGCTCGGCCCGCGACCGCAACGCCGCCTTCGCGCAGCGCCGGGTCCGGGTGTCCCTGGAGGACCTCGACAAGGCCATCGCGGCCGGCGAGATCGAGCAGCTCAACCTCATCATCAAGGGTGACGTCTCCGGTTCCGTGGAGGCCCTGGAGGACGCCCTCGTCAAGCTGGACGTCGGCGAGGAGGTCGAGCTCCGCATCCTGCACCGCGGTGTGGGTGCGATCACCGAGTCCGACGTCAACCTGGCGATGGGCTCCGACGCCATCATCATCGGCTTCAACGTGCGCGCCGAAGGCCGTGCCCGTACCGCGGCCGACAAGGAAGGCGTGGACGTCCGGTACTACTCGGTCATCTACCAGGCGATCGAGGAGATCGAGAACGCCCTCAAGGGCATGCTCAAGCCGGAGTACGAGGAGGTGCGCCTCGGTTCCGCGGAGATCCGCGAGGTGTTCCGTTCCTCCAAGTTCGGCAACATCGCGGGTGTCATCGTCCGCGAGGGCCTGCTGCGCCGCAACGCCAAGGCACGCCTCATCCGCGACGGCAAGGTCGTGGCGGAGAGCCTCACCATCGAGGGCCTGCGTCGTTTCAAGGACGACGCGACCGAGGTCCGCGAGGGCTTCGAGGCCGGTGTGACCCTCGGGTCGTTCAACGACATCAAGACCGAGGACGTCATCGAGACCTACGAGATGCGCGAGAAGCCGCGCGCGTAAGCGGGTGGCTGCCGGGGCCGGTCGACGGGTGGTATTTCCGTCGACCGGCCCCGGTCTCGCTGTGTAGGGTCCCGGGGTAAGTCAGATGTAGCAGTACCAGCCCGGTTCAGGGCTGTCCCCGAGGCCTTCCAGGTCGGCGAGACCTGTCATACATGTTCGTGGGAACACTCACCTTCGACCTGCTGCTGGGCGACGTCCACTCGCTCAAGGAGAAGCGTTCGATCGTGCGGCCCATCGTGGCCGAACTGCAGCGCAAGTACAGCGTGTGCGCTGCCGAGACCGGGAACCAGGATCTGCACCGCCGGGCCGAGATCGGCCTCGCGGTGGTGTCCGGCGATGCCGGGTACATCACCGAGATCCTGGACAGCTGTGAGCGGTTGGTCGCCGGCCGCCCCGAGGTACAACTCCTCTCCGCGAGGAGGAGGTACCACAACGACGACGATGAATGAGAGCTGTGGAGCCGGTCGGCGGAAGTCGCCGTTCTCACACAGATCAGGACCGAGAGCGCCCGCAAGGCCGGGCGCGGGCCGGTACTTTGGGGCGTGGGCCCCGACGGGTGCGCAGCTCGCCCGGGTACCGGGCCCACTGCACGAGGAGGCAACGTGACCGACACCGCAAGGGCGCGCAAGCTCGCCGACCGCATCCAGGTGGTCGTCGCCCAGACCCTGGAACGGCGGATCAAGGACCCCCGACTGGGGTTCGTGACCATCACCGACACCCGGGTGACCGGCGACCTGCGCGAGGCCACCGTCTTCTACACCGTCTACGGTGACGAGACCGAGCGCCAGGCCAGCGCGGCCGCGCTGGAGAGCGCCAAGGGCGTGCTCCGCTCCGAGGTCGGCAAGCAGACCGGGGTGCGTTTCACCCCGTCGCTGACCTTCGTCGCGGACGCGCTGCCGGAGAACGCCCGGAACATCGACGACCTGCTCGACCGGGCCCGGAGCTCCGACGCCGCGGTGCGCACGCAGGCCGCCGGGGCGAGCTTCGCCGGCGACGCGGACCCGTACCGGGTTCCGGCGTCCGAGCGTGACGACGAGGACGAGTAGTCATGGCGGGTGAGCCGGCGCAGGCCGCCTCGCGAGCCGGAACGACCACGGGGGCGTCTTCCACCAGCACGGTGGAGGGTGCCCTCGCGGCGCTTCCGGGGCCGCGCGCCGAGGAGAGCGGGTTCGAGCTGCTCTGGCAGCAGGTGGTGGCGGAGATCGGGCGAGCCCGTTCGATCGACCTGATCTGCCACATCTGCCCGGACGGCGACGCGCTGGGTTCCTCGCTGGCGGCCGCGCTGGCGCTGCGCGCGCTCGGCAAGCAGGTGCGGGTCTCCTTCGGTGACGACCCGCAGATCGTGCCCGAGTCGCTGTCCTTCCTGCCCGGCCAGGAGCTGATCGTGCCGGCCGCCGAGGTGCCGGACGTGCCCGAGCTGGTGCTCTGCTTCGACGTGGCCGCGGAGAGCCGGCTCGGCCTGCTGCACGACAAGGCCTTCGCCGCGCCCGTCCTGGTGGTGTTCGACCACCACGCCTCCAACCCGGGCTTCGGCACCCACCAGCTGATCGACCCGGCCGCGCCGGCCACCGCCGTGCTGGTCGACGAACTGCTGCGCCGGCTCGGCGTCGAACTCGACCGGGACCTGGCCACCTGCCTCTACACCGGCGTCGCCACCGACACCGGCTCGTTCAGGTACCGGGCCACCACGCCCGCCACCCACGAATTCGCCGGCCGGCTGCTGGCCACCGGCATCCGGCACGACCTGATCTCCCGGCAGCTGTGGGACACCTCCTCCTTCGGCTACCTCAAGGTGCTCGCGGGCGCGCTCGACCGGGCCGTCTACGAGCCGGAGGCGGCCGGCGGCCTCGGCCTGGTGTGGACCTGGGTGCCGTACCAGGACCTGGCGCTGTTCAGCGTCACGGTCGAGGAGATCGAGGGGCTGATCGACATCCTGCGCCGCCCGGCCGAGGCCGAGGTGGCGCTGGTGCTCAAGCAGGACCCGGACGGCACGCTGCGCGGTTCCTCGCGCTCCAAGGGGGCGGTGGACGTCGCCGCGGCCTGCGCCGAACTGGGCGGCGGGGGGCATGTCTACGCGGCCGGATTCAGCGTCCGGGAGGACGTGGCCGGCGTGGTCGAGCGGTTCCGGGACGCGCTGCGGCCGGTACGTTGATCATCTCCTGACGTTTTCCGACGCTTTCAGGTCCGACGCTTTGAGAGAAAGAACCCGATGAAGCGCAAAGGCACCGGCCCGGACGGCCTGGTGATCGTCGACAAGCCCGAGGGCATCACCTCCCACGGGGTCGTCGCCAAGATGCGGTGGCTGGCCGGGACCCGGAAGGTCGGGCACGCCGGCACGCTGGACCCGATGGCCACCGGCGTACTGGTGATCGGTGTCGAGCGGGCCACCCGGCTGCTCGGCCACCTGATGCTCACCGCCAAGACGTACGAGGCGACCGTCCGGCTCGGCCAGACCACTGTCACCGACGACCGGGAGGGCGAGATCACCGCCTCGACCCCGGCCGACGCCGTCACCCGGGAGGCGATCGACGCCGGGATCGCGGCACTCACCGGCGAGATCATGCAGGTGCCGTCCAAGGTCAGCGCGATCAAGATCGACGGCAAGCGCTCGTACGCCCGGGTGCGCGAGGGCGAGGACTTCGAACTCGCGGCCCGGCCGACCACGATCCACTCCTTCACCGTGCACGAGCAGCGCCCGGCGGTCGCCGAGGACGGCACACCGGTGATCGACCTGGACGTGACCGTCGAGTGCTCCTCCGGCACCTACATCCGGGCGCTGGCCCGGGACCTGGGCGCCGGGCTGGGCGTCGGCGGGCACCTGACCGCGCTGCGGCGCACCAAGGTCGGGCCGTACGGGGTGGAGTCGGCGCGCACCCTGGAGCAGCTCGAGGCCACCGTCACCGGCGACTCCGCCACGGGGCTGGAGGTGCTGCCGATCGCGGAGGCCGCGGCGGCCGCCTTCCCGCGCTGGGACCTGGACGAGGCCTCGGCGCAGAAGCTGTCGCACGGCTCCCGCCTCAAGGCGCCCGGGCTGGGCGTGGACGGGCCGATCGCGGTGTTCGGGCCGGACGGGCGCTTCCTCGCCCTGGTCGAGGAGAAGGACGGGCAGGCGAAGCCGGTCGCGGTGTTCGTCGGCTGACCGCCCTTGGCGCCGCCGTCGGCTGACGGCCCGCAGTGCCGCTCGAGATCCCCCGTCGGGAGTCCTCCCGACGGGGGATCTCCGCTTTCCGGGGGCCCCATCACCCGACCGGGAAAGGTCACCCGCACGAGGGAGCGCGCGAGGTGAACGCCCGTGGTGAGCGGCGTGGGCGCGGTCGGGGCGCCGCCCCGGCGGGCAGGCTCCCGGCGGTGGGCGAGCGACGGGCGAAGGGGCACTCATGCCGGGGTTTCTGGAGGGCGATCCGGGGCGGTACCTGCTGCGGATCCGCGACCTCAACGGGCGGCTGCACGGCTTAGGGTTCGTCGCCGACCCGCAGGGCGGGGTGCTCACCGCGCACGAGAGCGTGGCCGGGCTGGACCGGGTCGTCCTGCACACCCCCGGCGGACAGACCAGGGTGCTCGGCCCGGACGCCGTCCTGTTGCTGCCCGAGCACGGGCTCGCGCTGCTGCGCACCGACGCGGTCGGCGGGCTGCCGGTGCCGCCGCTGCCGGTGGCCGCCCTCGGGGGCGGGCACGAGGTGCTGCTGCCCGCGCTGGCGGGCGAGGACGGCCGGGCGGTCGCACTGCGCTGCGGGCTGCTCGGGGTCACCGGCGCCGGGTACGGCGGGCACCGGCGGGGCGGGGTGCTGCTGCTGGACATGCCGGTGGTCGGCGGCGTCGTGGTGCCGGCCGGCTCGCCGGTGCTGGACGCCCGCAGCGGGGCGGTGGTCGCGCTGGCCGCGCCCGCCCTCCGGGGCCCGCAGCACGGCGGGGCGCTGCCGGCGGTGGCTGCCGGCGGTGGGGTGGAGGTCGCCGAGGCCTTGGCCGGGCTGCTGGCCCGCAACGCGGCGGCCGTGCCCGCGTACGGGCCGGCGCTCAACCTGGCCGGGGTGCTGCGGCTGACCGCGGCCCAGCTCGCGGCCGCCGGCGCCGGACCGGGGCGGGTGGCCGGGCTGGCCGCGGACCGGGTGGACCGGCCGGACGGCCTGGCCGGGGACGAGCCGGCCGCGACCGTCACCGCGCTGGTCGGTGCCCCCGGCAGCGGGCGCTCCACCGAACTGGCCGCGCTGGCCGCCCGCCGCTCCGGCGGCGCCCACCCGCTGCCCACCCTCTGGCTGCGCGGCGCCGACCTGCGCGCCGAGGACCGTTCGCTCGCCGAACCGGTGGAGCGGGCGCTGGCCGCGGCGGCGGCCGAACTGGGCACCCCGGCGCCCGCGCCCGAGCCGGTGGCGGCGCTGTGCGCGGCGGCCGGGCGGGCGCTGCTGGTCGTCCTGGACGGCCCGGAGGAGGCCCCGGCGCGGCTGGACGCGCGCTGGCTGCGCGGCGCCGGGCAGTGGCTGACCGGCTGCGGGGCGCGGCTGCTGACCGCCTGCGGCGAGGAACTCTGGGAGCGGCTGGCCGCCGAGACCTGGGGGAGCGGCACGTTCGGCGCGGGCCGCGCGGAGGAGGCGCACCCGGACGGCGACCTGAGCAGCGCCCCCACCGTGCGGATGGACGGCGGCGGCCCGGGCGGGCCGAGCCTGGCCGGGCACCGGCTCGGCCCGCTGCCGGTCGAGGCCGCCGAGCGGGTGCGCCGCCGCTACGGGCTGCCGCCCGGCCGCCCGGCCGCCGCCGAGGACGCCCGGCACCCGCTGGCCGTCCGGCTGGCCGGGGAGCTGTGGGCCGAGGGGTTGCATGACGGGCCGGTGCGCCGGGGCGAGCTGTTCGGCGCCTTCCTGGACCTGCGCTGCCTGCGGGTGGCCCAACGGCTGGCCGAGGACGGCCGCCCTCGCCGCCCGGGCGCGCACCGCCGGGGCGCTGCCCGACCGGTGGGACCGCGCCACGGGCGGGTGCGCCGGCTCGCCGCGGCGGTGGCGGGCCGGGTCCACGAGGCGGCCCGGCGGATGCTCGGCAGCGAGCCGGGCGGGCTCGGCCGGGCCGCCTTCGAGGAACTGTTCCCGGTCGACGGCGGCTGGGCCACGGCGGTGCTCGCCGAGGGCCTGTTCGTGCCCGCCGGGCCCGGATACCGGTTCGCGCACGGGGAGTTCGCCGACTGGTTGCAGGGCCTGCACCTGGACCTGGACGCGGCGCTGCGGTTGCTGCTCGGCGAGGCCGAGGACACGCCCCCCACGCCCGCCTCGCCCCCCACGCCCGCCGACGCAACGGTGGGGCCCGGCCGGGCCGCGGGGGCGAACACCGTCCCCCGGCACCGGATCGGCCCGGTCGCCGCCGCACTGCGCCGGGTGGCCGAGACCTGGGGCGCGCCCGCCCTGGACCCGTGGCTGCACCGGATCTGGCGCGCGCTGGACCTGCGCCCGCCCGGCAGTGAACCCGCCTGGTGGGCGGGGCGGCTGCTCACCGCCGGCCTGGCCGCCAGCCCGGACCGGGCCGAACACCGGGCGCTGCTCGACCAGTTGGCCGGCCGGATCGCCGAACGGGCTGCTGCGGCGGGCGGGGCTCCGGGTGGGGCGGCGGTCGGGGCGGCGGCGCTCCCGGCCGCCGGGCTCGGCCGCTTCGGCCCGGCGTTCTGGACCGGCCTCGGCCTGCCGCTCGAGGCCGAACTCGCCCTGCTGCGAACGCTGGTGGCGGCCGACGGCCCCGGGCAGCGGTTCCTCGGCGCGGTGGCGGAGCGGCTGCGGAACGATCCGGTCGCGGTGTTCCCGCTGCTGTGCGCCTGGTTCGACGACCCGCGCGGCCTGCCGGGCCGCCCCGGCTGCACCGTGGCCGACCTCGCGCACGACCTGCTGCACGCCCACCGCTGGCTCGCCCTGGACGAGTTGGCCGACGCGCTGGCCGACGCCGCACACCCGAGGGCCGACGCGCTGCTCACCGTGCTCGCCGCCGAGGAGCCGTCCGCGCTCTGCCGCGCGGTGGACCGCTGGAGCCACGACCGGCGGCCCGAGCGGCACGTCGCGGCCGCCGTGCACGCGCTGCGGACCGCCCCGTACGCGACCGGGGCCGCGGCCGAACTGCTGAGGTTCACCGCGCTGACCCTGCTCGCCCGCGAGGACGAGCCCGGCCTGCACGGCGCGGCGCTGGCCCTGCTGGTCGGCGACCCGGCGACCCGGGCCGAGCACCTCCCGGCCGCGCTCGCCCTGCACCGGGCGGGCGGTGACGCCTTCCTCACCCCGAGGGCGCTCGCCCCGGCCCTGGAGAGCGACCCGGAGCCCGTCCTGGCCGCACTCGCCGACCGGCTGGCGGCGCCCGGCACGGCCACCGCCGAGACGCTGCGGGTGCTGGCCGACGCCGCCGCCCCGGTGGCCGTCCGGCGGGGCGCCGAACTGGCCGCCCGGCTGCTGCGCGCGCACCCGGGGCTGGCCGGGCCGGTCGCCGTCGACTACCTCGGCCGCCGGCTGGGGCGCACCGCGGCCGTCGGCCCGGCCGACCGGCTGGAGCTGCGGGTGCTGCTCGGCACCGCGCTGGCCGCCCGGACGGCGGCGGTGCGGCGGCCGTTCGCCGAGGCGCTGTCCGTCCCGGTGGCCGACCCGGCGGCGGACGCGCTGCGCTGCGAGCTGCTGGACATCCTGCTCGCCACCGAGGCCGACCCGGTGGTGCTGGCCGCCGCCGTGGAGCGGCTGGCCGAGCACTGCGCGGCCGAGAATCCGGCCCGGGCCCGCGCGGTGCTGGCCCGGACGGCCGCCGCGCTGCCGGGTGCCGACGAGTTGCTGGTGCGCTGCGCCGGACGCTCCGCGGCCTTCGCCCGGCTGCTCGCCCGGTGGCCGCGCGACGCCGCCCCGACCGCGCCGGACGGCCCCCGGCTGGCCCGGATGTGGGCCCTGACGGCGGCCGGACGGGACCCGCAGTACGCCGCCGCGGAGGCCGAGCGGACCTCGCCGGAGCGGGTCGTACGGCCGCCGGTGCGCTCAACCCGTATTCCGGTGCCTGAGCCGGGGCAGGCGCATGGCACGCTATAGGGGTTCGGGTTTTGAGCGTTTGAGCGTACAGAGGGTACGCGCCGTACGGAACAAGGAGCGGTCAGGTGCAGCGCTGGCGTGGCCTGGAGGAGATCCCCGGTGACTGGGGACGCAGCGTCGTCACCATCGGCTCGTTCGACGGGGTGCACCGCGGGCATCAGCTGATCATCGGACGGGCGGTCGAGCGCGCCCGCGAACTCGGCCTGCCCTCGGTCGTGGTGACCTTCGACCCGCACCCGCGTGAGGTCATCCGCCCGGGCAGCCACCCGCCGCTGCTCGCGCCGCACCCGCGCCGGGCCGAGCTGATCGCGGAGCTCGGGGTGGACGCGGTGCTGGTGCTGCCGTTCACCACCGAGTTCTCGAAGGAGTCCCCGGAGACCTTCGTCCGGCAGGTCCTGGTGGACGCGCTGCACGCGCGGGTCGTCATCGAGGGCCCCAACTTCCGCTTCGGGCACAAGGCCGCGGGGGACGTCGCGCTGCTCGCCGAGCTGGGCCGGGCGGACGACTACGAGGTCGAGCTGATCGACCTGCAGGTGTGCGGCACGGCCGGGGACGGCCAGCCGTTCTCCTCCAGCCTGACCCGCCGGCTGGTCGAGGCCGGGGACATGGCGGGCGCCAACGAGGTGCTGGGCCGCCCGCACCGGGTCGAGGGCGAGGTGGTGCGCGGCGCGCAGCGCGGCCGCGAGCTGGGCTTCCCGACCGCCAACGTCGAGACCGTCCCGCACAGCGCGGTCCCGGCCGACGGCGTGTACGCGGGCTGGCTGACCGCGGACGGCGAGCGGATGCCGGCCGCGATCTCGGTCGGCACCAACCCGACCTTCGACGGCACCGCCCGCACCGTCGAGGCGTACGCCATCGACCGGGTCGGCCTGGACCTGTACGGGCTGCACGTCGCGGTGGACTTCCTGGCCTACCTGCGCGGGATGGAGAAGTTCGACTCCATCGAGGCGCTGCTGGACCGGATGGCCGACGACGTCAAGCGCGCCCGCGAGCTGACCGACGGGATCTGACCGAGCGGAGCGAAGCTTCGGCAGGGGCGCCTGAGCCCCGGTGACGCCGGAAGGGCCCGCCGACTGGTGTCGGCGGGCCCTTCCGTGTCGTCACTGCTGGGGTGCCTGCGGCGGGTAGCCGTAGCCCGGCGGCGGGGGCCGGTACCCGTCCGGCTCGGCGGGCGGGGCGGGCACCGGCGGCTGCCCCTGGGCGGACGGGTAGCCGTAGCCCGGGTTGGGCTGTGGAGCGCCCTGCTGCGGCGGCCAGGGCTGCTGCTGCGGGTAGCCGTACCCGGGCGGGGGCGGCGGGGCCTGGCCGGGCTGCGGCGCCCACGGCGCACCGGGGGCGGGCGGCGGGGCCTGCGCGGCCTGGCCCTGGTAGGGCTGCGGCTGCGGGGCCTGCGGCTGCTGCCAGGTGGACTGCTGGGCGGCGGCCTGCTGGGCCCGGATGATGTCCTCGCCGACCAGGGTGGCCAGCTCGAAGTACGCCTCGCGGACCTTGGGCCGCATCATGTCGAGGTTGACCTCGGCGCCGGCCGCCAGGCTCTCGTCGAACGGCACCACGACCACGCCGCGGCAGCGGGTCTGGAAGTGCGCGACGATGTCCTCGACCTTGATCATCTTGCTGGTCTCGCGAACCCCGGAGACCACCGTGATGCTGCGCTGCACCAGATCCGCGTAGCCGTGCGCGGAGAGCCAGTCCAGGGTGGTCGAGGCGCTGGAGGCGCCGTCCACGCTGGGGGTGGAGACGATGATCAGCTGGTCGGCCAGGTCCAGCACCCCGCGCATCGCGCTGTACAGCAGGCCGGTGCCGGAGTCGGTCAGGATGATCGGGTACTGGCGGCCCAGCACGTCGATGACCTGGCGGTAGTCCGAGTCGTTGAAGGTGGTGGAGACCGCCGGGTCGACGTCGTTCGCCAGGATCTCCAGGCCCGAGTTCAGGTCCTGCGAGGTGAACTGACGGATGTCCATGTAGCTGCGCAGGTGCGGGATGGCCGTCACCAGGTCGCGGATGGTCGCGCCGGTCTGGCGCTTGACCCGGCGGCCCAGGGTGCCGGCGTCCGGGTTGGCGTCGATCGCGATCACCTTGTCCTGGCGCTCGCTGGCCAGGGTCGCGCCGAGCGCGGTGGTGGTCGTCGTCTTGCCGACCCCGCCCTTGAGGCTGATCACGGCGATCCGGTAGCAGCTCATCACCGGGGTGCGGATGATCTCCAGCCGGCGGGCCTTCTCGGCCGCCGCGGCCTTGCCGCCGAACTGGAACCGCGGCTGCTGGCGCTGCTGCTTGGGCTGGCTGCGCAGCAGCCGGTCCGAGGACAGCTCGACGGCGGCGGTGTAGCCGAGCGGCGCGCCGTGCGCGGTCTGCTGCGGGGCGGCGGACTGCTGGAACGCGGCGGGCTGCGACGCCGGCGGCTGCTGCTGCCACGGCTGCGCGGGGCCCGGCGGCTGCGCCTGCTGCGGCTGGACGGGCTGGCCCGGGAGCGGCTGGCCGGGCTGGGGCTGCGCGGGCTGCGGCTGGCCCGGCTGCTGGTACGCGGCGGGCTGCGGCCACCCACCCTGGCGCGGGTCCACCGGGCCGGGCTGCGGGGCCGGGCCGGGCTGCGGGGCCGGGACGGGCTGCTGCTGGGCGGCGGGGGCAGGCCGGGCCTGGGCCGCCGCCTGCTGGGCCGCCCACGCGGCCTGCGGATCCCAGGCGGCCTGCTGGTCCTGCGGGCTCTGGGGGTTCTGGGGGTTCTGCGGCGGGACCGGCTGGGCGGACGGCTGCGCGTACGACTGCGGCGGGACGGGCTGCCCCGGCTGCGCGGTCGCGGGGGGCATCGGGGCCGCCGGGTACGGCTGGGGCGCGGGCGGCTGCGCCAGGGCCTCCGCCGTCGGCCAGGCCGGGGCGGCGGGCTGCGGCTGCTCGGGGGTGGGAACGGGCGCGGGAACAGGCGCGGGGGAGGCCGTCGGGAACGGGACGTGCTGGGCCTCGGCCTGCACGGGCGCCGGGGCGGCGGCAGGCGCGGCGATCGGCGCGGCCTCGGCCGTCGGAGTCGGGACCGGGGCGGCCGTCGGATCCTGGGCCTGGTACGGGGCCGGAGCCTGGACCTGCGCCGGAGCCTGCGCCGCCACCGGAGCCGGGGCGGCCGGGTACGCCGTCTCCGCAGCGGGCGCGGGCATGGACTTGAGCGCGTCGGCCGGACCGGCGGCCGGGCTCACCGGTGCCGCCGCCGAGGCCGTTGGGGCCGCCGCGGCCATGGGAGCCGTCGGAGCCGCCGGGGCCTCCGTCTGCACGTACCAGGACGGGGGAGTGTAGTCAGGCGCGTCCGACCAGTCGTCGTCGTCCTCTGCCGCGTTGTCGCCGACGTAGACGCCGTCCCGATCGCTACTCACTCTGGCTCCCTCGTGTTCGCCGCCGCTTGTTCAGCGGTGCCGTTGCCGCATCAAAGACTAGGCCGTACGGCAACCCCCGTTGAAGGCGGCTTCGGTTCCGCGGCGGCCCGCCGGGTGCGGCGAGCCGCGGCTCAGTCCGTCCGGTCAGTCCATCCGGCGCGGGCCGCCGAGCACCTGCTGCTCGGCCTGTCCGGCCACGGCCCGTACGTACTGGCGCCGCATCCGGGTCGCCCACAGGGTGAGGTCGTCGCCGAGGGTGGGCAGCGTGGCCACGTCCTCCGGCGGGAGCGACAGCACCCGGCCGGTCAGTTCCGCCTCCTGCGGGGAGATCCGCTGCACGCCGACCAGGTCGGCCGCGTTGAGCACCCGGGCGGCGTTCGGGCCCAGGTACGGCAGCAGCGTCAGGGTGGTCTGCCAGGGCGCGGCGGAGAGCCGGCTGCGCGGCGGACGGGCGCCGAGGTCGCGCACCACCAGCACCGGCGAGGCCACCGAGGCGCCCTGCGGGCCGAGCCTGCCGACCTGGTGGATCGTCACGCACGGCTGCCCGCCGCCGGCGGCCTGCGCCATCGGGCCCCACAGCTGCCCGCGGGCGGTCTCCACCGCGACCCGGGCGCCGATCGCGGCCGCCCGCAGCGCGATGACCTGCGCCGTCCACATGCCGCCGACCAGCACCAGGTCGTACGCGCTGGGGCGGAAGAGGCCGAGCACCGCGGGCAGTCCCTGCGGGTCGACGCCGATGACCACGCCGTCGTCGCCGACCGGGAAGGCCAGCGCGGCGAGGTCGGCGGGTTCGAGCACGTGCTTCTCCCGGCGCGGGCCGCGCAGCCCGAAGCCGGGCAGGATCCGCGGCCGGGTCCGGCGCTGCTCGGCGCCGGGCTGCGGGCCGACGGCGGGATAGCTCTGGTACGCCATCAGGACGCTCCTCCCAGCGGCAGGGTGGCGAGCATGCCGGGGGCCTGCTCCAGGTCGAGCCGGACGAGGCCGAGGCCGGCGCTCTGCGCCCGGGTCTCCACCTGGCGGCCGACCTGGCCGACCTCGCTCTCGCTGCGCCCGGTCACCCGCAGGTGCCCGCTGACGGTCACCGAGTCGCCGGTGCCGTGTCCGGCGGTCAGGCTGAAGGTGCTGGCCAGGGCCGGGGATCCGGTCATCAGGTTGACCAGGTCCGGTGCGGCGATCCGGCCGGGGGCGCCGCCGGGGCGGCTGAGCTGCGGCCAGCGGGAGATCCAGTAGGTGGTGTGCCAGCGGTCGTCGATCCGCCAGAACCGGTTGCCCTCCTGGGTGCGGCGGTTGGTGCCGCCGCCGCTGCCGGTGCCCTGGCGGCCGGCTACCGCGATCGGGTTGGCGCAGGCGGAGATGGACAGGGCGGCGATCAGCTCGCGCTCGTCCAGCACGGTCGCGTTGAAGCCGGCGCTGTTGAGCCGGCCGGCCAGCTGGTCGGTCACCCGCTGCAGCGCCTTGCGGGCGCCCTCCTCGCCGCCGCCGCGGGCCCGGACGGCGGTCGCCGCGCGTTCCGGGTCGAGCTTGAGGGCGATCCAGGTCAGCCGCAGCCCGGGGGTGGAGGTGCCGTCCGGCAGCTCGCGGTAGGCGCGGGCGGCCAGGGACTGCTCGGGCAGGTGCGGGGCCGGGGCGGGCTGGGTGTGCTGGACCAGCTGCACCGACTCCAGGGTGATGTCGTCCACCGTGAGGGCCGAGCAGATCACGTCCAGCGGCAGCGGCAGCGCGGTGCGCACCGGGCGCAGCGGCTGGTCCTTGGCCTGGACGAGCAGGACCGAGCTGAGGAAGGTGCCGTCGCCGACCATTCCGGTCTCGCGGCGCACCGGGCGCCCGCCGAACTCGGCCTCGGTGGCGTGGGTGCAGGTGCGCAGCCCCGGTTCGAGCTCCAGCGCCGGCGCCAGTGCCGGGTCGGTGCCGGCCGGCGGCAGCAGCGTACGGGCCTGCTTGCGGCGGGACTTGAGGGCGGAGCGCACCCGGAGCAGCTCGGGGATGGTACGGCCGCGCACCGGGATGGCGGCGAGGACGAGCAGCACCAGCGCGACCGCGCCGAAGCCGGCCGCGACCGGGCGGCTGATGGTCCAGCCGACCGCGACCAGTGCCACCGCGACCTCGACCAGGACGAGCTGCTGGAGCTTCAACCGGCCGCCGAGCAGCCCGGGTCGGGGATTGACGCGGACCTGGACGGCACCGCCGCCACCCGCGTTCGGCGGTGACTGGACGGGCCCCGCCTCGGCGGCTCGGCCGCCGCGCTGCGGCCGGCCGGACCGGCGCGACCTCCCGCCGCCCGCGCTGCGCCGGCGTCCTGGAGCGGTCTGGCTTGGCATCCCCCGGTGGCCCTCTCTGATCCTTTGTCGCGGCCCGGCTGGCTGGTTCGCGGACCGTACCCGTACCGTACTCACCGTCTGCTGCCGCATCGTAGAGGGTTCGCACCGGTTCGCGCCCGGCGGGTGGACCACGGGGCAGGTCGGTCTGACAACGTCCGACAACGTCTGACTAGGGGGACGACGAGGATGGCATCGCGCCGGGACGAGCTCAACGCGTACACCTTCGCCCGCAAGCGAACGGTGGGCGCCTTTCTGCTGCCCGCCGGCGGCGGGAGTGACGAGGACGCGCCGCGTCCGGTGAAGGCGGTGCTCCCGAGCATCCTGGCCGGCGCCGTGGTCGTGGCCGGGTTCGGGGTCTGGGGGGTGTTCAAGCCCAGTGCCCCGCTGAAGTGGGACGACGGCAAGAACATCATCCAGGGCAAGCAGTCGACCACCCGGTACGTGGTGCTGACCGACCCGGACGGCACGACCAAGCGGCTGCACCAGGTGCTCAACATGTCCTCGGCGCGGCTGGTGCTGCCCGTCGACGCCAAGGTCGTGGTGGTCGACGACGGGGTGCTCGACCGGTACCCCAACCACGGTCCGACCATCGGTATCCCGTACGCGCCGGACAAGTTGCCGACCAAGGACAACGCGAGCCAGTCGATGAAGTGGGCGGTCTGTGACCGCCCGGGCTCGGACGAGAAGCAGGAGACCGTCAACCAGGCGGTGTTCGTGACGGCCGGCCCGGACGCGGCGACGCTGGCGGCCAAGGACCGGATGCTCGGCCCGGACCAGCTGATGCTGGTGCAGCAGGCGGACGAGCAGCAGGTTTCGGCCGCGCCGGCGCCGGGTCAGCAGGCCGCCTCGGGGGCGAAGGTCTACCTGGTCGACGCGCAGGGCCGCAAGCACGAGATCGGCTCCCCGCAGTCGGACGACAAGGAGCGCAAGTCGCTGATCACCGCGGTCTTCGGGCCCAACGCGGTGCCGCAGCGGGTCAAGCGGGACTGGCTGGACACCCTGGTCAACGGCACCCCGATCACCTTCCCGCAGATCGCGGAGATGGCCGACAGCCCGAACCCCAACTCCACGGTGCAGCTGGGGAACGCCGCCGACCGCCGGATCGGCCGGCTGGTGCACTACCAGGACCGCCAGTACGTGGTCGGCAAGGACCGGCTCTTCCTGGTCACCCCGTTCCAGGCGGAGCTGATCCGGCAGAACCCGGCGTTCCAGATGCTCTACAAGTACGACCAGGACAAGAAGCCGCGCAGTGACGAGATGACCCCGGCCGACCAGTCCCAGGTCGGCAGCGAGACGCCGCTGCCGGGCACCGTGGCCGACTGGCCGATGAAGTCCGGTGCGCCGGTGAACAACTGGCAGGACCGCCAGGGCGCCCGGCTGGTCGTGTGCAGCACCTTCGACGGCGTCGCCGAGGACGGCAAGACGCCCAAGCGCAGCGTCTGGGCCGGGACCTCGTACCCCGCGCAGTACAACAACGGTGCCGGCGCCGCGTACGTGACGCCCGGTCACGGCCTGTTCTACCGCGCGCTGAACAACACCACCGGCGGCTCCGGCACCGACTTCCTGATCACCGAGACGGGGCTGCGGTACGCCGTCCCGGCCAACGGTGACGGCGGCCGCGGCGCCACCCCCGCGCCGGGTGCGCAGCCCGGCCAGAGCGGCGCCCCGAAGACGCCGGCCCCGCAGCCGGGCACCCCGACCCCGGCGTCGCCGGACCAGCAGTCCGGCCAGCAGCCGGGTCAGCAGCAGGACGAAACCGGCGGCAACCAGGCCCGGTTGGGCTACCAGGGGATCCGGCCGCTGCCGGTGCCGCACGAGTGGTCGGACCTGGTGCCGGCCGGCCCGCCGCTGACCGCGAAGAGCGCCGTCCAGCCGCAAAACGCCTGACCGGCCAAGCGCGGCAAAGGAATTGGCCGCAGTGTCATGGTCTGGTAACTACTCAGTGCTCGGTGTTGGGCGAGCTGCGTGTGCCGACTACAGTGCTGCTGGGCATCACACAGGTGATGCGGCGGTGGGGCCCTTCGGGGCTCTCCGTGTACGCAATGTTGTCTCATGGGGGACGGTGGAGCATGGCTCAGGGTCAGTTCACGATGACTGCTCAGGAGATGCTGGCTTTCGCCAATCAGATCGAGCAGGCGATCGGCAAGATCGAGGCTGAGAAGAACAAGCTGAACAGCACGGTCACGGGCATCACCAGCGGCTGGCAGGGTCAGGCGGCGACCGCCTACACGAACCTGCAGAACCGGGTCAACGGGGACATCGCGAAGCTCAAGGAGTCGCTGTCCGCGATCAAGCACGCGATCGAGCAGACCACCAAGCACTACGCGAGCACCGAGGAAGAGCAGAAGGCGATGTTCGCCGACTCCCAGGGCTGATCGCCGCAAGCGCGCTGATCACCGGTCTGTTCCGAACCGCCGCTCGGCGGGGTGTCCGCCACTGACCGCGGGACGCTCCGCACCCTCGTCAAGGGAGACAACGTGTCCGACCACATTCTCGTCAACTTCGAGACCGTTCACCACGCCGCCGAAGAGGTCAAGGCCTCGGCGGCCCGCATCGAGCAGCTGCTGAGCGACCTGAAGAAGGACGTCACCCGCATCGCCCAGAGCTGGCAGGGCAAGGCCCAGGAGGGCTACAAGGTCCAGCAGGCCAACTGGGACTCGGCGGCCAACGACCTGCACTCGGCCTGCACGCAGATCGCGACCTCGCTGGAGAACGCCGCGCAGAGCTACCGGACCACCGAGGACAGCAACGCCAAGCTCTGGCACTGACCAGGCGTTCCCCCAGCGGGAACGACAGGGGGCGGGTACCCGGACTCCGGGCACCCGCCCTTCGGCGCGTGGCACGGGTAGACGACATGAGGGGTGGCAGGGTGTCCGGACGCGGGTACCGGAAGACGGCTGCGGCACTGGCCGCGCTCGCGGTGCTGGGCGGCCCGCTCGCCGCCCCGGCGTACGCCGACAGCGGAACCGGGCTGGCCGCCGCGGGCGACTGCCCCAAGAACGCGCCCGACGTGCAGACCGTGCCGTGGTCGCTGCAGCGCCTGCTGCTGGACGAGCTGTGGCAGGGCGGCCGGACCACCGGCAAGGGCGTGTTGGTCGCGGTCATCGACACCGGTGTGGACGACCGGAACCCGCAGCTGGCCGGAAAGGTCGTGCAGGGCTCCAACCTGCTGGTCGACAAGGAGACCAAGCAGCCGGTCGGAGGCACCGCCAAGGACGACCCGGTCGGCCACGGCACCAAGGTGGCGGGCATCATCGCGGCCGGCCGCAACGACAAGACCGGGTTCGTCGGCCTGGCCCCCGACGCGCAGATCTACTCGATCCGGCAGAACGACAGCGAGGGCAACGGCGACGTCTCCACGCTCGTGAAGGCCATCCAGGAGGCGGTCGCGGCCAAGGCCAAGGTCATCAACATCTCCCAGGACGTGCGCGGCGCGGGCGACGCCCACTTCGGCGGCTTCCAGGAGCTGAAGGCCGCGATCCAGACCGCCGAGCAAGCCGGCACCGTGGTGGTCGCCTCCACCGGGAACGACGGCAAGGAAGGCGACACCTACCCGGGCGCCTTCCCGACCGTGCTGGCCGTCGGTGCCTCAGACCGCAACAACGAGCGCGCCCCGTTCTCCCAGTACGGCTCCTTCGTGAAGGTCGCCGCGCCCGGCGTCGACATGCTCTCCACCGTGCCCGGGAGCGGGCAGTGCGTGGACAACGGCACCAGCTTCGCCGCCCCGTACGTCTCCGGGCTGGCCGCGCTGCTGTTCGGCGCGCACCCGGGCTGGTCGCCGGCCCAGGTGCGGGCCTGGATCGAGCAGACCGCCCAGCGCACCCAGCGCGACCCGGACCAGTTCGTCGGCTGGGGCGTGGTGGACCCGGTCAAGGCCGTCACCACGGCCCCCGACGACGCGCCGTCCGCCCCCACCCCGGACGCCCCGGTGCAGCTCGCCTCCGCGCCGATCGTGCCGCGGCCGGTCGGCCTCGGAGAGACCCAGGCCGACCGCGACGGCCGCACCGCGACGTACGTCCTCGGCGTCGGCGCGCTGCTGGTCGCCCTGCTGATCGGCGGCGGCGTGGTGCTGCGCGACCACCGGCGCAAGTCCGCCGACCGAGCCGGACGCGACTGACCCGGGCGCGACTGACCCGGGCGCGGCCGATCGTGCCGCGGCCGATCGGGGCCCCACCGATCGGGGCCCCACCGATCGGGACGTCTCGAAAGTTCCTCCGGAACGGCTGTAACACCGCCGCCCGCCCACCGCATCGATGAAGTGTCAGGGAGGGCGGACCGCGGGGGGCAGCGCGCATGGGGTGGATCGGGGCGGGCCGGGAGGCCAAGGACGCCGAGTTCCTGGAACTCGTCGCAGGCCGCACCGGCCACCTGTACCGCTCGGCCTGCCTGCTCACCAGCGGTGACACCCACTACGCCGAGGACCTCGTCCAGGAGGCCCTCGGGCGGATGTACGTGCTCTGGCGGCGCAGCGCCTTCACCGGCGGCCGGGACCGGATCGCCAACCCGGCGGCCTACACCCACACCGTCATGGTGCGCACGTTCCTCGCCCAGCAGCGCCGACGCTCCAGCGGCGAGCGCCCCACCGACGCCCTTCCGGAGGCGGCGGGGCAGGACACCGACAGCAGCCTGCGGCTGACCCTCCTCGACGCACTCGGCCGGATGCCGCCCAAGGACCGCGCCGTCCTGGTGCTGCGCTACTGGGAGGACCGCAGCGTCGAGGAGACCGCCGACGTGATGCGGGTGTCCTCCGGCGCCGTCCGGACCCGCACCACCCGGGCGCTGGCCCGGCTGCGCACCCTGCTCGGCGACTCACTGGGCGAGCTCGCCACCCGCTGAGGGCGGTGGCGGTCGGTGGCCCTCCCGGGGCGACGTGGCGGTCGGTGGCCCTCCCTTTCAAATACTGCCCGTGACGCAAGGAGACGGTGAACACCCATGCCCGAGCCGGACAAGTTCGAGGACGATCTTCTCTACGCCCTCACCCGTACGGGTGAAGGCTTCCGCACCGAGCAGGCCGAGCTGGTCGCGGGCGGCTACCAGTGCGGGCGCCGCCGCTGGCGCCGCCGCTCGACCGCCGCCGTGGTGGGCGGCGCGGCCGCGCTGGCCCTGGTGGGCACCGGCGCGGTGTACCTGGCCGGTGCTCCGGGGGCGAAGGGCGCGGGCACCGTGGCCGCGGCCTCCGCCCCGACGGCCGCCGCCGGCAGTGGCAGCGGAAGTCCTGCGGCCACGCCGACGACGGCGGGGTCCTCGGCCCCGACCGTGATCAGCGGTGACGAGGTGCTGGCGACCTTCCGGGCCCTGCTGCCCAAGGGCGAGACCACCGACGCGAAGGGCCGCGGCACCGACGACGACAAGGCGAACGGCACCTTCGTCGGGGCGGACGTGGTCTTCGACGACGGCCAGGGCAAGTCGCTGGTCGAGATCGGCATCCAGAAGCACCGGCCCGGTCAGGGGCAGCCGCGCAGCTGCCCGACGGACTTCAAGCTCGCCCGGGTCGACTCCTGCGCCGTCACCACCCTGGCGGACGGCTCCCAGCTGATGCTCGAGCAGGGGTACGAGTACTCGGACAACCGGGCCGACACCAAGGAGTGGAGCGCCTCGCTGGTCGGTCCGGACGGCCGGGAGATCAACGTGAGCGAGTGGAACGCGCCTCAGGAGAAGGGCGCGCCGGACAGCCGCCCGACCCCGCCGCTCACCCTCGACCAGCTGAAGGCGATCGTCGTCGACAAGTCCTGGGACCGGGTCGTGGCGGCGGTCAAGTTCGACGGCATCGACGTGACGGCGGTCGACCCGGGCCTGTCGCTGGCGGACCGGGAGGCCGCCCTGGCCGGGCTGCTGCCCGCCGGGGTGACCGTGACCGGCCGCACCGGCAGCCCGCTGGTGGCCACCTTCCAGCTCGCGCAGGGCCAGACCACCGGCTCGGTGGTGCTGCGGGTGGAGAACTGGGCGAAGTCCGTGGACAACCCGGGGCAGCAGGCGTTCAAGGACGCGCTCACCCTGCCCGACGGCAACAAGGTGCTCACCAGGGGCGGCCCGGACACCAAGGAGAAGATGCCGCTGACGGTGAACGTCCTGCACCCGGACGGCACCGAGGTCATGGTCGCCCAGGGCCCGACCGGGAAGCCGCTGCTCACCCTGGAGCAGCTGAAGGCGATCGCCACCGGCGCCGTGTGGAAGGCCAAGAAGTAGCACTGGCCCGGAAGTAGCACTGTCCCGGAAGTAGCGGTGGTTCAGAAGTAGGTGGCGGCCTGAACGCGGCGGTGCCCCGGGCTGGGGGAGGCCCGGGGCACCCCTGTGTGGGGGAGGGGTGGGGGTCAGTCCTGCTGGTCCTCGGGGAGGCTGATCACCCAGCGGGTGTCCTGCCGGGGGCGCAGGTAGAACAGCCAGTAGAGGGTGGCGGCGGCGGTGATGCCGCCGGTCCACAGCAGGGGCTCGGTGTCCAGCTGGGTCATCACGTAGACCAGGACGGCGACCAGGACGACCGGGACGGCCGGCCACAGCGGCATCCGCCAGGCGGCGGCGTGCTTGTGGTGGCCGCGGCGGGAGAGCAGCGCGGCGATCGCGACCAGCAGGTACATCCCGGTGACGGCGACGCCGGTGATGTTGCTCAGCAGCTCGCCCTTGACGAAGCAGAGGGCGGCGCCGGGCAGGCCGACGGCCAGGGTGGCGACCCAGGGGGAGCCGAAGCGGCCGAGGGTGCCGAAGGCCTTGTTGACCGGCTCCGGCCAGGCCTTGTCGCGGGCGGAGGCGAACAGCACCCGGGAGTTCTGGATGACCATGACGATGCCGGCGTTGATGATGGCCAGCGCGACGCAGAGGCTGATGAAGGTGCCGACCGCGGAGTTGCTCCAGGCGGTGACCATGCCGGAGATGTCGCCGGAGGTCAGGGTCTGCAGGTCGGGGGCGCCCATGGTGATGGCGACGACCGGGATCAGGATGACGGCGGAGGAGATGCCGAGCGTCCACAGCACGGTGCGCGAGACGTTGCGGCGGGGGTTCTCCAGCTCCTCGGACAGGTAGACGGCGGTGGAGAAGCCCTGGGTGATGAAGAGGGCGATGCCGAGCGCGCCGACGATGGCGCCCACGCTCACCGTGGTGGTGGCGCCGTTGTCCCCGGCGACCACGCCGTGCAGCAGGCTGGGGGCGTGGCTGTTGGTGTGGGCGAAGCCGAGCACCGAGACCACGCCGGCCGCGATGACCTCGAGGACCAGGAAGATGCCGGTGATCCAGGCGTTGGCGCGCAGGTCGAGCAGGCCGGCCAGGGTGGCGGCCAGCATCACGGCGGCGCCGGCTATGGCCTTGTCCACGTGCAGGACGGGGGCGAGGTAGTCGGCGGTGCCGAGTGCGATGACCGAGGGGACGATCATCACCACGATCAGGGAGAGCACGAAGACCAGCCAGCCCGCCAGCCGTCCAGCCAGGGTGCCGACCATCGCGTACTCGCCGCCGGCGCTGGGGATCAGGGTGCCGAGCTCGGAGTAGCAGAACGCGACGGCGACGCAGAGCACGGTGCCGATGGCGATGGCCAGGGCGGTGGCGCTGCCGATGCTGGAGAACAGTTCCGGCACGATCACGAAGAGCGTCGACGCCGGGGTGACGCACGACAGCGTGAGCAGTGTTCCGCCCACGACGCCGATCGAACGCTTGAGCTGCTGGGGCGCGGCTGCCCCGGCCGCCGATGCGGCTACGGTCTGTGGCGGGCGAAGCGTGTCGGTCATGTGGCTTCCGATCGGCTCTGTGCGGTCTTTGGGGTGGGAGCGGTATCGCCTCCGCTGGCTGGTTGCTCGGGTCCTGGTCCAGTCGCTCCCGGGCCGCAATGGAACCTTGGGCGTATTGATCGCGTCAACGTCGGAACTGCTTCGGAATCCGTTGCGGCGGAGGGCATAAACATGCGATCCGATGATCACGTTCAGTCATTGCGCGCTATGTCCGACTTGTTACCTTGGCCCCAACGCGATTGAATCGAAGGTAAACAAAGCGTTGAGGGCTGAGATTCAAAGGCCTGGATCCGGGTGAACGGCAATACGCCCAGGCGCCTCTCAAAGGCGCGGCAACGCCCCGGCCGGGTGCGGGAACCGCAGCACCCGCCCGGAAAGATCTAGGTAACGTTTCAGCACCTGGGACGCCGAAGGGGTCGGACTCCTGTGAGTCCGACCCCTTCGATCACCGTCCGTGACGGCCGTCG
This sequence comes from Kitasatospora sp. NPDC034023, assembly GCF_055575795.1. Taxonomy (NCBI): domain Bacteria; kingdom Bacillati; phylum Actinomycetota; class Actinomycetes; order Kitasatosporales; family Streptomycetaceae; genus Kitasatospora; species Kitasatospora sp. NPDC034023. Next base: position 58,470 of record NZ_JBVIRY010000041.1, read on the forward strand.
TGGCTACACCACCGGCAGCCAGCCCGTCTGGACCATCTGCCCGGCGGTCGCGCGGCGTGACACGTACACCCCGCGGCCCGGCGGCAGTGCCTGCGGCTTGACCGTCCCCAGCAGCGCGCCCTCGTCCCGGTTCCCGGAGAGGATCACGCCCTGGCCGCCCAGCTCGCGCATCCGCTGCATCACCGGCTCGTACAGCGAGCGCCCCGCGCCGCCCGCGCTGCGGGCCACGATCACCCGCAGGCCGATGTCCCGGGCGAACGGCAGGAACTCGGCCAGCGGCGCCAGCGGGTTGCCCGAGCTGGTGGCGACCAGCTCGTAGTCGTCGACGATCACGAACATGTCCTTGCCGCTGTACCAGCTGCGGTTGCGCAGCTGCTCGGCGGTCACGTCCGGGCCGGGCAGCCGGCGGGAACAGGCCCCGCGGAGCATGTCCACGATGGCCGTCATGGCGGGCTGAGCGGCCGCGTACTCGACCAGGTACTCCGGCGGCACCGTGCCCAGCAGCGCGCGCCGGTAGTCGCCGACCACGATGCCCGCCTGGTCCGGCGAGTAGCGCTCGGTGATCTGCTTGATCAGCATCCGTAGTACCGCCGACTTCCCGGACTCGGTGTCGCCGAACACGATGAACAGCGGGTCGGTCTCGAAGTTGACGAAGGTCGGCGCCAGCTCCGCCTCGTCCACGGCGAAGGCCACGCCGCGCTCCGGGTGCTCGAAGCCCTTCGGCAGCGAGTTCCCGTCCAGGACGGCCGGCAGCATCCGCACCTGCGGGGCGCGCGGCCCGGACCAGGCCCCGTCGATCGCGCCGACCAGCCCGGCCACGCCGTCCTGCAGGTCGTCGACGCTGGAGGAGCCGTCCAGGCGCGGCAGGCCGGACAGGAAGTGCAGCCGCTCCGGGGTGACGCCGCGACCGGCCTGCGGCGGGACGTTCTGCGCCACCCGGCGGTCCACCTCGGACTCCATCGCGTCACCGAGCTTCAGCTCGGTGCGGTTCTGCAGCAGGTCCTTCAGCGCCGGGCGGACCTCCGCGTACCGGGCCGCGGTGATGATCAGGTGGACGCCGTAGCCGAGGCCGCGCTGGGCGATGTCGCCGATCACCGGCTCCAGGCCCTCGAACTCCTGCTTGAAGGTGTTCCAGCCGTCGATCGCCAGGAACACGTCGCCGAAGGCCTCGTCCGGCAGCTGCCCGGCCGCCCGGCGGGCCCGGTACGTGCCGATGGTGTCGATCCCGGCGACCCGGAACAGCTCCTCGCGGCGGTTCATCACCCCGTGCACCTCGGAGACCATCCGACGCACCTTGTCCACGTCCAGGCGCCCGGCCACGCCGCCGACGTGCGGCAGCCCGGCCAGTGACTGGAAGCTGCCCGCCCCGAAGTCCAGCAGGTAGAACTGCACCTCGAGCGGGGTGTGGGTGAGGGCGAACGAGGTCACCGCGGTGCGCACCACGGTCGACTTGCCCGAGCGCGGGCCGCCCACGATCAGGCCGTGGCCGGCCGCCCCGGCGTAGTCGACCTCCAGGATGTCCGTCTTCTGCTCGCGCGGCTTGTCCACGATGCCGATCGGCGCCCGCAGCCGGCCCACCGGGTAGCCGGGGGCGGTCAGCCCGCGCTCCGGCGCGACCTGCAGCGGCGGCAGCAGGTGGTCCATGCTCGGCGCCTCCTCCAGCGGCGGCAGCCACACCTGGTGCGCGGCCGGGCCCTGGCCGGCCATCCGCTGGACGAACACGTCCAGCACGGTGTCCACCAGCGCGTCGTCCTGCTCGGGTACCTGCGGCGCCTCCTCCTCCACCGGGTCCGGCAGCTCCACGAAGGCCGCGGTGAACTCCACCGGGTGGGCGGCGACCCGCCGCCCGCCGGTCGACCGCTGCTGCCCCGGCGCCCGGTACGGCCCCGAGACGTAGGCGGCCTTGAACCGGTCCATCACGTCCTCGCCGAACTTGAGGTAGCCGACGCCCGGCACCGGCGGCAGGTGGTAGGCGTCCGGCACGCCGATCGCCGCCCGCGACTCGGCCGCCGAGAAGGTACGCAGACCGATCCGGTACGAGAGGTAGGTGTCCAGGCCGCGCAGCTTGCCCTCCTCGAGGCGCTGCGAGGCCAGCAGCAGGTGCACGCCCAGCGACCGGCCGATCCGGCCGATCTGGATGAACATCTCGATGAAGTCCGGCTTGGCGCTGAGGAGCTCGGAGAACTCGTCGATGATCAGCACCAGCGAGGGCAGCGGGTCCAGCGCCGCACCGGCCGCCCGGGCCCGCTCGTACTCGTGGATGTTGGCGTAGTTGCCGGCCGAGCGCAGCAGTTCCTGGCGGCGGTGCAGCTCTCCCTCGATCGCGTCGCGCATGCGGTCGACCAGGGTGAGCTCGCCCTCCAGGTTGGTGATCACCGCGGAGGTGTGCGGCATGTCCGCCATGCCGGAGAAGGTCGCACCGCCCTTGAAGTCGGCGAGGACGAAGTTCAGGATCTCCGAGGAGTGCGTCATCGCGAGCGCGAGCACCAGGGTGCGCAGCAGCTCCGACTTGCCGGAACCGGTCGCGCCCACGCACAGGCCGTGCGGGCCCATGCCCTCCAGCGCGGCTTCCTTGATGTCCAGGTAGACGTGCTCGCCGTTGGCGCCGACGCCGATCGGCACCCGCATCCGCTCGTGCTGGGCGCGCTGGCGCCAGCTGCGGTTCACGTCGAAGGAGCCCGGGTCGCCCGAGCTCATCATGTCGGTGAAGTCCAGGTTGGACAGCAGCGGCTCGTCGTCCCCGCCGGCCGAGATCCGGTACGGCGCCAACTGCCGCGCCAGCGCCTCGGACTGCCACACCGAGAGCAGGTCCGGCTTGCCGGTGTACGTCGCGCCGGAGGCCGAACGCAGCACCAGCTCCTCGGAGTTGACCGTCACCATCAGGTGCCCGCTGGGCTCGTCGACCTCGCCCGGGACCACCTCGATGACCGTCACGCCCTGGACGCCCTCCGGGCTCGCCAGCAGCGAGTCGTGCGGCACCCCGGCGCCGTCCATGACGACCACCAGGTGCGGCTGGTCCGCCGCGGGCGCCGCGTCCCGGACGAAGCGCTGGCGCCCGGCCAGCTCGTCCTGCAGCAGGACCTCCAGGTCACCCAGGTCGGTGGCGAACAGCCGGCGCGAGCCCGCGCCGTCGGCCTCCTTGCGGTGCTGGTTGTGCGGGAGCCACTTGGTCCACTCCCACTCCTCGGCCGCGCCGGGCGCCGCCGCGACGGCCACCATCAGGTCGTCCGGCGAGTGCAGGGTGGTCAACTGGGAGAGCATCGCGCGCACGTTGCCGTACACCGAGTCCGGGTCTCCGCACACCGTGATGTGGTAGAACGCCCGCAGCGACACCGCCAGCGGCAGGTCCTGCAGGGTGCCGTGCGCCTTCAGGAAGGAGTGCATGGCGGCCGCCGAAAGCGGCTCCAGCTCGTCCATCGGCGCGGTCTGCGGCGCCACCAGCGGCGTGGACAGCTGCACCGGCCCGAGGCCGACCCGGATCTGCGCGAAGTCGCCGTCCCCGGTGCGCCGCTCCCACAGTCGCCGCCCGTCCTCGACGATCGACCACAGCTGGTCCGGCGCCGGGTTCAGGAACAGCAGCGCGCCGCGCTGGCGCTCCGCCGTGCGACGCACCTGGCGGCGCGTCTGCTGCAGGTACTTGAGGTAGTCGCGCCGCTCGTCCGCCATCGCGGTCGAGCCGCCCTTGCGGGCCCGCACGATCTGGGCCAGCGCCATGCCGACCGTCGAGACGATCATCAGACCGCCCATGATCTTCATCGGGGCGGCCGCGCCGGGCGAGAAGAAGAACACCGCCGACCCGCCCATGCCGAGCATCGGCAGGATGCTCATCAGCCAGTCCTCGCCGCCCTGCCGGGGCAGTTCGGGTGGGCTCACCAGCTCCACCGGCTCGTCCGGCACGGTGGGCGGATACGCCCTTGCCGGTCGCTTGACCGTGATCACACCCATGTGTCATCCACCCCGCGGCGTCGATCGATCACTTCGGCATCAGCCCTCACGCGACTGCGTACGGTCCGTACGGGAATCCGGCGGCTGAGGACGCCCCACACAGCGCAGCCCCCGTACCTTCGCGCAGGCGCCGATCCTAACGGTCGCCCCCGCACCGCCCGCCAGGCCCCGGTCACCTGTCGAACGGGTAGGGTAACGCCGCGCCAACTCGCGGCCCGGCCGGGCCGGTTCCACAGCCACACCGAGCGCCGCCGTGCCTCGGCACCGTCAACAAGGGGGAGCGCCAAGTGCGTCGAAGGATCGAGGCGGGAGCATGAGCAACGCTGCCGCGACCGGCTACTGCCGGGTGACGGTCGTCGCCCCGGACCGCCGGATCGACGTCGCCCTGCCCGAGGACATCCCGCTCGCGGACGTCTACCCCGAGGTGCTGCGCCTGGCCAACCAGAGCCAGCCCGACGGCACCCCCACCGGCTTCCACCTGGTCCGCCGCGACGGCACCGTCCTCGACAGCGGACTGCCGCTGGCCGCCCAGCAGGTCCGCGACGGCGACCTGCTCGCGCTGCGCCCCTTCGCCGAGTCCCTCCCGCCGGCCGTCTACGACGACGTCGCCGACGCCATCGCCAGCGCCGTCGAGGCCGACCGCCGGTTCTGGACCGCCGAGCTGATGCGCGGCTTCGGCCTGATCGGCGCCGGGGTGCTGCTCACCCTGCTCGGCTTCGCACTCTGGTTCTCCGACCTGCGCCACGACATGCACGGCCTGCCCGGCGTCCTGGCCGGTGTCACCGCCGTCGTGCTCACCGCGCTGGCCGGCGTGCGCGCCCGGGTCTACCAGGACGCCCACGCCGCCCTCGCCCTCGGCCTCGGCGCGCTGCCGCACGCCATGATCGGCGGCAGCGGCCTCATCGCCGTCGCCCACCCGTGGGACGGCCCCGGCCGGATCCAGTTCCTGGCGGGCTGCGTCGCCGTCCTGGTGGTCGCCGTGCTGCTGGTCGGCCTGCTGCCGGAGAAGGACGCGGTGTTCGTCGCCGCCGCCCTGGTCGCCGCCGCCGGCGCGCTCGCCACCTTCGCCGCCGTCCTGATGCCCGGGACCCCGGCCGGACACATCGCCGCCGTCACCGGTGTCGCCGCCGTCGCCGTGGTCGGCTTCCTGCCCGGCCTCTCCGCCCGCTTCGCCCGGCTGCCGGTCGGCTTCAGCGCCCCCGGCCAGACCCGCACCCGCAGCCGCGACTACGACGAGGAGGCCGAGCGCGCCGAGGCCGTCCAGTACGAGAAGATCGCCCACCAGGCCCGCCGCGGCCACGAGGTGCTGGTCGGCCTGGTCGGCGGCTGCGCCGCGGTCGTGGTCGGCGCCTGCGCCGTCCTCGGCTTCACCGACGAGACCTTCCCCGAGCTGCTCGCGCTCGCCCTGGGCCTGGCCACCATGCTGCGCGCCCGGCTGTTCCGCTACACCGCGCAGGTCCTCAGCCTCACCGTGGCCGGTCTGCTCGGTCTGTGTCTGCTGATCGTCGGGTTGTCCCTGCACACCCCGCAGTTCTTCCTGCGGGTGGCCGGCTCCACCACCCAGCTCGACCTGCGCACCATCTGGCTGGCGATTTCCATCGCCTTCGGGGCCGCGCTTCTCGTCGCGATCTCCCTGGTGGTGCCCCGGCTCGGCGTCTCCCCGTTCTGGGGGCGCATCCTGGACCTGGTGGACAGTCTCACCCTGATCTCGCTCGTCCCGCTGGCGCTGGCCGTCCTGGACATCTACCGGCTGGTCCGCGGCGCCACCGGCTGACCCGCCCGGCCCGCTCCGTGCCGCCCACCGGCCCCGCGAACCGACCGGATGGGCGGCACTGGTACGCTTGGCCTTCGAGCGCAGCCGTGTGTCCGCCGCCCCGTCGTGGGCTGCAGAGCGGCGGCCGCGCTCACGGCACCGAGTTCTCGCAGAGTTCCTGTGTTGTCGACCAGGACCGCTCGGTACACCCAAAGGAGTTGCAGTGGCTCTCGCCTCTGACGTCAAGAAGCAGATCATCGCCGAGTTCGGCCAGAAGGAGGGGGACACCGGTTCCCCCGAGGTTCAGGTGGCCATGCTCTCCCGTCGCATCTCGGACCTGACCGAGCACCTGAAGGCGCACAAGCACGACCACCACTCGCGTCGTGGCCTGCTGATCCTGGTCGGCCAGCGCCGCCGCCTGCTGCAGTACCTGGCCAAGAAGGACATCGAGCGCTTCCGTACGCTCGTCGACCGCCTGGGCATCCGCCGCGGTGCCGCCGGCGGCGCCCGCTAAGACCGCCGCTCGGGGCGGCTCCCCACACCGGGGAGCCGCCCCTCGCGCGTATGCCGCGGCCCTTCGGCCGCGGCGCCCGGCCATAACAACTCGCGCGCACCTCCCCGGGTGCCCGAGGATTGCACCGTAGGGTTGTGGGCATGCCGGGTGATGGCGCACCAGCGCGCCACCCGGGCAGACGAACCCGAACCCCCCCCGCGGGCCGAAGGCTTCAAACGGAAGCCGCCCGCATCCGAGAGAGCGTCCAGACGCGAACCGCCCGCCCCGGCCCGGCAGCCGTGAGGCGCCGGTCCTCGGTAGTGGCCGTCGGAACCCCCGCAGACCGAGCGGGGCACTCCGGAGGCTTCGATCGAAGACCGGCCCGACTGCCGCCCTCCCTGACGAGGGCCCGGGCCGACCCCGAGGCAGTGCGCGGGGACGCTCTCCCGGAAACGTACGAAAGAGGAGATCTTCCAGGTGGAAGAGAACGTGTTCTACGCCGAGGCCGTGATCGACAACGGTTCCTTCGGCACCCGTACCATCCGCTTCGAGACGGGCCGCCTGGCCCGTCAGGCCGCCGGCTCCGTCGTGGCCTACCTGGACGACGACACCATGGTGCTGTCGGCCACCAGCGCGTCCAAGCAGCCGAAGGAGCACTTCGACTTCTTCCCGCTGACCGTGGACGTCGAGGAGCGGATGTACGCCGCGGGCCGCATCCCCGGCTCGTTCTTCCGTCGCGAGGGCCGGCCCTCCGAGGACGCGATCCTCACCTGCCGCCTGATCGACCGCCCGCTGCGCCCGTCCTTCGTCAAGGGCCTGCGCAACGAGGTCCAGGTCGTCTGCACCGTGATGGCGCTCAACCCCGACCACCTGTACGACGTGGTCGCGATCAACGCCGCCTCCGCCTCCACCCAGCTGGCGGGCCTGCCGTTCTCCGGCCCGATCGGTGGCGTGCGCGTCGCGCTGATCAACGGCCAGTGGGTGGCCTTCCCGACCCACAGCGAGCTTGAGTCGGCCGTCTTCGACATGGTCGTCGCCGGTCGCGCCCTGCCGGACGGCGACGTCGCGATCATGATGGTCGAGGCCGAGGCCACCGACAAGACCATCAAGCTGGTCGAGGGCGGCGCCGAGGCGCCGACCGAGGAGGTCGTCGCGGCCGGTCTGGACGCCGCGAAGCCGTTCATCAAGGTCCTCTGCGCCGCGCAGGCCCAGCTGGCCGCCCAGGCCGCCAAGCCGACCGGCGAGTTCCCGGTCTTCCTGGACTACCAGGACGACGTCCTCGCCGCGCTGACCGCCGCCGTCAAGGACGAGCTCGCCCAGGCCCTCACCATCCCGGGCAAGCAGGAGCGCAACAACGAGCTGGACCGCGTCAAGGCGCTGGCCGCCGAGAAGCTGCTCCCCGAGTTCGAGGGCCGCGAGAAGGAGATCAGCGCCGCCTACAACGCGCTGACCAAGAAGATCGTCCGCGAGCGCGTCATCACGGACAAGGTCCGCATCGACGGCCGTGGCGTCACCGACATCCGCACCCTGGCCGCCGAGGTCGAGGCCATCCCGCGGGTGCACGGCTCGGCCCTGTTCGAGCGCGGCGAGACCCAGATCCTGGGTGTCACCACGCTGAACATGCTGCGCATGGAGCAGCAGCTGGACACGCTCTCCCCGGAGACGCGCCGCCGCTACATGCACAACTACAACTTCCCGCCGTACTCCGTGGGCGAGACCGGCCGCGTGGGCGCCCCCAAGCGCCGCGAGATCGGCCACGGCGCGCTGGCCGAGCGGGCCATCCTGCCCGTGCTGCCCTCCCGCGAGGACTTCCCGTACGCCATCCGTCAGGTGTCCGAGGCGCTCAGCTCCAACGGCTCCACCTCGATGGGCTCGGTCTGCGCCTCGACCATGTCGCTGCTGAACGCCGGTGTGCCGCTGAAGGCCGCCGTCGCCGGCATCGCCATGGGCCTGATCTCCCAGGAGATCGACGGTGAGACCCACTACGTCACGCTGACCGACATCCTCGGTGCCGAGGACGCGTACGGCGACATGGACTTCAAGGTCGCCGGTACCCGCAACTTCATCACCGCCCTCCAGCTGGACACCAAGCTGAACGGCATCCCGGCGTCGGTGCTCGCCGCCGCGCTGAAGCAGGCCAAGGACGCCCGCCTGCACATCCTCGACGTGATGAACGAGGCCATCGACTCCCCGGACGAGATGTCCCCGAACGCGCCGCGCATCATCACCATCAAGATCCCGGTGGACAAGATCGGTGAGGTCATCGGCCCCAAGGGCAAGATGATCAACCAGATCCAGGAGGACACCGGCGCCGAGATCACGATCGAGGACGACGGCACCATCTACATCGGTGCCGCCGACGGCCCGGCCGCCGAGGCCGCCCGCACCACGATCAACCAGATCGCCAACCCGACCATGCCGGAGGTCGGCGAGCGCTACCTGGGCACCGTGGTCAAGACCACGACCTTCGGCGCGTTCGTGTCGCTGATGCCGGGCAAGGACGGCCTGCTGCACATCTCGCAGATCCGCAAGCTGGCCGGCGGCAAGCGCGTGGAGAACGTCGAGGACGTTCTCGGCGTCGGCGCCAAGGTGCAGGTCGAGATCGCCGAGATCGACCCGCGCGGCAAGCTCTCGCTGATCCCGGTCGTCGAGGGCGAGGAAGGCGGCGAGGCCGCTTCCGAGTGAAGCGCCGCTAGCTGACCCCTGCGGCCCGTACGCCTCGCGGCGTGCGGGCCGCACCCCGTTGTCCACGCTTTCGTCCGTACGTGCCTTCGCCACGTGCGTTTCCTCTGGAGGTACCCCCCGTGGCGCAGGCCCCGGCGGTAAAGCAGCGTCCCGGCACCACCCGGACCCTGCTCAAGGGCGTCGACGGCGCCGGCACGGTGCGCCGCACCGTCCTCCCCGGCGGCCTGCGGGTCGTCACCGAGACCCTGCCGACGGTGCGCTCCGCGACCTTCGGCATCTGGGTCGGCGTCGGCTCGCGGGACGAGACCCCGCAGCTCAACGGCGCTACCCACTACCTGGAGCACCTGCTCTTCAAGGGCACCGAGCGGCGCAGCGCGCTGGACATCTCGGCGGCCCTGGACGCGGTCGGCGGCGAGATGAACGCCTTCACCGCGAAGGAGAACACCTGCTACTACGCCCGGGTCCTGGACACCGACCTGCCGCTGGCCATCGACGTGGTCTGCGACATGCTCACCGGCTCGCTGATCCGCACCGAGGACGTGGAGGCCGAGCGCGGCGTCATCCTCGAGGAGATGGCGATGGCCGAGGACGACCCGGGCGACGTGGTGCACGACCTGTTCGCCAAGGTGATCTTCGGCAGCGGCCCGCTCGGCCGCCCGATCCTCGGCACCCAGGAGACCATCAAGACGCTCACCCGGGACCAGATCGCCGGGTTCTACCACCGCCGCTACCGCCCCGAGCACCTGGTCGTCTCGGCGGCCGGCAACCTCGACCACCGCAAGGTGGTCAAGCAGGTCGAGCAGGCCTTCGCCCCGGTGCTGGCCCGCTCCACCGCGGCCCCCGCCGAGGCCCGTCGCGGCGTCAAGGCGCTGCGGACGGCCGGCAAGGTCGAGGTGCTCAACCGCTCCACCGAGCAGGCCCACCTGGTGCTGGGCGTGCCCGGCGTGCCGCGGCACGACGAGCGCCGCTGGGCGATGGGCGTGCTCAACGCGGCCCTGGGCGGCGGGATGAGCTCCCGGCTGTTCCAGGAGGTCCGCGAGAAGCGCGGCCTGGCGTACTCGGTCTACTCGTACTCCTCGTCGTACGCGGACAGCGGCCTGTTCGGCATCTACGCCGGCTGCCAGCCCAAGCGGGTCGAGGAGGTGCTGCGGATCTGCCGCACCGAGCTGGCCAAGGTGGTCGCCGAGGGCATCACCGAGGAGGAGCTGCAGCGCGCGATCGGGCAGATCTCCGGCTCCACCGTGCTCGGCATGGAGGACACCGGTTCGCTGATGAACCGGATCGGCAAGGCCGAGCTCAGTTACGGGCACCACCTGTCGGTGGACGAGATGCTGGAGCGGATCGCGGAGGTGACCCTGGAGGACGTCCACGAGGTCGCCCGTGATGTGCTGGGCGCGTACCGGCCGTCGCTGGCGCTGATCGGCCCGGTCAACGACAAGCGGGCCGCCAAGCTCGCCGATCTGCTGGTGTGAGAGGACGTTTCCCCATGACGCTGCGTGTCGCCGTGATCGGCGCCAAGGGCCGGATCGGCTCCGAGGCGGTCAAGGCCGTCGAGGCCGCTCCGGACCTGGACCTGGTGGCCACCCTCGGCCGCGGGTCGAAGCTGGAGGAGCTGACCGAGGCCGGGGCGCAGGTCGTCGTCGAGCTGACCCACCCGGACTCGGTGATGGGCAACCTCGACTACTGCCTGCGGCACGGCATCCACGTGGTCACCGGCACCACCGGCTGGACGGACGAGCGGCTCGCCACCGTCCGCGGCCGGCTGGACCAGGCCCCGGAGCTCGGCCTGCTGATCGCGCCGAACTTCTCCATCGGCGCGATCCTCGGCATGAAGTTCTCCCAGATCGCCGCCCGGTACTTCGAGTCGGTCGAGGTGGTCGAGCTGCACCACGACCGCAAGGCCGACGCCCCCAGCGGCACCGCCACCCGGACGGCGCAGCTGATCGCGGCCGCCCGGGCCGAGGCCGGCCGCCCGCCGCAGCAGGACCCGACCACCCACAGCCTGCCCGGCGCGCGCGGCGCGGACGTGGACGGGGTGCCGGTGCACGCCGTCCGGCTGCGCGGCCTGCTGGCCCACCAGCAGGTGATGTTCGGCGACACCGGCGAGACGCTCACCATCCGGCACGACTCGCTGCACCACAGCAGCTTCATGCCGGGGATCCTGCTGGGCGTGCGCAAGGTCGTCGAGACGCCGGGGCTGACCTTCGGCCTCGAGCACTTCCTGGACCTGTGACCGTGGTGACTTCCAGGAGCGTGTCATGACCTCCCGTACCGGCTTCTTCGCCCTGTCCGGCGTGCTGCTGCTGGTCGCCCTGCTCTGCGTGGGGGAGGGCGTCCAGCTGATCGCCACCGGCAAGCCGCTCGGCATCGGCATCGGCGTCTGCGCCTTCGTCATCCCGGTGATCGGCGTCTGGTTCCTGCGTCAGACCGTCCGCTTCGGGCGGGACAGCGAGCGGCTCGCCCGCGAGCTGGAGGCCGAGGGCGGCCTGCCGGTGGACGAGCTGAAGCGCAGTACGGGCGGGCGGATCGACCGGGCCTCGGCCGACGCGGTCTTCGCCCGCCGCCAGGAGGAGGCGGAGGTCGCGCCGGGCGACTGGCGGGTCTGGTTCCGCCTCGCGGTGGCCTACGCCGACGCCGGTGACACCCCGCGCGCCCGCAAGACCATGCAGCACGCCATCAAGCTGCACAGCACCGAACCCGCAAGGAGCAACGCGTGAGCGACGAACCGACGGCCCCCAGCTTCCGCAGCGACGTGACGGTGGAGCTGGTCCGCAGCGCCGCCGCCGACTCGGACGTCATCTGGGCGGCCCGTGTCTCGACCGCGGGGGAGCAGTCCCTGGAGGCGCTCTCGCAGGACCCGGAGAAGTCCAAGGGTCTGATCAACTTCCTGATGCGCGACCGGCACGGCACGCCCTTCGAGCACAACTCGATGACCTTCTTCATCAGCGCGCCCATCTTCGTGTTCCGGGAGTTCCACCGGCACCGCAGCGGCTGGTCGTACAACGAGGAGTCCGGCCGCTACCGCGAGCTGCAGCCGGTCTTCTACGTCCCGGCCGAGGAGCGCAAGCTGGTCCAGGAAGGCCGCCCGGGCAAGTACGAGTTCACCGAGGGCACGCCCGAGCAGCACAAGACCACCACCGAGGCGATGGAGGCCGCGTACCGCGAGTCCTACGCCCGCTACCAGGAGATGCTGGCGGCCGGGGTGGCCCGCGAGGTGGCCCGCGCGGTGCTGCCGGTCGGCCTGTTCTCCTCGATGTACGCGACCTGCAACTCGCGTTCGCTGATGCACTTCCTGTCGCTGCGGACCAGGCGGGAGAACTCGGCGGTGCCGTCGTTCCCGCAGCGCGAGATCGAGATGGTCGCCGAGCAGATGGAGGAGCAGTGGGCGCGGCTCATGCCGCTCACCCATGCGGCCTTCGAGAAGCACGGCCGAGTCGCCCCCTGACCTGGGACGACAGGCATATGGGCTGAGTGTCTGGCATGTCTGGATTGCGGCTTTTCTAGCCGCTCCCTACATTCGTGAGCACGGATTCCGGTGCTGGCCGAACCCCCGAGCGGGCAGCACCGGAATCCCACTTCACCGCCTGTTTCCACCGCTCATCGCCGCTGCCCCCTGTCCGAACCCTGGACCGGTGTGGATACCGCCCCACCGCCTACGAGTAGTTTTGGACACATGGCTCCGACCTCCACCCCCCAGACGCCGTTCGGCCGGGTCCTGACCGCGATGGTCACCCCGTTCACCGCCGACGGCGGACTCGACCTCGACGGCGCCCAGCGCCTCGCCACGCACCTCGTCGACTCCGGGAACGACGGCCTCGTCGTCAACGGCACCACCGGTGAGTCCCCGACCACCAGCGATGCCGAGAAGGCCCGACTGGTCCGCGCCGTGGTGGAGGCGGTCGGGGATCGCGCCCACGTGGTGGCCGGCGTCGGCACCAACGACACCCACCACAGCATCGAGCTGGCCCGGCAGGCGCAGGCCGCCGGCGCGCACGGCCTGCTGGCCGTCACGCCGTACTACAGCAAGCCCCCGCAGGAGGGCCTGTACCGGCACACTGTCGCCCTCGCCGACGCCACCGAGCTGCCGGTCATGCTGTACGACATCCCGGGCCGCAGCGCGGTGGCGCTGAGCCACGAGACGCTGGTCCGCCTCGGCGAGCACCCCCGGATCGTCGCCAACAAGGACGCCAAGGGCGACCTCGGCGCCGCGTCCTGGGCGATCGCCCGCTCCGACCTGGCCTGGTACTCCGGCGACGACATCCTGAACCTGCCGCTGCTGTCCGTCGGCGCCGTCGGCGTGGTCAGCGTCGTCGGGCACGTCGTGGCCGGCGAGCTGCGCGCGATGGTCGACGCCTACCTGGCGGGCGATGTGGTCAAGGCCACCAGCGTCCACCAGCGCCTGCTGCCGGTGTTCAGCGGTATGTTCCGCACCCAGGGCGTGATCCTGACCAAGGCCGCCCTGGAGCTCCAAGGCCTGCCGGCCGGCCCGCTGCGGCTGCCGCTGATCGGCGCGACGCCCGAGGAGATCGCGAAATTGAAGCAGGATCTCGCCGCCGGCGGGGTACACCTGTAGCAGACACAGACGTGCGCGCCCCGGCTCGCCGGACCTCCCCGGGTCCGTCGCTGGACCGGACCGAAGGCGCGAGTGCACACACCCGGACCCAGTAGGAAACGACACTGAGTACGCACGCCATATGTCTCCAGGGGAGGACCCCGGGCATATGGCGTGCGTCGTGAGGAGAGTCTTTTGAGCCACCCGCATCCTGAGCTCGGCGCGCCCCCGGCCCTGAAGGAGGGCGCCCTCCGTATCACTCCGCTTGGCGGCCTCGGCGAGATCGGCCGCAACATGACGGTCCTCGAGTACGGGGACCGCATCCTGATCATCGACTGCGGCGTCCTCTTCCCCGAGGACGAGCAGCCCGGCGTGGACCTGATCCTCCCGGACTTCAGCTACATCCGGGACCGCCTCGACAAGGTCGACGGCATCGTCCTCACCCACGGCCACGAGGACCACATCGGCGCCGTCCCGTTCCTCCTGCGGGAGAACCCGGACATCCCGCTGATCGGCTCCAAGCTGACCCTGGCCCTGATCGAGGCCAAGCTCGCCGAGCACCGGATCCGCCCGTACGTGCTGGAGGTCAAGGAGGGCGAGCGCGAGCGCATCGGCCCCTTCGACTGCGAGTTCATCGCGGTCAACCACTCCATCCCGGACGCCCTCGCCGTGGCCGTCCGCACCCCCGCCGGCATGGTCGTGGCCACCGGTGACTTCAAGATGGACCAGCTGCCGCTCGACGGCCGCCTCACCGACCTGCCGACCTTCGCCAAGCTGGCGGAGGAGGGCATGGACCTGCTGCTGGTGGACTCCACCAACGCCGAGGTCCCCGGCTTCATCCCGCACGAGCGCGACATCTCGGCGGCGCTGCGAAACGTTTTCGCGAACGCCGACAAGCGGATCATCGTCGCCTCCTTCGCCAGCCACGTGCACCGCATCCAGCAGGTCCTGGACGCCGCGCACGAGTACAAGCGCAAGGTCGCCTTCGTCGGCCGCTCGATGGTCCGCAACATGGGCATCGCCCGCGACCTCGGCTACCTGAAGGTCCCCGGCAACATGGTCGTGGACGTCAAGCAGCTGGACGACCTGCCGGACAAGGAGGTCGTGCTGATCTGCACCGGTTCGCAGGGCGAGCCGATGGCCGCGCTGTCCCGGATGGCCAACCGCGACCACCAGATCCGCATCGTCGAGGGCGACACCGTCGTCCTGGCGTCCTCCCTGATCCCGGGCAACGAGAACGCCGTCTACCGGGTGATCAACGGCCTGACCCGCTGGGGCGCCAAGGTCGTGCACAAGGGCAACGCCAAGGTGCACGTCTCCGGCCACGCCTCGGCCGGCGAGCTGCTCTACTTCTTCAACATCTGCAAGCCGCGCAACCTGATGCCGGTCCACGGCGAGTGGCGCCACCTGCGCGCGGCCGCCGAGCTGGGCGTCGCCACCGGGGTGCCGCGCAACCGCGTGGTCATCGCCGAGGACGGCGTCTGCGTCGACCTGGAGGGCGGCGTCGCCCGGATCGTCGGCAAGGTGCAGGCCGGGTACGTCTACGTGGACGGTGCCTCGGTCGGCGACATCAGCGAGGCCTCGCTCAAGGACCGCAAGATCCTCGGCGAGGAGGGCTTCATCTCGGTCTTCGTCGCAGTCGACTCGACCAACGGCAAGATGGTCGGCGGCCCGACCATTCAGGCCCGCGGCTCCGGCATCGACGACAACGCGTTCGTCCCGGTCGTCGCCAAGCTCCAGGAAGCCCTGGACCGTTCGGCGAGCGACGGGGTGCTGGAGCCCCGCCAGGTGCAGCAGCTGGTCCGCCGGACCATCGGTAAGTGGGTCGCGGACAACTACCGCCGCCGGCCGATGATCCTGCCGGTCGTGGTCGAGGTCTGACGCTCGCTCGTCGAGCCCTGACGCTCGTTCGTCCCCGGCCGAGGTCGGTTTGACGTGGGGCGGCCCGGTGCGTAGTGTTCTCCGGGTTGCCCCACGGGACGGCCCCTCGGAAACTGGCTCGAATCTGAATTCGAGAACAACCGGGGAAAACGGCCCGAGAAACTCTGGTAGAGTTCGGGAGCGCCGAAAGGCAAAAAGCCGATTGGATGAAAGAAACTCCGGAAAACGGAGCGGAAAACATCTGATAAGCTGGAAACACGAAAGAACGAAGCCCGGAGGGTCCGCTGGAAGGCGGTCCGAAGGAAGCGTCCGTTCCTT
>NZ_JBVIRY010000042.1:0-65491 GCF_055575795.1 Kitasatospora sp. NPDC034023
TACGGCACCGCCGGCCCCGCCCGCGTCGCCCTGATCACCGACGCCATGGGCGCCGCCGGCATGGGCGACGGCCTCTACCCCCTCGGCCCCCTCCAGGTCGAAGTCAAGGACGGCGTCGCCCGGCTGGTCGAGGGCGGCTCGATCGCCGGCTCGACCCTCACCCTGGACGTGGCGTTCAAGCGCTCGGTGACGGTCAACGGCCTGACCCTCCGCCAGGCCGTCGAGTCGCTGTCCGCCACCCCGGCCCGGCTGCTCGGCTTGAGCGACTCCATCGGCACGCTGGAGACCGGCAAGCTCGCCGACCTCGTCGTGGTCGACTCCGAGAGCCTCGACCTGGTCGCCGTGATGCGCCGCGGCCGCTGGGTCCTCGGCGGCGAGAGGTTCTCCACCGTCAAGCCCGCCTGAGCGACGCCGACGGCCGCCCTCCCCCGACGGGGACGGGCGGCCGTGGTGTGTCCTGCGGAAGGCCGGATCAGCCGTTGGGCTCGATGGTGATCTGGTCGATCAGGATGGGCCCGGAGGGCGCCGTGAAGGTGACCGAGTTCGCCCCGGCCTGGAACTGCGGGAGTATCCAGGTGGTGAACCAGTTCGACGACGGGTCCTTGCTGCCGGGCGCCCAGTTCTTGTACCCCAGCCCGCTCGGCCAGTCCTTGCCGTTCACCGAGGCCGCGCCCTGCACGAGCGCACCGGTGTTGTTGTAGCGCACGGTCAGCTTGTACGTCCCGGCCGTGGCGACCTCGCCGTTCCAGGTCACCGAGCCGCCCTGCTGGAGCGTCAGGTAGTTGCCGTCCGCCGACTTGGCGCCCTTGACGCTGTTGCCGGACGGCGCGTTCTGCCCCTGCAGCTGGCTCGCGTCCACGGTCGACGGGCCGGAGACGACGGTGGCGCTCGCCGAGGGGGAGCCGCTCGCGGTCGAGGCGGTCGGCCCCGGGGTGGTGGGGCCCGGCGGGGCGGTGGTGGCGGTGCCGCCCTTGGCGGTCTTGTCGCCGTCCGGGTCGCCCGTGGAGAGCGCTATCCCGGCGCCGATCGCGATGGCCGCGACCACCGCGACCGCGCCGATCACCGCGCCCTTGCTCCGGCCACTGCTCGGCCGCTCGTCCCCCGGCTGCGGCCGGGAGTGCTCGGCGTAGCGGGTCTGCTGGGTGGGCGCGGCGCCGTACTCGGGCTGCTGCGGCACGCCGGGCTGACCGTACGGGGCCTGCGGCTGACCGCCCGGGTACCCCTGCTGCGGCATACCCGGCTGGCCGTACGGCTGCTGCTGTTGCTGCTGCTGTGCTCGGGGCGGGTAGCCGTAGCCGTACTGTGCGCGCCCGACCTCCATCGGGCGGTTGTACGACGTCCGGGGAACCCCCTGCTGCGGCTCGGCCGGCTGCCCGGTGGAGCCGTCGGCCGGGCGGTAGAGGTAGCCGAACGGGTCGTCGTCCTGCGGGGCACCGCCCCCCTGGCCCTCGGGCACTCCGTTGCTGCCGGCGGTCGTCACGGTGGTCTGTTCCCCCATCCGGGTGCGCGCCGCCGGGCTGCGGCGCAGATCATGGACGCTGTCGTACCGGGCACCCTACCTGCCGTACCTGACAGCGGGAAAAGAACCCTTGACAACTCGCGGGTAACCCGGCACCCGGGCCGCGCGCGACCGGCGCCAACCGCGTGCGGTCTCAGCCCGCGCGCCGGTGCGAACGCTCGCCGCGCGCCCCGCGCACCGCCCCGCCGCGGGCGCGCTTCTCGTCGTACATCCGCTCGTCGGCGGTGTGCAGCACCTCCTCGATGCTCATCCCGCAGCCGGCCCAGCCGATCCCGAGACTCACCCCGACCCGCATCGCCCGCCCGTCGATCCGCATCGGCGGGATGATCGCGTTGCGCAGCCGGTGGGCGAGGTCCTTGCCCTCCTCCCGGCCGATGCCGTCGGCCAGCACCACGAACTCGTCGCCGCCGAGCCGGGCCACCGTGTCGCCGTCCCGGACGGCCTGGCTCAGCCGCCGGGCGACCTCGACCAGCACCGCGTCGCCCGCGTTGTGGCCGAACCGATCGTTGATCGACTTGAAGCCGTCCAGGTCGCAGAAGAGCACCGCGAGGCCCTTGTCGGACGCGGCCGCGCCGCCGGAGCGGAACGGGGCGGACCAGACGTCGCCGCCCGGCCCGTGGTCGGCCGGGACCACCGCGTGCACGTGCTCCCCGTAGCCCGGGCCGAGGCCGGGCGGCAGGCCGCCCTCGGGCAGCCCGTAGCCGTGCACCGCCGCAGCGTACGGGTCCGCGCCCTCCAGCCCGTCGTGGGCCGCGTGCGCGCTGTAGGAGTCGGCCGGGTAGCCGTACGGCGGCGGGTAGGCCGCCTCGGCCGGGCCGGCGGCGGCGCCGACCGGCTGCGGCTGGGAGCAGAGCCGGCGGGCCAGCCGGGCCTTGAGCTCGGCGCCGTTGGGCAGGCCGGTGAGCGCGTCGTGGCTGGCCCGGTGGGCGAGCTGGAACTCGTGCCGCTTGCGGTCCTCGATGTCCTCGACGTGGGTGAGCAGGAAGCTGGGCCCCTCGGCCGCGTCCGCCACGATCGAGTTGCGCAGGCAGACCCACTGGTAGCCGCCGTCGCGCCGGGACAGCCGCAGTTCCGCCCGGCCGCTCTCGGCGCTGGTGCGCTCCAGCAGGGCGCGGTCGTCGGGGTGGACGAGGTCGGCGAAGCTCTGCTGGCGCAGCACCGCGCGGGGGCGGCCGAGCAGCCGGCAGAGCGCGTCGTTGACCCGGGTCAGCTGGCCGCGCCCGGCGCCGTGCAGTTCGGTGATGGCCATCCCGCTGGGCGCGTACTCGAAGGCCTGGCGGAAGCTCTCCTCGCTGGCCCGCAGCGCCTGCTGCTCCTTCTCCAGGCGGGCCAGGGCGCGCTGCATCTCGGCCCGCAGCCGGGCGTTGCCGATCGCGATCGAGGCCTGCAGCGAGAACATCTCCAGGGCCTCGCGGGTCCAGGCCCCGGGCCGCTTGCCGCTGCGCGGGCGGTCCACCGAGAGGACGCCGAGCAGGTCGCCGCCGGCGCTGTACATCGGGGCGAGCAGCCCGTCGGCGGGGTGCCAGTCGTTGGCGTACACGGGCAGCGGACTGTCCCCGATCCAGCGCGGGATGTCGCTGGCGACGGCCCAGCCGCGGTCGTACGGCAGGAAGCGCAGGGTGCCCCAGTGGTCGCTGACGCCGAGCAGCCGGTCCCAGGACTCCCGGGAGCCGACCTGGCCGAGCAGCACGGAGGGGCCGCCCATCGGGCTCTCCTCCAGCTCCCAGACGGCCGCCACCACGAGGTCGCCGTCCGGGCGGACCAGACTGACCGCGGCGGCGTCGAAGCCGAGCCCGTGCACCGCGCCCTCGACGACGGCCTGCAGCGTGCCCGCGAGGCTGCGGGCAGCGTTGAGGTCCGCCACGACCCGGTGCAAGGTGCGGAGGGTCGCGAGACGGACGTACGGCTCCGACTCGGCTTCCATGCGGGGGCTCCCCGGCTGCTTCGGATAGTTCTTGATTGGTTATCGTCCGATTGCCAGAAGAACTGAATCACAGGGAGCACAGCGTTCGGCACGCTCGGTCAGCAATAGGCCGCCACTTGTGACTTAAATCACACGACACTAATGCGCCCTTAATCAGTTCATCCGCCCCATAGCTGGACATCAAGCGCTATCGGAACATTTCCCCTGGTCGACCGCATCGGCCGCCGACTGAAGCCGACTGCATCCGGCGGTCCGCCCGCTTCACTCCTGAGGGTGAGTCCGGATCGCGACCGCAACTCCGCCGGTGCGTCGCCGGTCCTACGACCAAGGCCCGATGCCGTTTCCCGCGGGTGACGACTACCGTGCGGTACGTGCACCCGTCCCCGCAGCCCGAAGCTGCCCCCCACGCCACGCCCGACGAGTTCCGGGCAGCACTCTCCCAGCTCGCCGCCGGCGTGAGCCTGGTGACCGTCCACGACCCGGAGGACGGCGAGGACATCGGCATGACCGCCACGTCCTTCCTCTCCGTGTCGCTGGAGCCGCCGCTGGTGCTGATCTCGGTCCGCGAGGACTCCCGGATGGACGAGGTGCTCTCCCGGATCGACACCTGGGCGGTCTCGGTACTGACCGAGGGACAGAGGACGATCGGCTCGCGCTTCGCCATGAAGGGCCGGCTCAGCGACCGGCTGCTGTTCGCGGACACCGCGCACCACCGCGGCCCGCGCACCGGCGCCCCGCTGGTCGAGGGCGCGCTGGCCACCGTCGAGTGCCGCACCGAACAGCGGATACCCGCGGGCGACCACACCCTGCTGCTCGGCCGCGTCCTGGAGGCCGTGGTGCCCGACCCCGGCGGCCGTCCGCTGCTCTACTTCCACGGCGGCTACCGCACCCTGGGCTGAGCTGCCGGCTCCTCGCCACCCCGGGCGGAGCCACTCGCCACCCTGGAGCGGAGCTACTCGCCGCCCCGCGGCGCCCGGCGGCCTTGCTTCACCTCGGAGCGCTGACGCTTGTTGGACAGCCGGCGCTCGACCATCCCCCGGCTCGGCTTCGTCGCCCGCCGGGACTTCGGCGGCGGCGCACACGCCTCGGTCAGCAGCGCCGACAGCCGGGCCGCGGCCGCCTCCCGGTTGCGCCACTGCGAGCGGAACTCCGAGGCCTGGACCACCAGCACCCGCCCGTCCACCAGCCGCCCGGCCAGCCGCTCCAGGGCACGCTCGCGCCACACCTCGGGCAGCGCCCGGGTGGAGGCCAGGTCGAAGCGCAGCTCGACCTTGGAGTCGGTGGTGTTGACGTGCTGGCCACCGGGGCCGGAGGAACGCGAGAAGCGCCAGACGAGTTCGGCGTCGGGGACGACCACCGACCCCCGTACGCGGATGGGCTCGGGCATGCGCCCATCATCCCGCGCCCGGCCCGCCCGGTCACGCAGTTATTCGCCCCCTCGCCTCCGGGGCGCTCGGACCCGACGTGGGCGGGGGCCGCTCGGGGCGGGGTGTGCCGGTTACCGCCACGCGCCCGGACCCCCGACAATGGCGTACGTGATCGAGCTCGGCTACTCCCTCTCCAACCGCTTCCCCGACCCCCCGCAGACGGACTACCGCACCGCGTCCGTGCACGCCCTGCGGTACGACCTGTTCTGCGGCGACGTCTACCTGGACGCCGAGGGCGCCGAGCTGTCCACCGCCTGGGGCTGGGTGCCGGTGCTCGACTTCGCCTGGGCGCTGTGCGACATCGCCGAGGAGCTGGACCGCGACCCGGACGGCAGCCGGGCCGCCCGGGTGCAGACCGCCGACCTCGACTTCACCCAGAACACCGAGCTGCTGCGCTTCGCCCGCCGTTTCAACTGGGTCGAGGTCACCGCGACCTGGCTGCCGGACGAGCCGCCGGCCGTGATCCGCCACAGCGACCTGCGGCGCGAGGCCCGGGACTTCCTCCAGGACACCCTCGCGGACCTGTTCGACATGCACCCCGACCTGGCCGACAACCCGAACGTCTGGTCGCTGCAGGGCCGGTTCCGCCGGATCTGATGCCTCTCTTTGCCCGGTCTTTGCCCCGGCATTCGCGCCCACGAAGAATTCACTGACCCTACGGAACCAAGCCGCCCCGGTATTGCGTTGTCCCGGGGAAATGCGCAAAGCGAAAGCGCAAGCGAACGAAGGGACAGCAATCGCCATGCCAGTGAGCCTCTCCAAGGGTGGCAACGTCTCGCTGACCAAGGAGGCCCCCGGCCTGTCCGCGGTCACCGTCGGCCTGGGCTGGGACGTCCGCACCACGACCGGCGCCGAATTCGACCTGGACGCCAGCGCGATCGTCCTGAACGCGGACGGCAAGGTGCTGTCCAACGCCCACTTCGTCTTCTTCAACAACACCAGCACGCCGGACAACACCGTCGTGCACACCGGTGACAACCGCACCGGCGAGGGCGCCGGCGACGACGAGTCGATCAACGTCAACCTGGCCGGCCTGCCCGCCGAGGCCGTCAAGATCACCTTCCCGGTCACCATCTACGACGGCACCGCCCGCGGCCAGAGCTTCGGCCAGGTCCGCAACGCCTACATCCGCGTGGTGAACGCCGCCGGCGGCGCCGAGATCGCCCGCTACGACCTCTCCGAGGACGCCGCCACCGAGACCGCGATGATCTTCGGCGAGCTCTACCGCAACGGCGCCGAGTGGAAGTTCCGCGCCGTCGGCCAGGGCTACGCCTCCGGCCTGGCGGGCATCGCCCAGGACTTCGGCGTCCAGATCTGACGCACCCCGCACAGATCTGACGCACCCCCCTGACAGATCTGCCGCACCCTGACAACGCCGCGGCGCGGGAAGTCGGTCCGTCCGACTTCCCGCGCCGCGGCTTTCGTCCACCCGTCTCAGCGCGAGGCGCGCAGCTCCGGCAGCTGGATCAGCTCGGTCTCGTCCTCCGGCGTCAGGTCCACCACGGTCGGCGCGCCCTGCTGCGACACGTTCTGCTGCGGCCGCTCGGCCTGCTGCGGCGCCCGCGCGTCGTCCCGCGCCACGGCCGGCTCCGCCGCCAGGGCCTCGGCCCGGGCCTTCGCGGCCACCGCCTCGTCACCCACCACGTCCGCCAGGTCGGTCCGCTCCCCCAGCTCGGCGACGCTGCCCACCGCCGGCGCCGGGGCCGTCGGGGCCGCCGGGCGGGCCGACGCACCCGCGCCGCGCCCGAAGAAGCTGAACCCCTGCCCGCGCGCCTGCCCGGACTGCGCCGGCCGCGGCCGCTGCCGCTCCGCCGGTGCGGGCGCAGCGGCCCGGACGGCCGGCGTCCCGCCGAGCTGACCGACCGTCGCCGTCAGCGCCGGGCGCACCGGGGCGGGCCGCACCGGCGGCTGGGCCTCCGCGGACCGGGCCTCCGGCGCCGGGGCCGGCGCGGGCACCGCGGGCGCCACCGGGGCGGGCACCGCGGGCGCCACCGGGGCGGGCACGGCCACCGGCACGGGCGCCGGCGCGGCCTGGGCAGCCGGGGCGGTACGCGCCCGCAGCGCGACCGCCGCGCCCGCCGTACGCGCCCGCCGTGCCTCCTGCTCCGCCGCACGGCGCTCCAGCAGCCGCAGCACGGCCGCCGCCCGCACGTACGCGGCCGGACTGGCCGGATACTTGGGACGGCTCGCGGCGAGGGCCCGCTGGGCCGCCTCGGCCTCCTTGAGCGCCTGCTCGGCCACCGTGACGGCCCGCTCCCGCAGCAGCCGGGCGATCTCAGTCTCGGCCTTCGCCAGCCGCGACTTCTCCGCTGTCAGCCGCCGCCCGAACCGGGTGGCCCGCTCCTCGGCGACCTCCGCCGCGTACTCGGCCTCTGCCAGCTGCTCCTCGAACCGCTCCTCGGCCCGCATCCGCTGCGCCGCGGACATCTCGGCGGCCGCCCGGGCCGCCTTGTCCCGCTGGCGCAGCAGCAGCGCGAAGCCGAGCGTCGCGATCAGCGCCGCGATGCCCACCGAGCGCACCAGGATGGTGTCCTGACTGAAGAGCAGAGCGGCCAGAGCGGCTACCAGCAGTACGCCGGCGGCGGTGGGGGGAAAGACCCGGCCGAGGACCGAGGAATGACGGTGGCGTCCGCGAGACATGCCAAGAAACTAGCGTGCGAATTGGGGCCCTGTCAGCCCAGGGTCCCCTTCTGCCCTTGACAGGGGGCGGTTTTTACCGCACGTGCCCGGATTCTCACTCAAGATCACGAGGAAGGCCCTGCTCAACGGTGGGACGCCGCCGGGCCGCTCGGACCGTCGTGGTTCTCCGGCAACTTGCAGACGTGCTGGACCCAGAGCGCCGCGGCGATCACCGCGGCCCCCGCCAGCACCGCGAACCCGGCCGTGACGGCCTGATCCTTGCGGGCCGACACGTCCAGTTCCCCTAGCAGGTAGATCCCGGCGCCCGCGTAGATGCCGGTGACCACCGCGGAGACCAGCGCACTGGCCTGCCCCAGCACGAGCGCCCGGGCCGCGAGCAGCGGGTCGACGCCCTTCGCGCCGTGCTGCCGCTCGCGCACCGCCTTCAGCCGGGACCGCAACGACAGCGCGGTCGCCAGCAGGATCACCGCCACCGCCGCCAGCACCACCGGCGCCGCACCCGGCACCGCCGGCAGCGTGCCCAGGGAGGCCCACAGCTTGGAGCCGGCCCAGGACAGCGCCGTCGTGGCGGCGGTGATGCCGATCAGCAGGCGGAGGCGAAGCAGCTTCACTCGGAGGAGGTCCTTCCCGGGGTACCAGAGCCGGCCGCCCGCCCGGTGACCCGACGCGGCGGCGCCAGGCCACCGTACCGGGCCCAGCCGGGCGGACACCCGCGCGAACAGCGGACACCTACTGGTACGGCCGGGCCCCCGATCGAGTTCCGCTGTTGCTCGCCCAGTCGCCAACTCGCCCGCTCGCCAACTCGCCCGCTCGCCTCCGAGACGCTCCGACCCGGCGCCGACGGTCGTCGCTCCAAGCCCCTCGTCCCTCGGGCCCCCTCGCTTCTCCCTTTCGACACCGGCGCGCCCCTTCGGCTCGGGGCGGGGAACTCGCCTCCGAGACGCTCCGGGCTGGGTGGCGCCCCGAGGCCTACTCCGGCAGCGTCAGCCGGATGTCCTCGCGGCGCTTGACGCCCTGCGCGTCCGGGCCGCCGAGGCCCGCCAGCAGCGCGTCGACCCGCCCGTGCCCGGGCAGCTCGGCCTCCGGCTGCGCGTCCAGCCAGGGGGCGAGCACGAAGGCCCGCTCGTGCGAGCGCGGGTGCGGCAGCAGCAGCTGGGGGTCGTCGCTGAGCTCGCCCTCGTAGGCCAGGATGTCGACGTCCAGGGTGCGCGGGCCCCAGTGGACGGTCCGCACCCGCCCGAAGGCGTCCTCGATCGCGTTGCCGCGCTCCAGCAGGTCCCGCGGGGGAAGCGAGGTGCGCAGCACGACGACCGCGTTGTAGTAGTTGGGCTGCTCCTCGGGGCCGCCGACGGCCTCGGTCTCGTAGACCGCCGAGACGGCCTTGATCCGCAGCCCCGGGGTGTCGGCGAGCGCGTCGACGGCGCCCTGCAGGGTGTCCAGCCGGTTGCCCAGGTTGCTGCCGAGCGCGATCACCGCGCAGCGCTGGCTGTGCAGGGTGGTGTCGGCGGAGTCCACCCGGCTCTCCAGGTCGAACGCGTTCGGCGTGGCGGTCGGGTCGCTGGTGCTCATCGATAGTCCTCTACATCGAGTGCCGGGCGCGCAGCGGCAGTCATGCGCGGCCCCGGTGGATGGTCACGGTCACGTCGTCGAACGGCACGGTGATCGGGGCGTCCGGCTTGTGCACGGTGACCTCGACCTCCTCGACCGCTTCGTGCTTGAGGCACTGGTCGGCGATGCGCTGGGCCAGGGTCTCGATCAGGTCGACCGGTTCCCCGGCGATGATCGCGGTGACCTCCTCGGCCACGATGCCGTAGTGCGCCGTGCGGGTGAGGTCGTCTCCGGACGCGGCGGGGCGGGTGTCCAGGTACAGCACGAGGTCGACCACGAAGGTCTGGCCCTCGACGCGCTCGCGCTCGAAGACGCCGTGGTGGCCCCGGGCACGCAGCCCCCGCAGGGTGACGCGGTCCAGCAAACGAATCACTGCTCCCAGTCGGACGGGCCCCGCCCGGAGAAAGGCATGGACGGGCAGGGCGAAGGCAGGCAGCACGCCCGCCACTCCGTTTCGAATCTACCCGCGAGCACGGACAACGCCTGACCGTCCTACCCGGCGCGAAACGACGCCACGCGCGCCGGAATGGCGATTGACGTGAACGTTCGGTGACCGCTCGGGAATTCCCGGGCGGTGTCCCGCCACGACATTTCCGCAGCCGTCGGAATCAGTCCTCGTCGTCCTCGTCACCGCTGGTCAGAACGGGTGAACCGTGGTGCGACCAGAGCTTCCACCCGGCCGGGGTACGGCGGAACAGATTCGTCGACACGACCTTTCCGCCGACCAGCGGTCCGAGCTCGCCCTCCTCCTCCGCCTCGCCGCCGGACAGAATGTTCTCGGTGCACGTGACAAGGGCCACATCACCGTGGACCTCGGCCTCGACATCGGTCAGGAAGAACTGGATGTACTCCGTGTTCATCATGATCAACATGTACGAACGGGTCACCTGCGCCCGGCCGCGCAGCACCGGCCAGCCGGGGTGCACACAGACCACCCCGCCCTTGTCGTCGGCGTCCGCGGCGCCCAGCCAGGCCTCCTCGACCGCCTCCAGGTCCCCCCGTTCCAGCGCCTCGTAGAGCCTTCGGTTCGCCGCCAGCACGGCCTCCAGGTCCGCCTCGCGGGCCCGCCCGGCCGTTCCGCCGCTCAACCTGCCGTCACCTGTCACAGACCCTCCCTCACCCCAGCCGCGCCGCGCGCTGCCAGGCCGCGACCACCCGGACGGCGTCCGCCGTGCCGGACACGTCGTGCACCCGCACCGCCCAGGCTCCGGCCTGGGCCGACAGCACCGACACCGCGGCCGTCGCGTCGTCGCGCTCCCGGGCCGGGCGCAGTTCCCCGGTTGCCGGGTCGGCGAGCAGCGTACCCAGGAACCGCTTGCGCGAAGCGGCCACGAGGACGGGACGGCCGAGCGCGGTGAGCGCGTCGAGCCGGCCGAGCAGCGCCCAGTTGTGCTCGGCGGTCTTGGCGAAGCCGAGCCCCGGGTCGAGGATCAGCTGGTCCTCCTTGACCCCGGCCGCCAGCAGCGCGTCCACCCGGCCGGCCAGCTCGGCGACCACGTCCCGCACCACGTCGCCGTAGACGGCCAGCCGGTCCATGTCGGCGGACTGCCCGCGCCAGTGCATCACCACGAAGGGCGCGCCGGTCTCGGCGACCACCCGGGCCATCGCCGGGTCGGCCAGCCCGCCGGAGACGTCGTTGACGATCGCGGCACCGGCCTCGACGGCCCGCTCGGCGACCGAGGCGCGCATGGTGTCGACGGAGACCATCACCCCGGCGTCGGCGAGCTCGCGCACCACCGGGATCACCCGGCGCAGCTCCTCCTCCTCGGGCACCCGCTGCGAGCCCGGCCGGGTGGACTCTCCGCCGACGTCCACCAGGTCCGCGCCGCGGGCCCGCAGGGCGAGCCCGTGGGCGATCGCCTTGGCGGGGTCGTGCCAGAGCCCGCCGTCCGAGAAGGAGTCGGGCGTGACGTTGACCACGCCCATCACGGCGCAGCGCTCGAGTCGCGGCAGACCGGCCGGAAGCGAGAAGGACGGCGAATTGCTCATGCCCCCCATTATCGAACAGGGCCGTTGTCGCACGAGGCCCCCGCCGGGGATTCCCGGCGGGGGCCTCGTGCGGCGGCCTCGGCGCCCTCAGGCGGCCTGCGTGGTACCTCAGGCGGCCTCGGTGACCCCGCGGGTCGACGGGACCGGCATCAGGCCCTCGCGCTGGCGCTTGCGGCCGAAGCGCGGCATGCCGAGGGTGATGAAGGCCTCCGCCTGCATCGCTGCGAAGCCGATCCGCGGCAGGTCCCGGGTGTTCGGGAAGACCAGGAAGCGCGGCTCCCACTCGGGCTGGAACTTGGCGTTGAACTTGTACAGCGACTCGATCTGGAACCAGCGCGACAGGAACACCAGCAGTCCGCGCCAGGCGCGCAGCACCGGGCCGGCGCCGATCCGCTCGCCGCGGGCCAGCGCCGAGCGGAACATCGCGAAGTTGAGCGACACGCGGCGGACGCCCATCGCGGGCACCGCCTGCAGCGCGGCGACGATCAGCAGCTCGTTCAGGCCCGGGTCGGCGGCGCGGTCGCGGCGCATCAGCTCCAGCGAGATGCCGTCCGGCCCCCAGGGCACGAAGTGCAGCACGGCCTTCAGGTCGTCGCCGCTCTCGCCCTCCTCGGGGTCCTTGTGGGCGGTGACCACCACGCAGTCGTCGTCCAGCGGGTCGCCGAAGCGGCCCAGCGCCATCGAGAAGCCGCGCTCGGTGTCCGTGCCGCGCCAGCGGGCGGCGGCGTCGGCGATCCGGTACTTCTCCTCCGCGGTGAGGTCGGAGACCCGGCGCACCTTGCAGGAGTAGCCGTTGCGCTCGATGCGCTTGACCATCTGGCGGACGTTGCGCATGGCCCGGCCGGCGAGCGAGAAGGTGCCGGTGTCGACGATCGCCTCGTCGCCCAGCTCCAGCGCGTCCAGGCCCGCCTCGCGGGTCCAGACCTCGCCGCCGACCTCGCTGCAGCCCATCACGGCGGGCACCCAGGCGTGCTCGCGGGCCTCGGCCATGAACACCTTGATCGCGCCCGGCCAGGCCTCGACGTCGCCGACCGGGTCGCCGGAGGCGAGCATCACGCCGGAGACCACCCGGTAGGAGATCGCGGCCTTGCCGGTGGGGGAGAACAGCACGCTCTTGTCGCGGCGCAGCGCGAAGTAGCCGAGCGAGTCGCGCTCGCCGTGCCGCGCCAGCAGCTCGCGGACCTTCTCCTCGTCCTCGGCGGTGAGCTCGGGCTTCGGCTTGCCCGGGCGCAGCGCCAGGTAGGCCGTGGTGAAGGCGGTCAGCAGCCCGAGCCCGCCGAGCAGGTAGGCGACCAGGTCGGACATCCGGATGTTGGTGTAGCGGATCGGGCCCTCGAAGCCGAACAGCCCGTACCCGACGTGCTGAAGGCGCTCGATCAGGCCCGGGTGGCCGATCTCGTACTTGGTCCGGGTGCTCACGATCAGCAGGCCGAGCAGCACGCTGAGGACGCCCATGACGACCAGGTTGACCACCGCCCGCCAGCGGGTGCGCGGGTCGGCCTTGGCGTAGAACTCGCGCTGGTGGACCAGCATCACGGCGAGGACGACCAGCGAGACGACCGCCGGGCCGATCTGGTGCCAGCGCACGATGTGCAGCGCGGCGCTGAGCGGCAGCAGCACGCAGACCACCCGCCAGGCCCGCCGCTTGCGCCGGCGCAGCGCGTGGGCGAGCGGCACCAGCAGGATGCCGACCATCAGCGTGCCGACCGCGGCCAGGCTGGTGGTGCCGCCCGGCAGCTGCCCGGCGAAGGAGTGCATCTTGGTGTGCCTGAGCTTGGGGAACACCGCGCTGGCGATGTTGACCAGCCCGATCAGCAGACAGGCGTAGCCGACCGCCCCCGGGAGCCAGGCCCTCGGAACAGCGGCCGCCTGGGAACGCAGCGTCTGCAGGCCACGGCGACGGCGCGGCGGCTGCTCGGGGCTCGGCTCAACGGACACGGGAACGCTCATGGAAGCTCAGCGTAGAGGCTGCGGGGCGGTGTCCGGTCCCTCCGGGGGAGGACGCGTGATGGACCTTCATGCCTATTCCTTCATCAGGCAATGCGCATACCAAGGACCCGGAAACGGTCGGTAAACCGGGGCCGTGGACGCGCTGCGGGTTGAGCCGGCGGTGGGAGCCGGGGGGCCGCCGCAGCGTGGCACGGCAGGACCCTCCGGGACGCGATACGTACGGTGGACGCCGCATTCTAGGGCGCCGGTTGCCTGCGACTCCCCCCGCCCTTCCGGCTCCGGCCCGGGCGTCCGGACAGCCTAGCTGCGGTGGCCCGACCTGACGGACCGCCAGACGATGAAGCCTGCCCGACAGTGTCCCACCGGAAGGCCGACCACATGGAACTGACCAGCGACGCGCTGGTGAACTCGCTGCTCGCACTCGGCGCAGCGGCCCTGGTCACCACCCTGTGGATCTGGCCCCGGCTGGCACGGCAGCGCCCGCTTCCGGTGCTCGGCCGGCTCGGCCTGCTGACAGTCGTTCAAGCCTCGATCGTGGCCGTGCTCGCGCTGTCGGTGAACAACTCCTTCGGGTTCTACACGTCCTGGAACGACCTGCTCGGCCACAGCGGCGCCAAGCTCGCGCTGACCAGTAACGAGAACCACGAGGGCGGCACCCCGGTCGCCGACGCGCTGATCCAGCCCACCAACGAGGGCGGCCTGGAGACCGTCACCAACCTGCCGAAGGGCACGCCCGAGGAGGTCGGCAAGATCGAGTCGGTCCAGGTCAGCGGCAAGGAGACGGGTTTCTCCGACCAGATGTTCGTCTACCTGCCGCCCGAGTACTTCGACCCGAAGTTCGCCCTGGTCCGCTTCCCCGTCCTGCTGGCCATCGCCGGCTACCCGGGCACGGCGCTGAACCTGGTCAAGGACCTGTCCCTCCCCCAGACCGCGTACGAGCTGCAGCGCTCCGGCAAGATGCCGCCGACCGTCCTGGTGATGGTCCGCCCGGGGGTGGTCCCGTCCCGGGACACCGAGTGCGTGGACGTCCCCGGCGGGCCGCGCACCGAGTCCTGGTTCGCCAAGGACGTGCCCGAGGCCGTCCTCGGCACCTACCGGGTCGGCCGCACGGCCGGCTCCTGGGCCACCTTCGGCTACTCCACCGGGGGCAGCTGCGCGCTGCGCCTGGCGATGCGCTTCCCGAACGTCTTCGGCAGCGCGACCAGCCTGCACGGCGACTTCACCGTGCGCCAGGACGGCTACACCGGCGGCGACCTCTTCAACGGCGACAAGGCGCTGACCCAGCAGCACGACCTCGGCTGGCGGCTGCAGAACCTGCCGGTGCCGACGCTCAACCTGCTGGTGGTCTCCACCCGCAAGGAGTCGGACTATCCGCAGACCGTCCAGTTCGTCGACCAGGCCACCCGGGTCGCGGCGGCCAACCCGCAGTTCAAGGTCGAGTCGCTCTACCTGGACGACGGCGGGCACAACGTCGACAGCTGGATCAAGGAGCTGCCGGCCTCGCTCGAATGGCTGGGCACGCACCTCGGCTAACGCGTGGGAGTGATTACCCGCCGGTCGGCCCGGTCGGCCCGCGGCTCGGGGGAACGTATCGCGGCCGTCCGCCCGCCGCTCCCGGCGGGCGCCGCCCCGGATCCGCACAGGAGGCGCCGTGCTGAGCACCCGCTCGCTCTTCAACGAGATCTACCGGAACGACCAGGCGTACCAGCTGTTCTGCAGCATCGCGGCCGGCGGCGAGGACCAGGGCGGCTGGGAGAACGAGCGGATCACCGCGCTCACCCGGGATCCGGTCCTCGCCCCGAAGGTCGCCCGGCACGGCGCCGACGAGCGCAAGCACGGCCGGATCTTCACCCGGCTGCTGACCAAGCGCGGCCTGCCCAAGGTGGCGGTCCCGGAGGAGGCCGACTACTGCATGCTGCTGGAGCGCCAGGGCATCGGCCTCTCCCACGAACGGCTGAACAGCGACGTCCCGCTGACCGACCGCGAGATCATCACCTACCTCGCGCACAGCCGGGTCACCGAGCAGCGCGCCGCCGAGCAGATGCGCCAGCTGGTCAAGGTGTACGGGGACAACCCCGAGCTCGGCCGGGCGATGCGGATGATCTCCGCCGACGAGGACAACCACCTCGCGTACTGCCACGAGGAGCTGCTGCGGCTGCGGGCCGAGGGCCACGGCCCGTACATCCGGCACACCCTGGAGACCAGCGCCCGGGGCGAGATCCGCACCCACCGGGACGTCGGCCTCGCGGTCACCGCCCGGATGGCCCGGATCCTGCGCTGGCCGCGCTGGCAGCTGGCCCTGGTCACCCTCGGGGTGCACGCGCTCTACCTGTACGACCGCGCCTACGGCTGGCGCCGGATGGTCACGCTACGGATGCCCCAGCGCCGCAACGCACTGGGCACCCCGGCTCCGCAGCACGCGGAGCACGAGGTGCCCTGAGTCGTTTCGCTACCGACCGATGCCCCTGCCGGCCGATGGCCCTATCGACAGATGCCCCTATCGACCGATGATGAGGCTCATCGCCTCGGCCCGGGTGGCCGGGTCGCGCAGCTGGCCGCGCACGCATGAAGTGATCGTCTTGGCGCCGGGCTTGCGGATGCCGCGCATCGACATGCACATGTGCTCGCACTCGATCACCACGATCGCCCCGCGCGGCTCCAGGATCCGCATCAGCGCGTCGGCCACCTGGCTGGTCAACCGTTCCTGCACCTGCGGCCGGCGGGCGTAGACGTCGACCAGCCGAGCGAGCTTGGACAGCCCGGTGATCTTGCCGCTCGGGGACGGGATGTACCCGACGTGCGCCACACCGCGGAACGGCACCAGGTGGTGCTCGCAGACCGAGGTCAGCTCGATGTCCTTGACCAGCACCATCTCGTCGTGGCCGAGGTCGAAGGTGGTGGTGAGGACGTCCTCGGGCTCCTGCCAGAGGCCCGCGAATATCTCCTTGTAGGCACGCGCCACCCGGGCCGGGGTCTCCAGCAGGCCTTCGCGGTCCGGGTCCTCCCCCACGGCCAGCAGCAGCTCGCGGATGGCGTTCTCGGCCCGCTTCTGGTCGAAGGTCCCGACGGCGGGCGGACCGTCGAGCGTCACCGGGTCGATCATGCGGGCCTCGCTTACATATGGGAAGACTCTGGCTGAACAGCACGGATGCCGCGCCTCCAGGGTACAAACCCTGGTGACGCGGCATCCATTCCCTTCCCTACGGGACCGGGATCAGCTCTCGGCCGACGGCTCGGCGGCCGGCAGCGGCGGAAGCTTCACGACGTCCACCGGAGCGGTGTCCCCCACGGCGGCGGCGGCACCGTTGGTGAGCGCCAGCTCCTTCGGGGACTGCACCGGCGGCCGGGTGGACGGCGTGCGGCGGGTGGAACCCGTCCAGGCCGGCCGGGCCGGGCGCTTGACGATCGGCGCGAAGATCTCGGCGATCTGCTCCTTGTTCAGGGTCTCCTTCTCGAGGAGCTCCAGCACCAGGTTGTCGAGCACGTCGCGGTTCTCGACCAGGATCTCCCAGGCCTCGTTGTGCGCGCTCTCGATGAGCTTCTTGACCTCTTCGTCGACCAGCGCGGCGACCTCTTCCGAGTAGTCGCGCTGGTGGCCCATCTCACGGCCCAGGAACGGCTCCGCGTTGTCGGAGCCGAACTTGATCGCGCCCAGACGCTCGGTCATGCCGTACTGGGTGACCATGGCCCGCGCCGTGGCGGTGGCCTTCTCGATGTCGTTCGAGGCGCCGGTGGTCGGGTCGTGGAAGACCAGCTCCTCCGCCGCACGCCCGCCCAGCATGTAGGCCAGCTGGTCGAGCATCTCGTTGCGGGTGGTGGAGTACTTGTCCTCCTCCGGCAGCACCATGGTGTAGCCGAGGGCCCGGCCGCGGGACAGGATGGTGATCTTGTGCACCGGGTCGCTGTACTGGCAGGCCGCCGCGACCAGGGCGTGACCGCCCTCGTGGTACGCGGTGATCTTCTTCTCCTTGTCGGACATGATCCGCGTGCGCTTCTGCGGACCCGCCACGACGCGGTCGATCGCCTCGTCCAGGATGTTGTTGTCGATCAGCTTCTTGTCCGAACGGGCGGTCAGCAGCGCCGCCTCGTTGAGGACGTTCGACAGGTCGGCGCCGGTGAAGCCGGGGGTGCGCTTGGCGACGGCCGACAGGTCGACGTCGGGCGCGATCGGCTTGCCCTTCTGGTGCACCTTGAGGATGTCCAGCCGGCCCTGGAGGTCGGGACGCTCCACCGCGATCTGGCGGTCGAAGCGGCCCGGGCGCAGCAGCGCCGGGTCCAGGATGTCGGGGCGGTTGGTCGCGGCGATCAGGATCACGCCGCCCTTGACGTCGAAGCCGTCCATCTCGACCAGCAGCTGGTTGAGGGTCTGCTCGCGCTCGTCGTGGCCGCCGCCGAGGCCCGCACCGCGGTGCCGGCCCACGGCGTCGATCTCGTCGACGAAGACGATCGCCGGGGCGTTCGCCTTGGCCTGCTCGAAGAGGTCGCGGACGCGGCTGGCGCCGACACCCACGAACATCTCGACGAAGTCCGAGCCGGAGATGGAGTAGAACGGCACCCCGGCCTCGCCCGCGACGGCACGCGCCAGCAGGGTCTTGCCGGTACCGGGCGGGCCGTAGAGCAGCACACCCTTGGGGATCTTGGCGCCGACGGCCTGGAACTTGGCCGGCTCCTGCAGGAACTCCTTGATCTCGTGGAGCTCCTCGACCGCCTCGTCGGCGCCCGCGACGTCGGAGAAGGTGGTCTTCGGGGTGTCCTTGGTGAGCAGCTTGGCCTTGGACTTGCCGAACTGCATGACGCGGGAGCCGCCGCCCTGCATCTGGTTCATCAGGAACAGGAAGACCAGGACGATGATCACGATCGGCAGCATCGACAGCAGCAGGCTGACGAAGGTGCTCTGCTTCTCCGGGCTGACGGTGTAGCCCTCGGCGAGCGTGCTCGAGTCCTTGTCGTTGATCTGGGCCTGAAGCTTGTCGGCGATCGCGACACCCTGGTCGCCGATGTACGAGGCCTGGAACTTGGCACCGGACGGGGTCTTGCCCGTACCGGCGTTGGGCAGCGTTGCGCCGTCCTTCAGCTGGATCTTGATCGTGTTCGAGTCACCGGTGGTGATCTGCGCCGACTTGACGTTGTGCGCGTCGATCGCTGCGACGACCTGACCGGTGTCCACCGTCTTGTAGCCGTTCGAGTCCGAAACGACCTGCATCAACACGATGACGGCGAGGACGGCCAGCACGATCCACATGATCGGCGCACGGAAGTATCGCTTGACGTCCATCCATGCGGGGCGTTGCCGCCCCGTCCCTCCTGCCACTCAACGGCGCCGCGTGGCTGTGGGCCGCCGGCGCATCCGAATTGGTGCTCATGTGAAGAGCGGTTTAATGGACCGTACCGCAGTCGGACCCACCCATGGCGGGAGCACGGCGACACGGCTGTTGTTCTTTGTCCCCCCGGTCCAACGGGCGGGAACGGCCTACTGTTCCCGCCCATAGCCCGAACGGCGCTCTCAGCCGCCGTAGACGTGCGGAGCGAGGGTGCCGATGAAGGGGAGGTTACGCAGCTTCTCCGCGTAGTCCAGGCCGTAGCCGACCACGAACTCGTTCGGAATGTCGAAGCCGACGTACTTCACGTCGATCTCGACCTTGGCCGCGTCCGGCTTGCGCAGCAGGGTGCAGACCTCGAGCGAGGCCGGGCCGCGCGAACCCAGGTTGCCCAGCAGCCAGGACAGCGTCAGGCCGGAGTCGATGATGTCCTCGACGATCAGGACGTCACGGCCGGCGATGTCGGTGTCCAGGTCCTTCAGGATCCGCACCACGCCGGAGGACTTGGTGCCCATCCCGTAGGACGAGACGGCCATCCAGTCCATGGTGACCTGCGAGTGCAGGGCCCGGGCCAGGTCGGCCATGACCATCACGGCACCCTTGAGGACGCCGACGATCAGCAGATCCTTGCCTGCGTAGTCCCGGTCGATACGCTCTGCCAGCTCGAGGAGCTTGGCATCGATCTCGTCCTTGCTGATGAGCACCTTCGCGAGGTCAGCGCCCATGTCGTTCTGGTCCACCGGGGATACGTCCTCAAACGTTCGGGGTCTGTGTGGCCGGCGGCCGGCTGCCCCGAGGCATGCCCAGCCCGTCAGTCGCCCTGCCGCCGAAAGACCAGCGTGCCACACCTGCGGGTGGCCTCGACGCCCCCGGGTAGGTGCAGCGGCCCCTGGCCGCGCCATCCGGTGACCAGCAGGTCGATCGTCTCCAGGTGCCGGGCGAACAGGTCCCCGGCCGGACAGCCCGCGCGCAGCGCGGCCCGGCGCAGCACCCGACGGCGCACGGCCGACGGCAGTTCGGCCAGTTTCACGGCGTCCAGGGCGCCCTCGCCCGTACGGAGGTCGCGTTCCGCCAAAGAGGCCCACTGGTCGAGGGCGTCGGCATCGTCGCGGAACAGCCGGGCGGTACGGGCCAGCGCCTCGACCACGCCGCCGCCCAGGTGCTTCTCCAGCACCGGCAGCACCTCGTGGCGGACCCGGGAGCGGGTGTAGGCGGGATCACAGTTGTGCGGGTCGTCCCAGACCGGGATCGACTGGGCGGAACAGGCCTGCCGGGTGGCAGCCCGGTCCAGTTCCAGCAGCGGACGGCGGTAGCGGCCCTTCTGGGCCGGCATCCCGGCCAGCGAACGGGCGCCCGAACCGCGGGCCAGGCCCAGCAGCACGGTCTCGGCCTGGTCGTCCCGGGTGTGGCCGAGCAGCACGGCGATGGCGCCGTGGCGCTCGGCGGCCTCGTCCAGGGCCGCGTAGCGGGCGTCCCGGGCGGCCGCCTCCGGGCCGCCGGCGCGGCCGACGCGCACCGGGACCGCCTCGACCGGGTCGAGGCCGAGCGAGCGCAGCCGGTCGGCCACCTGGTCGGCGCGCTCGGCGGAGCCGGGCTGCAGGCCGTGGTCGACGGTGACGGCGCCGACCCGCAGGCCGATCTTGGGGGCCTCGAAGGCGGCGGCGATGGCCAGCGCCATCGAGTCCGCGCCGCCGCTGACGGCGACCAGGACCAGCGGCGAACCGGGCGCGGCCGGGGTGCGGGGCAGTCCGGACGGGTGGCGCGCGGCGTTGCCGATCAGGGTGGTGCCGACGGCGGCACCCACCAGCGGCGCACCGGCGGGGCGCTCGCGGGGCTGGCGCACCGGCGCGGTGAAGGTGGAACCGGCCTCGGCGGCGAGGTCGGAGAGCGTGCGGCGAACGGCCAGGCGTATCGCGGCGACGGCGGGGTGAGGGCCCACGGCGGACGACTCCTCGACAGGGGGGACAGGACTGCGGCGGGCGGCGGGAACCGCACACCATCTGTGATCGCCCTGTTACCGGGCGCTCACAGATGGTGGCAGAAAGGAGCGACCCGCTACGCCACCCGCGCCACCGGTACGACCACCGTCCCACGTTCGGGTGAATGAAGAAACGCTTCTTCACTCGCCATTTGCCCGATTGGACCACTCGTACGAGCGGGTTTGACCGCCGCGCGCCGCTTGCCGCCCGGCTCGCGGCGCGTCCGCGTCACGCTGCGGCCGCTCAGCGGGCCACCCGGGCCACCCACGCGGCCGGGTCGTGGATCTCATCCTTGGTCGGCAGGGTGTTCGGGGAGGTCCACACCCGGTTGAACCCCTCCATGCCGACCTGCTCCACCACCCCGCGCACGAACACCGCGCCGTCCTGGTACTGGCGCAGCTTGGCGTCCATGCCCAGCAGCCGGCGCAGCAGCAGGTCCAGGCGGTTCGCACCGCGGTCCCGGCGCTGCTGGAACTTCTCCCGGATCTCCGCGACCGTCGGCACCACGGCCGGGCCCACGCCGTCCATCACCACGTCCGCGTGGCCCTCCAGCAGCGACATCACGGCCGTCAACCGGCCGAGGATCTCGCGCTGCGCGGGCGACTGGACGATCTCCAGCAGATTCGACGAGGACGAACCCTCCCGGCCGCCGACACCCGGCAGCCCGCCGAGCGAACCCGCCGCCTCCCGCAACCGGTCCAGCAGCGCGCCCGGGTCGACGTCCGTCTCCGCGAGGAAGGCCTGCACCTCGGACTGGATGTGGTCACGCAGCCACGGCACCGCCGTGAACTGCGTCCGGTGCGTCTCCTCGTGCAGACAGACCCAGAGCCGGAAGTCGGACGGATCGACGTCCAGCTCCCGCTCGACGTGCACGATGTTCGGCGCCACCAGTAGCAGCCGGCCCGGCCCGGGGCCCTCCGGCCCCAGCCGCGGCTTGTCGAACAACGCCGCCGGACTGTCCGGCGCCTCCAGCGAAGGCTCCGCCGGGGCGAAGGTCTCGTACTGGCCCAGCACCTTGGTCGCCAGGAACGCCAGCAGCGCCCCGACCTCGATGCCGGTCGCCTTCTCCCCCACCGTGCCGAGCATCCCGGCCGCCGCGCTGTTCGCCCGGCGCGCCTGCAACTTCTCCACCAGCGGCTGGACCACCGTACGGAAGCCCGCCACATTGGCCCGCACCCACCCGGGGCGGTCCACCACCAGCACCGGCGTCGCCGCGGCCTGGGCCAGGCTCGACGACCGCATACCGGTGAACGCCCGTACGTGCTCCTCCGCCGCCAAGGCGTGCCGGCGCAGCTCGGCGACCACCGCCGCCGCCTCCGCCCGGCTCACCTCCGGCCCCGGCCGGACCAGCCTGGTCGCAGTTGCGACCGCGAGGTTCCAGTCGACCATGTCAGCACCGCCACTCGCGCTCGTCATGCCCTCACCGTACGTGCTGCCCCCCACCAACGGCAGCCACCCGCACGGAACACCTCTCCCCCGGCATCCCGCGAAACGACCTCCCCGCACCGGCCCCGACCCCACCGGCACCCCGCGACACGGCTTCCCCGCATCGTCGCCGTCCACACCGGCACCCCAACTCCGCTGCGGCCGGGGACCCGTGGCGCTCCAGCGGCAGCCGCGGATGCCGGACCGGCCACGGCGGCGCCGGGGACGGCCGGGTCAGTGGCAGCCGCAGCCGGCGAGGCGGGCGGCGATGCGGTCCATGGCGGCGCGGGCCGTGTCGGCGGGGGCGGGGGTGCGGGTCATGACGGCGAAGACGAGGAGGCGGCCGTCGGCGTCGACGACGGTGCCGGCGAGGGTGTTGACGCCGCTGAGGGTGCCGGTCTTGGCGCGGATCAGGCCGGCCGCGTCGGCGGCGCCGGAGCCGGCGCCGTAGCGCTTGCCGAGGGTGCCGGTGAAGCCGGCGACCGGGAGGCCGGTGAGGACCGGGCGCAGGGCGGGGTGCTGCTCGGAGGCGGCCAGGCAGAGGAGGCGGACCAGGACGGCGGGCGGGATCGCATTGCCCAGGTGCAGGCCGCTGCCGTCGTTGAGGACCACGTCACCCGTCGGCACGCCGAGCCGGGTGAGCTCCTGGGTGACGGCGGCGGCCGCCCCCTCGAAGCTGGCCGACTGGTGGGCGGCGAGGGCGGCCTGGCGGGCGACCGCCTCGGCGAGCTGGTTGTCGGAGGTGGTCAGCAGGCGCTCGACCAGCCGGTCGATCGTGGGCGAGTCGACCCGGCCGAGGACGGGCGCGTCGGCGGCGGCCGGGGCGGCGGCGGGCGTGGCCTTGCCCTCCACGGTGACGCCCTGGGCCTTGAGCAGGGCGGCGAAGGCCTCGGCGGCCGCGCCGGCCGGGTCGGCGACGCGGTTCGGCGCGTCGTCCCGGCTCTTCGGGTCCACCTTGGCCTCGTCCAGCATCAGCGGGACGACCAGGGCGATGTTCTGCCCGTCGTGGTTCCTGTGCCGCGGGTCGCCCGCGTACATCGACAGGTCGTAGTCCAGCTTGACCGTGGTGGTGCCGGCGGCCGCGAGGGCGGCGGCGGTCTGCCGGGCCAGGGCGTCCAGGGAGGCGGGGGCGGTGTCGGCGTCGGCGGGCTGTCCGCCGATCTGCACCTGGTCGGCGGGCAGCGCGGTGAGCGTCGGGTCGCCGCCGCCGACCAGGGTGATCGTGCCCGGGTCGGCGCCGCGGACCACCCTGGTGCTCAGCCGGGTGTCGCCGGGGATCAGGGACAGGGCCGCGATCGAGGTGGCCAGTTTGGTGGTGGAGGCGGGGGTGGCCGGGGTGTTCTCCCCGGAGCCGTACAGGAGTCGGCCGGCGGCAGCGTCCGCGACGGCGAAGGTGACATCGCCGAGGTTGCGGTCGGCGAGAGCGGCGACGAGGGCCTGCTGGAGGCCCTGGGTGGTGGGGACGGCGGCTTCCGGGCCGTCCTCGGCGGCGGCCAGGACGGCGCCCGGCGCGGGGACCGGGCGTGCGGCGGGCGAGTCGCTGCCGCCGGTGGCGGTCGGGGCGGCGGCGGGCGGCCCGGACCGGCGGGTGGGCGTGGCGTTCGGGCTGTCACCCGGCTTGGGCGTGGCGACGCCCTTCCCGTGGTCGTCCTTCTTGGCGTCGTGGCCGTCCCGGCCGCCGTCGCGGTCGTCGCCCTCGCCGTGCCCGGTGCTGTGCCCGCCCGGGGTCGGGGATGGCTGCGCATACGCACCATCCGGGGTCAGCACCGTTCCGGCGACCAGCAGCGCCACGCCGAGCAGCCCCGCGGCCGTCCCCCTGCGGCGGCGAGCCGCCCCTCCCCCAGCTCCCACCGACCGGCCCCTTTCCGAAGCACTCACTCCCGTAGGAGACACTTGGATTCTGTCAGTCCCTACCTTGGAGGAACCGTTGGAGTTCGACGTCCTTATCGAAATCCCTAAGGGCTCTCGTAACAAGTACGAGGTCGACCACGAGACCGGTCGTCTGCGGCTCGACCGGATGCTCTTCACCTCGACCCGCTACCCGGCCGACTACGGCTACGTCGAGGGCACGCTCGGCGAGGACGGCGACCCGCTGGACGCCCTGGTCATCCTGGACGAGCCGACCTTCCCGGGCTGCCTCATCAAGTGCCGCGCCATCGGCATGTTCCACATGACCGACGAGGCCGGCGGCGACGACAAGCTGCTCTGCGTCCCGGCGACCGACCCGCGCTGGGAGCACCTGCGCGACATCCACCACGTGTCGGAGTTCGACCGCCTGGAGATCCAGCACTTCTTCGAGGTCTACAAGGACCTGGAGCCCGGCAAGTCCGTCGAGGGCGCCGACTGGGTCGGCCGCGCCGAGGCCGAGGCCGAGGTCACCGCTTCGATCAAGCGCCTGGCGGAGCAGGGCGGCCACTGAGCCGTCGTTCCGATCTCGTTCGATCAGGGTGGTTCGAGGTAGGTCGGGACAGCCTGGGGCCGGGGTTCGCGGATTCGTCCGCGGGCCCCGGCCTCTGTCGTGCGGCGGTCCCTTCGTGCAGCGACCTCTGTCGTGCAGCCGGTCAGTCCTCCAGCCGGAAGCCGAGCTTGATGCAGACCTGGTAGTGCTTGATCCGGCCGTCCTCCAGATGCCCCCGGACCTGCGACACCTCGAACCAGTCGAGGTTGCGCAGCGTCCGGGCCGCCCGCTCCACCCCGTTGCGGATCGCGGCGTCGACGCTCTCGGTCGAGGACCCGACGATCTCGGTCACCCGGTACACATGGTCGGTCATGGCGGACTCCCTCAGCTGTGCGACGGCCCCCGGTCCACCGTGCACCGCCCCCGCGCCGACCGCACCCCGAGCAACGGCCGGCGGCCGCCCGACGAGGGCCTAGAACACCGCCCGCACCTGCCCGACCGGTGCGCCACCGCCGAGCAGGGGGACCGTGCCGATCCGCTCGACGGTCTCGTCCGCTCCGGTCACCCCGAGCCGGCGCAGGGCGGCCGCCAGGACCGGGCCGCGGGCGCGCTCGCCGCCGTCGTCGATCTTGAAGGCCAGCGCCCGCCCGTCCGGCAGCGCCACGACCTGGACGGCCTCGGCGCCCATCTTGGACAGTGCGCCCGGGATCGCCCGCATCAGCCAGGTGTCGGCCCGGCGGGTGCCGGCCAC
This sequence comes from Kitasatospora sp. NPDC034023, assembly GCF_055575795.1. Lineage (NCBI taxonomy): Bacteria > Bacillati > Actinomycetota > Actinomycetes > Kitasatosporales > Streptomycetaceae > Kitasatospora > Kitasatospora sp. NPDC034023. The sequence goes on from NZ_JBVIRY010000042.1 coordinate 24,929, forward strand.
GTACTCGGGGTGGGCGCGCATCGCGTCGGCCACCCGGCGCGGCGCGGTCGCCGTGGCGGCCAGCACCAGGCCGCGGTAGCCGCGGGCCAGGCCGGTCAGGGTGACGGCAAGCAGCGGGGCTCCGCAGCCGTCGACGCCGGCGTGCGCGGGGGTCTCGCCGGTGCCCTCCTCCAGGGCCTCGCGGGCCAGCCGCTGGATCGGGTGGGCGGGGTCGAGGTAGCTCGCGGTGTCCCAGCCGTTGGCCACGCAGGCGGCGAGCCAGCCGGCGTGCTTGCCGGAGCAGTCCATCAGGATCGGGGCGCGGTGGCCGCCGGAGCCGAGCAGCAGCTCGGCCTCGGTCTCGTCCAGCGGCAGGTCGGCCGGGGTGCGCAGGGCCGCCTCGTCGAGCCCGGCGGAGCCGAGGATGGCCCGCACACCGGCGAGGTGAAACGATTCTGCGGAGTGACTGGAGGCCGCCAGCGCCAGCAGCTCGCCCTCCAACGCCAGCCCGGCCCGCAGCGTGGCCACCGCCTGGAACGGCTTGGCGGTCGACCGCGGGAAGACCGGCGCGTCCGGATCGCCCAGCGCGAACTCGACCGAGCCGTCGGCGGCGAGCAGCACCAGGGAACCGTGGTGGTGGCCCTCGACGAAGCCGGATCGTATGACCTCGGCGAGCACGGGCACGGTGGCGAGCTGGGACATCGGGGTTGAGCCTTCCGGGGCGAGGGTGAGCCGGGAACGAACCCGGGCCCACACCCGCCCGCAGCGACTCACCCGGTCAGAGCGGCCCCCCTGCGAGCAGGTCGTCGACCCGTGCTTCCCCATCACGGTACCTGCGGGTGATCTCGGCATTGCAACCGTCGGCCGTGCGCAGCAGCCGCTGGCGCCGCCCGGACACCTCCCGCTCGTGCGCCCGCAGCCGCTCCAGGGCGGCCAGCAACTCCTCGGCCGGGTGCGCGGCCAGGTCGGCCAGCTGGACGTCTCCCATCAGCGCGTCCGCCTCCAGGCCGGACTCCCGGGTGCTCGGCGGGCCGAGGGTGACGTGCCGGGCCGAGCGCCGCACCGTGGAGGGCGCGTCGGTCAGGATGGCCGGGAGCCGGTCCAGCAGGTCGCCGGAGACCAGGTCGGGGCCGGACACACCGACCGCCCGGACCGGGCCCACGCCGGGGCGCCGGTCGAGCTCGGCGCGCAGGATGTCCATCCGCCCGTGCAGCAGCCGCCGCAGGTAGGACAGGTCGGCCTCCTGCTCCAGGGTCTCCCGGCGCAGCACCCGCAGCTGATCCAGGCCCAGCCGCTCCAGATCGGGCTCGCCCTCCGCGCCCGCCACCGGACCGTGCGGGCCCTCGGGGGCCCGCACCACCGGACCGGACCGGTCCCGCGCCGCGCTGCTCGCGTCCATCACCCAACCACCTGACGTCGTCCGATCCCGCCCGCTCGCGGCACCCCGTCCCTGCCGCCGGTCCGACCCGTCCCCCGACGGGCTCGGCGTTCCGTTCGTCGGCACGCCCGGGAGACCCCCGGAGGTTCCGCTCCCCGGCCGCAACCACCCGTCGGGGCGACACCGCCAGAACGCCTGACCTACCGGCTCGACCGTCCGGCCGAACCCGGGCCCGGCGCGGCGGACCTCATGGCGCCCCGGACCCTTCGTACGGTCCACCAGCGTGCCACCCCGCCCGGCGCGCGCGCACCGCCCGTGCACCCGAACGGCCCCCTGGCGAACGGGGGTGGCTGATATGACCAACCCTTTCCGCAGGAAGAGTGGCGCCCGGCCCCGCGCAGGCGCTCACCTCACGGCGTGCGCCATCCCCGTACACGCCCCTCGTGTGCGCCCTGGGACGACCCCTGTGACGCATGTGGGGGATGCGGCCACGGCGGGCGGCGGGCATGCGGGCGGACGCGAGCGGAAGCGGGGGCGGGGGCGAGCGCCGAGCGAGGCGGCCCCGGCAGCGCGCGCGGGGGCGCTCAGCAACGAGCGGAGCGCGGGGTGCCCGGCGCAGGCCGTATCGGGCCGCGCCGGGGGCCCTCCGGCGGCCGTACGGTCCTCCGGCACAATGGCGGCATGCGAGCAGTGGTGCAGCGAGTGACCGAGGCCCGGGTGACCGTGGCCGGTGAGACCGTCGGCGCGATCGAGGGGCCCGGGCTCTGCGTCCTGGTCGGCGTCACCCACGACGACACCCCCGCCAAGGCCGCCCAACTGGCCCGCAAGCTCTGGACGTTGCGGCTGCTCCCGGCGAACGAGGAGGGCGTCGAGCAGAGCTGCTCGGACCTCGGCGCCCCACTGCTGGTGATCAGTCAGTTCACCCTCTACGGCGACGCCCGCAAGGGCCGCCGCCCCACCTGGAACGCCGCCGCCCCCGGCCCGGTCGCCGAGCCGCTGGTGGACGAGGTGGTCGCCCGACTGCGCGAGCTGGGCGCCAAGGTGGAGACGGGCCGGTTCGGCGCCGACATGCAGGTGGCGCTGGTGAACGACGGCCCGTTCACCGTCCTCGTCGAGGTCTGAGGCGTCGAGGTCCGAGCCGGGTCCGGCTCCCGGTCCGGCCTACTGAGGGACGATCACGTCCTGGGTGCCCGGCACCGTCCCGGCCAGCAACACCGCGTCCACCGGGACGTTCCGCTTGACGATCGCCAGCGCGATCGGCCCCAACTCGTGGTGCCGGGCCGAGGAGGTCACGAAGCCCAGCGACCGCCCGTCCGGGTCCGTGGCCAGCCGCACCTCGGTGCCGTGCGGGGGCAGCGACTCCTCGGTGCCGTCCAGGTGCAGGAAGACCAGCCGGCGCGGCGGGCGGCCCAGGTTGTGCACCCGGGCGACGGTCTCCTGGCCGCGGTAGCAGCCCTTCTGCAGGTGGACGGCGGTGCGCAGCCAGTCCACCTCGTGCGGGATGGTCCGGTGGTCGGTCTCGAATCCGAGCCGGGGCCGGTGGCCCTCGATCCGCAGCGCCTCGTAAGCCCAGATCCCGGCCGCCGGGCCGTATCCGGCGGTGAGCTTCTCCAGGTCGGCGCGCGGCACGAACAGGTCGCGCCCGTACGGGAGTTCGCGGACGGCGGCGGCATCCTCGACGGAGGCGGTGGAGCCGGCCGGCAGGTGGACCACGGCGTACTCGGCGGTCGCGTCGGCGACCTCCACCCGGTAGAAGAACTTCATGCTCTCCAGGTAGGCGACCAGCGCGCCCTGGGTGCCCGGCTCGACGTGCGCCCAGGTGGTGGTGCCGTCGTCCACCAGGTAGAGCGCGTGCTCGACGTGCCCGTTCGGGGAGAGCACCAGCGCCTCGGCGGCCTGCTGCGGCGGCAGCTCGCTGACGTGCTGGGTGAGCAGTAGGTGCAGCCAGGTGAGGCGGTCCGCGCCGGTGACGGTGACCACCCCCCGGTGCGAGAGGTCGACGAAGCCGGTGCCCTGCGAGAGGTGGCGTTGCTCTCGGAAGATGTCGCCGTAGTGGGCGGCGACGCCTTCGTCGGCCCCCTCGGCGGGGACGGCTCCGGGCAGGGCAAGCAGCGGGCTCTTCACACCGGTCATACCGGCCAGCTTACGACCGGTCCCCGGCGAGCTTGGCGGTGCAGTCGGCGCAGCGGCCGAAGATGGCGAAATGCTTGAGGTCGGTGTCGAAGCCGTGCTGCGCGCGCAGGCTGTCGATCAGCGGCTGGGCGATCTCGGTGTCGGTCTCGGTGACCTTCTCGCAGTCCCGGCAGACCAGGTGCAGGTGGTGGTGGCGGCCGGCCAGGTGGTAGGTCGGGGCGCCGTGGCCGAGATGGGCGTGCGAGACCAGGCCCAGCTCCTCCAGCAGCTCCAGCGTCCGGTAGACGGTGGAGATGTTGATGCCGCTGGCGGTCCGCCGGACGTGGCAGAGGATGTCGTCGGGGGTGGCGTGGTCGAGCTCGTCGACGGCCTCCAGCACGAGCTGCCGCTGCGGGGTGAGGCGGTAGCCGCGTTCGCGCAGGTCGGTCTTCCAGTCGTCGGAGAGGTGCCAGTCGCCGGAGAGCTGCCAGTCGGTGGTGCCGGTGTCCGCCACGGTTGCTGTCCCTGCCAAGGTCGGGGGTCCTGATGCAAGTGTAGGGACCGGCCTCGGGCCGGTCCCTACCTCGTGCAGGACTGTGCTGTTACCTGAACCGTGCCTGCTCGAGCTGTGCCTGCTCGAGCTGTGCCTACTTGAAGAAGGCGATGCCGTCGTCCGGCAGGTCGTTGATGTCCTTGATCAGCTGCGCCGGGCTGAGCACCTTCTTCAGCTGCGCGGACATGTACGGGCGCAGCGGCACGTTCGGGGCGGCCTTCTCGCCGACCCAGAGCAGCTCGCCGTTGACGAAGCCGTACAGCCGCTTGCCGCCCGAGTACTCCGGCGAGCCCTCGATCCGGGCCACCGCGTCGGTGGAGACATCGATCTGGGGCTTGCCGTCGGCCAGCTCGCCGTACCAGATCTCGACCGTGCCGTCGTCACGGACGGAGGAGATCTCGATCCCGCGGGCGCCGCTGGTGCCGTCGGTGTTGCTCGTGATGCGCCAGAACGCGTGCTCGTTCTCCAGCGGGCGAACCTTCTCGCCCTCGCCGTCCAGCACCCAGGTGCGGGAGCGGAACTCCAGGAAGGGTCGGCCGTCGTGACGGATCACGATCTCCTGGCCGAAGTTGCACTTCTCCGCGCCGGGGAAGTCGTAGACGCCCGCGCCCTCCCAGGTTCCGAGGAGGAAGGCGAGCGGCACGACGTCCTTGTGGAGGTCTGAGGGGATCTCGATCATGTTCCTGGTCGCTGTCGTCGTCGGTGTGGGGCTGCCTCAACCGTACGGCAGCCTCAGCGCTGGCCCTGGTACAGCTTCATCACCGAGAAGATGGCGAACCAGGTGATCAGCACGGCCATGAGGGCCAGCAGACCGTCGAAGAACATTTCCAGACCGGACACGGGGGGCTCCCAGGCGGCGACAGTGTGGTGGATTTTGCTCCGCTCACTCTATCCGTCGGGCCACGGCCGGTCGCGGTGAGCCCCACCACGTCGCCGTTCGCGCCGCTGCTACCACGCCGCTCAAGCTTTGCCCAAGGGTTTCCGGGGATGACGGACGGCGGGGGCGGCGCGACCTCTAAGGTGGCGCCATGTCGAAGAAACTCGTCATCAAGGTCACCGCAGGGGCGGACGCGCCGGAGCGGTGCTCGCAGGCGTTCACGGTGGCGGCGGTGGCCGTCGCCAGCGGGATCGACGTCTCGCTCTGGCTGACCGGGGAGTCCTCCTGGTTCGCCCTGCCCGACCGGGCGGCGGAGTTCGAACTGCCGCACGCCGCGCCGCTGCCGGACCTGCTGGAGTCGATCCTGGCGGCCGGCTCTGTGACGCTCTGCACCCAGTGCGCGGCCCGGCGCGGGATCGAGCAGAAGGACACCGTCAAGGGCGTCCGGATCGCGGGCGCGCAGGTCTTCGTCAGCGAGATCATGGCGGACGGCGTCCAGGCGCTCGTCTACTGACGGCTCACGGGCGCTGCTCGTGGTCGGGGTGGTCCCGGTCGTGGCCGGGGTCGTCCCACTTCGGGTCGTCCCAGCGCGGGTCGTTCCACCAGTCGTCGTCCGGGTCCCGCTTGTTGGCGAACACCGCGGCGGCCGGCGGGATCACCATCGCGACCACGCACATGCCGATCGCCGCGCCGACCGAGAAGAACCGCACCACGCCCCAGGCCAGGACGAACAGGCCCAGGCACACGCCCATCATGGCGAAGTAGTAGCGACGCCGCCGCCTCGTCTGCACCCCTCCACGGTACGACCGAGGGCCCCTGCTCGGCAGGGGCCCTCGGGGTGTCGCACTCCGGTTCACGTGCGCCGGTTCGCGTACCGCTTCACGTGCGCCGGTTCACCTACGCCGGTTCCGACGCGGTCAGACCGCGATCGCGACCTCGACGGCGATGCCCTGCGAGGCCACCACCTGGCGGTCCACGGTCTGGCCCGGCACCAGCGCGCGCAGGGTCCACTTGCCCGGGCGGGCGAAGAACCGGAACTGGCCGGTCGCCGAGGTGGGCACCTCGGCCGTGAACTCACCGCCCTCGTCCAACAGCCGCACGTAGCCGTTGACCGGCTCACCGTCGCGGGTCACCGAACCCTGGATGATCGTCTCGTTCGCCACGTCAACTCCTGCCAGGTCCGGGCCGCCGGCCTTCGCACCGCACATGTCTGTACTTCCCTTCTGACTTACGGGTGGAGCCGGAGGCTCAGTTGCTGCCGAGCTCGATCGGCACGCCGACCAGGCTGCCGTACTCGGTCCACGAGCCGTCGTAGTTCTTGACGTTCTCCTGGCCGAGCAGCTCGTGCAGCACGAACCAGGTGAGCGCGGAGCGCTCGCCGATGCGGCAGTAGGCGATGGTGTCCTTCGCCAGGTCGATGCCCTCGGCCTGGTACAGCGCCGTGAGCTCGTCGTCGCTCTTGAAGGTGCCGTCGTCGTTGGCGTTCTTGGCCCACGGGATGTTGCGGGCGCTCGGCACGTGGCCGGGGCGCTGCGACTGCTCCTGCGGGAGGTGGGCCGGGGCGAGCAGCTTGCCGGAGAACTCGTCGGGCGAGCGGACGTCGACCAGGTTCAGGGTGCCGATGGCGGCGATCACGTCGTCGCGGAAGGCGCGGATCGACGAGTCGGCGGCCTGCGCCGTGTACGCGGTGGCGGGGCGGGCCGGCACCTCGGAGACGAGGTCGCGGGAGTCCAGCTCCCACTTCTTGCGGCCGCCGTCCAGCAGGCGGACATCGCCGTGGCCGTACAGCTTGAAGTACCAGTAGGCGTACGAGGCGAACCAGTTGTTGTTGCCGCCGTACAGGACGACGGTGTCGTCGTTGGCGATGCCCTTGGCGCTGAGCAGCGCCTCGAAGCCGGCCTGGTCGATGAAGTCGCGGCGGACCGGGTCCTGGAGGTCCTTCTTCCAGTCGATCCGGACGGCGTTGCGGATGTGGTTCTTGTCGTACGCGGAAGTGTCCTCGTCGACCTCGACGATGACGACCTTCGGGTCGTCCAGGTGGGCCTGGACCCAGTCGGCGTCGACCAGGACGTCACTGCGGCTCATGGTGATGTTCTCCATCCGAGGGCGGTTGGCGGAAGGTGCTGCTCAGGAGTGCTGCAGAGGCACCCGGGCGGATGCGATCCGAATCCTTGTCCGAATTCCTGTCCGAATACTGGGACAGGACGGGTGGACCGGTGCGGCCGGGCAGGAAACTGCGGAGTACGTCGGCGCCGGCCCGCGAGGACGGCCGGAAAAGTCACCGGGGAGATCGACGGCGGGCTTCAACTGCCCTGCCGGGATGCCGAGTCAGCGCATTCGACACAGACAGGCGGCCACGCGGCACAGGTCTACCGCCCGCCGCTTCGTGAGGTCCGTCTGTCGCTTCATGCCGACGATGCTAGGGACACCGACGGCCCGCTGTCACCAGCGTATCGAATATTGAGACCAAAACAGCCGCATTACGAGATTTGGCCTCCGGTCGGGCCGCCGGGCCCGATCGGGCCGCCCCTCGGCAGCGCACAACGGGCGGAAACGCCACCGCTCCGCGGTCCGCGCTGGACAGCGCGTCTCGCGGAGCGGAACGTTTCGGCGGTACGAAGAACAGGCCCGGCACGCCGGGTGCGGGCCGACGGCGCGGGACTCAGCCGAGGAGCTTGACGCCCTTGCCGTCGAAGGTCAGCTGGAGGCCCTCCGGCAGCGGCGTCACACCGTCCTTGTCGCCGTCCTTGGCGGCGAGCTTCAGCCCGGCCGGCAGCGTGTCCAGGGTGAAGCTCATCGGCTCGATCTGCTGGTTGGTGACCCCGGCCAGCATCCCCGCCAGGGAGCTCAGCCGGAAGCCGTCCACCGTGACGGTGTTCCCGTCGTTGTGCACGGTGCCCTCACCGACCGCGATCGGCCCCAGCGAGGCCTTGACCTTGCCCGGCCCGCCGTACGACAGGCTCAGCCGGGAGTTGCTGCCCACCGGCAGCTTGGTGCCGTGCAGCAGCTGGGAGGCCGGCGGCAGCAGCTGCGCGAGGTCCGGGTACGAGATCACCCCGCTGCCGGTGCCGCTGTCCACCGTGGCGTTGTTCATGCTGTCGCTCACCTTGACGCCGGAGAGCTTGGCCTTGAACGAGTGCAGCGCCACCTGGTGGCTGCCGTCGCCGACGGTCAAGCCGTCGGCGGAGATCCGGACGTCGTCCAGCTTCATCGACAGCACCTGGGTGAGGAACGGGAAGCCCTCGATCGAGACGTCCGGCCGCTGGCTCATCCGGCCGCTCTTCACGATCCGGTCGGCCGCCTCGTCCTCGGCCACGCCGACCGCGATCCGGTCGGCGCCCACCAGGAGGCCCGAGAGCACCACCAGGCCGATCGTGGCCTTCAGCCATCCGCGCATCGTGTCCCCCGTCGTCGCCGGTCGCCGTTGTGGTCGTTCGCTGTGGTCGTTCGCTGTCGTTCGCTGTCCTGTGAGGGCCGCCGGACGCGGCCGCTCCCGCACGACCGTACGACGTCCCGCCCCGGAGCATGGTTCCGGGACGGGACGTCGGTGGGAAGGGGGGCGTCGGCGAAGGGAGGCGTCGGCGCGCGGCGGATCAGACCAACAGGTCGGTGGCCATCCAGATCAGCGGCGCGGCCACCGCCAGCGGCAGCGCCACGCCCGCCGTCATGTGCACGAAGCGGGACGGGAAGTCGTACGCCGCGACCCGGCGGCCGACCAGCGCCCCCAGCCCGGCGAGCGCACCGAGCGCCACCGGCGCACCCACCAGCAGCCCCAGCGCCACGGCCGCCGCCAGACCCAGGACCGGGCCGAGCTGCTTCGGGCCGGGCAGTGGCGCCGCGGCCAGCAGGGTGGCCAGCGCGACCGCGCCCACCCCGGCGGGCACCCAGTCGGCCAGCAGCAGCGTGGTGCACAGGGCCGTCACCACGGTGGCCGAACCCAGCACGGTCAGCGCGTAGAACCGCTCCTTCGGGTCCGACGGACGGAACGTCTGCAGCACCAGGACCAGCAGGAAGAACCCGCCCAGGGTGCCCACCACGGCCGCCACACCGCCGTCGGAGTCCGCCAGCAGCAGCGCCACGTCCGCGGTGAACCCGGACAGCGCGGCGAGCAGGATGCCCTGGCGGGCCGGCCACATACCGTTCAGCCGGAACCAGCCGGCCGCCGTCAGCAGCTGCAGCAGCGCCACCACCAGGGCCAGTGCCACCTGCCCGAGCGCGGCACCGCCGGCCAGCAGCGCGGCCACGCCGGCCGTGATCAGGGCCGGCTGGAGGCCCGGGTCGATGATCGGCGAACCGGTCCGGCCGTGTGGGCCGGTAGGCGGTGCGGGCTGCGCCGGGACGGCCGCGAACGGCGGCAGGACGGGGGCGCCCACCAGGCCGGCCTGGCCCGTCGGACCCACCGGGCCTGCCTGGCCGGGGGCGTCCGGGCGCTTGAGCGTCATGGTCGGCGGGTCGAAGGCCTCCGCCGCCTGCTGCTGCACGGCGGCGGGCTGCGGCGCCGGGGCCGCGTGCCGGGCCCGAGCCCGGGCGGGCGGCGGCTGCTGCCCCGGCTGCGGGGGCTGGGCCGACTGCTGCCGCTGGTGCCGGCGTTGGTGCTGCGCCGGAGCCTGTCCGAGGTGCTGCGGCGGCGCGACCGGCATCGCACCGGAGACCACCACCGGCGGCAGCAGCGTGGTGGCCGCGGCGTCGTTCATCGGCGGCACGGGCGGCAGCAGCGTCGTCGCCGCACCGTCGTCGAAGGCCGGCACCGCCGGCAGCACCGCGGTCGCCGCCGCGTCGTCCACCGGATAGCCGTACGGCGGCTGCTGCCCCGGCTGCTGCGCGTGCTGCGGGTACCCCTGCGGAGCCTGGGGCGGCTGGGGCTGTTGCGGTTGCTGGGGCTGTTGCGGTTGCTGGGGCTGTTGCGGTTGCTGGGGCTGTTGCGGTTGCTGGGGCTGTTGCGGTTGCTGGGGCTGCTGCGGCTGCTGTTGCCATGCGCCGTAGCCACCGGGGTTCGGGTTGTTCATGTCCGTCACGCCGCTCAGCCTCCCGCGAACGGCGGGAGGACCTCGACCGTCCCGCCCTCGGTCAGGGCGACGGTCGTGTGGTCCCGGCCGCCCACCTGGGCGCCGTCGACCAGGTACGAGCAGTGCCCGAGCAGCCGGACGAGCTTCGGCTTGTCGGCGTGCCGCTCCTTGGCCGCCGTCAGCGCCTCCGCCAGGGTCGCCGCCTCGTACGGCTCCTCGGCCAGCCCGGCCTCGGACTTCGCCGCCGCCCAGTAGCGGATCGTCCCGCGCACCCGGGCGCCGCTCGCGGGCTCGGTGGTCGCGCCCATCGGGCCACCCCTTCTCGTCGTCCTCGCCCGGCCCCGGTGCCCCGGTCCGGCTCGCCACCGGGGCGGCCGCCCGACCACCCGAACGATGGACCCGCGCGGCGCCGCCGATGTGCGTCCCATGATGGCGTGTCCGCCGCCACGACGGGCAATCGCCCTGGCCCGCGGGTGCGGAGCGGCGCTCGAAGCTGTGTCCAGGCTCACCCGGCGTACGCCCGAAATGGGGGTACCGCCGGATTCGGGCACTCCCGATGCGGGGGGAGGTCGGCTATTCTCGACCACCAAGAGGGATCCGGGCAGAGTCGCCCCCGGGTCCTTTTGTGCTTTCAGGACGCCAGTACGGACGTTCTTGCGATTCGTCGGCCCACCCCCGGCGGACCGCGGGAACCGCCCCGTCCGTCGCGGCACAACGACGTGCCGCGGCCGGCCGGGACGTCGCCACCGGGCACCGGGCCGCCGCCCGGGACCGGACCAGACCGGAGGTTCACGGTGATGAACAGGGCAGAAACGGTGCGCCAGGGGTTGCGGGACCCCCGGCGGGTCCGCCACTACGCCCTGCGCGCCGTCCGCTCCCCCGGTACGCCCCAGGCGCCCGTCCGCCCCTCCTCCCCCTCAGCACGTGCGCCATCCGGCTGTGGCGGCAGCCGTAACGCGACCGCGACGACCCGGAAAGGGGACCACCGGGTATGAGTTCTCTCCTCCTTCTCACCAACGCACTGCAACCTTCCGCCGAGGTACTGCCTGCCCTCGGCCTGCTGCTGCACAACGTCCGGGTGGCCCCCGCCGAGGGCTCGGCCCTGGTGGACACCCCCAGCGCGGACGTCATCCTGGTCGACGGCCGACGCGACCTGCCGCAGATCCGCAGCCTGTGCCAGCTGCTGCGCTCCACCGGCATCGGCTGCCCGCTGATCCTGGTGGTCACCGAGGGCGGCCTGGCCGCCGTCACCGCCGAGTGGGGCATCGACGACGTCCTGCTGGACACCGCCGGCCCGGCCGAGGTCGAGGCCCGGCTGCGGCTCGCGCTGGGCCGCCTCCAGGTCGTCACCGACGACAGCCCGATGGAGATCCGCAACGGCGACCTCTCGGTCGACGAGGCCACCTACTCCGCGAAGCTCAAGGGCCGGGCGCTCGACCTCACCTTCAAGGAGTTCGAGCTGCTCAAGTACCTCGCCCAGCACCCCGGCCGGGTCTTCACCCGGGCCCAGCTGCTGCAGGAGGTCTGGGGCTACGACTACTTCGGCGGCACCCGGACGGTGGACGTCCACGTCCGGCGACTGCGCGCCAAGCTCGGCGTGGAGAACGAGCAGCTGATCGGCACCGTGCGCAACGTCGGCTACCGCTTCGTCGTCCCGGAGAAGCCCGAGAAGGGCGAGCGGCCGGAGCTCGCCCAGCGCCCCGCCGCCCCCCTGGAGGCGTGAGACGCGGCCGGGCGGGCCGTCCCCCGCCCGGCTTGTCCGGTTCATCCCGGAGCCGCCCGCCGTCCACCCGGCAGCGGCCCCAGGTCCCACTGCCGCCCCGGAGACCACACGCGTAGACTCCCCTCGTGGCCAAAGTGACGCGCGACGATGTAGCCCGACTGGCTGGTACCTCGACCGCGGTCGTCAGCTACGTCATCAACAACGGGCCGCGCCCGGTCGCGCCCGCGACCCGGGAGAAGGTGCTCGCGGCGATCGAGCAGCTCGGCTACCGGCCGAACAGCGTCGCCCAGGCGATGGCCTCCCGCCGGACCAACCTGATCGGCATGGTCGTCCCGGACGCCCGCCAGCCCTTCTTCGCCGAGATGGCCCACGCCGTCGAACGGGCCGCCTCCGAGCGCGGCAAGCTCGTGCTGATCGGCAACTCCGACTACGTGGACGACCGCGAGGTCCACTACGTCCGCGCCTTCCTCGGCATGCGCGTCTCCGGCCTGATCCTGGTCAGCCAGGGCCCCTCGCAGCGCGCCGCGGAGGAGTTCGCCGCGATGGAGGGCGCCAAGGTCGTGCTGCTGCACCGCCGGCCCGAGGCGATCGACGACGTCGCGGTGGTCACCGACGACGTGGGCGGCGCCGAGGCCGTCGTCCGCCACCTGCTGGAGGTGCACGGACACCCGTACGTCGCCTGCTTCGGCGGCCCGGTCGAGTCCCCCGCCCCCGGCGACCCGGTCATCGACCACGTCGAGGGCTGGCAGCGCGCCATGGACGCGCACGGCATCCCCGCCGAACCGCACCTGATCGACGCGCCCTTCCACCGCTACGGCGCGTACGAGGTCGCCCTCGGCGTGCTGCGCTCACCGGACCGGCCGCGGGCGATCTTCTGCTCCACCGACGACCAGGCCATCGGCGTGCTGCGGGCCGCCCGCGAGGTCGGCCTGCGCGTCCCGGAGGACCTCGCGGTGGCCGGCTTCGACGACGTGCCGGAAGCCGCGCTCGCCGACCCGCCGCTGACCACCGTCGCCTCCGACCGCGACGCGATGGCCCGGGCCGCCGTGGACCTGGTGCTGGACGACTCGCTGATGGTGCCCGGCTCGGACACCGAGCGGGTCCGCAAGTTCCCGTCCCGCCTGGTCATCCGCCGCTCCTGCGGCTGCGACGGGGCCGCACCCGGCCGCCCCGCGGCGGAGTAGCGGACGGAACGGCGAGCCGGACCGGGCAACCGGCCGAACCGGAATCGCCGACTCCACTCCGAAGGCCGCCTGACCTGGCTTTATGAGAACCCAACGGGCTTCTTTCCGCCCTCTGAGCCGGTTCTCATCCAGTCCTCATCCACCAGGCGGAGCTTGGTCGGCATGAGCGAACAGCAGCAGCACCCCAGCGACCCCCACAGCCCGTACGAGCCCCGGGTCGAGGGCACCGTGCTCGGCGGCGGCACCGCGGGCAGCACCGGCCCGGCCGGGTACGCCTACCGCGAGGACCACTCCGGCAGCGGCTTCGACGGACCGCCTCCTCCCCCGCCCATGCCGCCCGAGCCGCCCACCGTCCTCGGCCCCGACTCCCCCGAGGGCCACGGCGGCCGCGGCAGCCGGGCCCGGCGCGGCCTGCTGCGCGGCCGACTCGCCCTGGTGACCGCCGTCGCCGCGGCCGCCGCCGTCATCGGCGGGGTCACCGGCGGAGTGGTCGCCGCCGACCGGCAGTCCTCCGACACCCACGTCGGCACCATCGCCAGCCCGGTCTCCGCCCGCAGCGACGGCAGCGCCAACGTGCCGGCCATCGCCGCCGCCGTCTCGCCCAGCGTCGTCCAGATCACCGTCAAGAACGGCAACGGCACCGCCACCGGCACCGGCGTCGTCCTGGACAAGGACGGCCGGATCCTCACCAACTACCACGTGATCGACACCGCGGCCGGCGGCGGCCGGATCACCGTCACCTTCAAGGACGGCTCCACCACCCAGGCCACCGTCACCGGCACCGACAAGTCCCTCGACGTCGCCGTGATCACCGCGACCGGCGCCAAGAACCTCGCCCCCGCCGTCCTCGGCGACTCCTCCACCATGGCCGTCGGCGACCCGGTCGTCGCCATCGGCAACCCCGACGGCCTCACCGGCACCGTCACCTCCGGCATCATCAGCGCCGAGAACCGCGACGTCACCGTCCAGCTCGACGAGGGCAGCACCAGCGGCAACGGCGGCTTCGGCTTCCCCAGCCTGCCCGGCCTGCGCGGCACCCAGCCCCAGTCGAACAACGGCAGCACCACCACCTACAAGGCCTTCCAGACCGACGCCGCCCTCAACCCCGGCAACTCCGGCGGCCCGCTGATCAACGCCAACGGCCAGGTCATCGGCATCAACTCGGCGATGTACGCCCCGAACGGCACCAGCTCCACCGCCGGCGGCGGCACGGCCGGCAGCGTCGGCCTCGGCTTCGCCATCCCGATCGACAACATCAAGCAGGTCCTGCCGAAGATCGAAGCCGGCCAGAACCTGTAAGCCACAATCCCTACGACGGACAATTGGCCCCAGCAGGCCCTCCACCCGACGAGAAAGGGCACCCGCCCATGACCCCGTCCGCCGACGACCGCACCCCCGCCGAGCCCGGCCACCCCGCCGCCCGGCTCCTCGTGGTCGACGACGAACCCGCCCTCCGGGACGCCCTGGAGAGCAGCCTCGCCTTCGAGGGCTACGAGGTCGCCACCGCCACCGACGGCTACGAAGCCCTGGAATCCGTCGAACGCGACCGGCCCGACCTCGTCCTGCTGGACATCATGATGCCCCGAATGGACGGCCTCACCGCCGTCCGCCGGATGCGCTCACGCGGCGACACCGTCCCGGTGCTCATGCTCACCGCCCGCGACGCCGTCGGCGACCGCGTCACCGGCCTCGACGTCGGGGCCGACGACTACCTCGCCAAGCCCTTCGAACTCGACGAACTGCTCGCCCGCGTCCGCGCCCTGCTGCGCCGCAACGCCCTCGCCGCCGAGGCCGCCGCCCGCGCCGCCGCCGAGGACGACAGCGAGGTGCTCACCTTCGCCGACCTGCGCATGAACACCGCCACCCGCGAGGTCACCCGGGCCGGCAAGCCGATCGAACTCACCCGCACCGAGTTCATGCTGCTGGAGATGTTCCTCTCCCACCCCCGACAGGTCCTCACCCGCGAACAGATCCTCAAAGCGGTCTGGGGCTTCGACTTCGAGCCCTCCTCCAACTCCCTGGACGTCTACGTGATGTACCTGCGCCGCAAGACCGAGCAAGGCGGCATGCCCCGCCTGATCCAGACCGTGCGCGGCGTCGGCTACGCCCTGCGCCCGGCAACCGGCGCCGGCGCGTGACAACCGTTCCGCCCCCGCCCCTGGCGCCGCCCCGCACCCCCGGCCGCCGGCGCCGCCTCGTCCACTGGCTCCGCTCCCGCTCCCTCCGCAGCCG
Organism: Kitasatospora sp. NPDC034023; assembly: GCF_055575795.1. Classification (NCBI taxonomy): domain Bacteria; kingdom Bacillati; phylum Actinomycetota; class Actinomycetes; order Kitasatosporales; family Streptomycetaceae; genus Kitasatospora; species Kitasatospora sp. NPDC034023. The sequence continues at coordinate 39,973 of NZ_JBVIRY010000042.1, forward strand.
CCTCACCTTCCTGAGCGCGGCGGCGGTCGCGGTGGCCATCGCGCTGTCGGCCCTGGCGTGCTGGTTCATCGTGGAGAAGCAGCTGTACAACCAGGTCCGGACGGACCTGGTGAACGCGCCCCTGCCCCCTAGAGTGACGCTCAACATCCCGTGCCCGGCTACCCCGGAAGACGCTCTTGCCGCAGCTTCCAGCAGTCCGGAAGCAAACGGCCCCATTTCCAGGGACACCCAGTACGTGCTGAGCAACCCGCCCCAGGTCTGCCTACCAGCCAATGCCACCCGGGCCATCGACCTCAAGCCCGGTGACGCTTCGGCGCTCCACCTCAAGCCCGGCCAGTCGATCATCAGAGAGGGGCAGTACACCAACGGTGACCCGGCACTCGTCCGGCTTTCGACCGCACGCAGTGCCAACTTCGGGCCGGTCCTGGTCATGGTCGCCGCGCCCACCCAGCCCGTCGAGGACTCCCTTCAGGGCCTCGGCATCCTCCTCGGCTCCGTCTCCGTCGGCGGCATCCTCCTCGCCGCCCTCGCCGGCCGTCTGGTCGCCCGTTCCGCCCTCAAGCCGGTCGACCAACTCACCGACGCCGTCGAGCACATCGCCCGGACCGAGGAGGTCGGCACCACCATCCCGGTGCACGGGGACGACGAGATCGCCCGCCTCTCCACCTCGTTCAACTCCATGAGCACCGCCCTCGCCAACTCCCGCGAGCGGCAGACCCGGCTGATCGCCGACGCCGGACACGAGCTCCGTACGCCGCTCACGTCCCTGCGCACCAATGTCGACCTGCTGATCCGCAGCAACGACACCGGCCGGCCGCTGCCCCCCGCCACCAAGACCAAACTGCTCGGCAACATGAAGGCGCAGATGCAGGAGCTGACCGTCCTGATCGGCGATCTGCTGCAGCTCTCCCGCCCCGACTCCCCGAAGGCGGGCCCGAACCTCACCGTCGTCGCCGTGCACGAGATCGCCGGGCGGGCCATCGAGCGGGCGAAGCTGCGCGGCCCGGGGCTGGTCTTCGAGACGAGTGCCGAGCCCTGGTACGTGCACGCCGACGCGGCCGGGCTGGAGCGGGCGGTGATCAACCTGCTGGACAACGCGGTCAAGTACAGCCCGCCGGGCGGGACCATCGACGTCCGGCTCCAGCGGGGCGTGCTGACCGTCCGCGACCACGGCCCGGGCATCCCGGCCGATGAGCTCCAGTACGTCTTCGACCGGTTCTGGCGCTCGCCGTCCTCGCGTCAGCTGCCGGGCTCGGGCCTCGGGTTGTCGATCGTCGCGCAGAGCGTCCGGGAGGCGGGCGGCGAGGTCACGCTCGGTCCGGCCACGGACGGCGGTCCGGGCGCGCTGGCCACGGTCCGTCTGCCGGGCGGGCCCGTCCCGGAATAGCGCCCCGGAGTGACGGGGCGGAAAACAGGACGGGCGGGGCGCCCCGACAGCGCCCCGCCCGTCCCCGGGGCACAGGGCCCCAGCCGGCTCACGGTCAGTCGATGTCGCTGCCCGGGCCGATGACCTTGATCCGGTCCTGCGCCGGGGCCTGCAGCGGCGCGCTCGCCGAGCTGTGGGCGCCCAGGTAGGCGGTGAAGACGTCCAGGTCGGAGGCGCCGACGAGCTTGTCGGTGCCGGCCGCGAAGGCCGGGAAGCCGTCGCCGCCGCCGGCCAGGAACTCGTTGGCCGCGACGCGGTACTTGGCGGCCGGGTCGACCGGCGCGCCGTTCAGCCGGATCGAGTCCACGAGCACCCGGTCCGCGCCGGTCTTGCGCATGTCCAGGGTGTAGTTGAGGTTCTTCGACCCCTGGAGGATCTTGGGCGCGGCGACGTTGAGGCCGCTGACCTGCTGCTGGAGCAGCTGGATCAGCTGGGCGCCGGTCAGGGTCTTGACCTGCATCATGTTGGTGAACGGCTGGACGGTGAACGCCTCGCCGTAGGTCACCACGCCGTCGCCCTCGCCGCCCGAGGCCTTGTAGACCAGGTCGGAGCGGATACCGCCCGGGTTCATGAAGGCGACCTGCGCGCCGCCCTTGTCGGCCGGGGCCAGTCCGGCCAGCTGCGCGTCGGCGATCACGTCACCGAGCGGCTTCTCCAGGTCGCTGCTGCCGCGGCCGTTGACGTCCGCGGAGATGTAGCCGACCGGGCGGTTGGCGATCGGGGCGGCCAGCTTCTGGTAGTGGTCGACCAGCGCCGTCATGTCGGGCGCCTTCTCGACCGTGCGGCGCACCACGTGGTTCTCGGCCTTGACCGAGGGCCGCACGATCTCGCCGGTGGTCTTGTCCAGCTTCATGTCGATCTCGGTGAAGAGCCGGCCGAAGGAGGCGGCACTGGTCACCGAGCGCGGAACGCCGTTGGGGTCGGGGATGCTGCAGGCGTACGCGTTGTGGGTGTGGCCGGTGACGATGGCGCCGACCGCGGGGTCGATCTTCTTCGCGATGTCGACGATCGGGCCGGAGATGCCCTGCCCGGCCGCGCCGCAGTCGTAGTTGTAGACGCTGCTGGCCGGGTAGCCGCCCTCGTGGATCAGCGCGACGATCGAGTTGACGCCCTTGGCCTTGAGCTCGGCGGCGTACTTGTTGATCGTGGTGACCTCGTTGGCGAACTTCAGGCCCTTGACGCCCTCGGCGGTCACGATGTTCGGCGTGCCCTCCAGGGTGACGCCGATGAAGCCGACCTTCACGCCCTGGGACTTGGTGATCCAGTACGGGGCCAGCAGCGGCTTGCCGGTCTTCTCGTCGGTGACGTTCGCCGACAGGTAGTTGAAGTTGGCGCCCTTGAAGGTGCGGCCGGGCTCGTAGCAGCCGTCGGTCGGGTGGCAGCCGCCCTCCTGCATCCGCAGCAGTTCCTGCGCGCCCTCGTCGAACTCGTGGTTGCCCACGGAGGTGACGTCCAGGCCGAGCTTGTCCATCGCCTCGATGGTCGGCTCGTCGTGGAAGAGCGCCGAGGTGAGCGGGCTGGCGCCGACGATGTCGCCGGCCGCGACGGTGATCGAGTCATCGGCCGGGATCCGGGCCTTGCGCAGCTCGGTGGCCAGGTACTCGATGCCGCCGGCCGGGGTGGCGACCTCCTTGCCGGTGGCCGGGTCGATCTCCTTGATCGTGCCGGACGAGCCGGCCGGGGGCTCCAGGTTGCCGTGGAAGTCGTTGATCGCCAGCAGCTGGAGGTTGACGGTCTTGTGACGCTTGGCGTTGGCGTCGGCGGCCTGGGCGGCCGTCGGCACGACCACTGTGCCGAGCAGACCTGCGGCGGCGACGACGGCGAGCGCCGTCCGTCGGGATCTGACGGTGAGCATGAGGGGTTCCCCTGCACCTCGGAGGAGCACCGGCTGTGGACAGCATCGGCGTACGGGCATGTGTTGCGCCTGTGAAGCCTAGGGTCAACGCGCGTAGCTGTCAGGACATCGAACGTAACGAGAGGATTACCTCCTGACGAACCATCGCCGTCCGCCGCGCGCGGAGGCCGCGGAGATGCCGCCGTCAGACCCCCGGCTCGGAGGCCAACTGGCGCTCTGCGCGGACCCGTTCGGCCACCGCGTCCTCGGTCATCGCGCGGTCGGTGTACACCAGCGGCCGCTCGGCCTCGGTGATGATGTGTTTGACCACCTGGACGTTGCCGTTGACGTCCCAGACCGCGATGCCCGGCGAAAGTGTGGGGATGATCTCCACCGCCCACCGCGGCAGGCCCAGCACCCGGCCGGTGGCCCGCGCCTCCTCGGCCTTCTGCATGTAGATCGTCCGGGTCGAGGCCATCTTCAGGATCGCCGACGCCTCCTTGGCCGCCGCGCCGTCCACCACGTCCGACAGGTGGTGCACCACCGCGACGAAGGACAGCCCGAGCCGACGGCCGAACTTCAGCAGCCGCTGGAACAGCTGGGCCACGAACGGGCTGTTGATGATGTGCCAGGCCTCCTCGACCAGGAAGATGCGCTTCTTCCGGTCCGGCCGGATCCAGGTGTGCTCCAGCCACACCCCGACGATCGCCATCAGGATCGGCATCGCGATCGAGTTGCGGTCGATGTGCGAGAGGTCGAAGACGATCAGCGGCGCGTCCAGGTCGATGCCCTCGGTGGTCGACCCGTCGAACATGCCGCGCAGGTCGCCGTCGACCAGCCGGTCCAGCACCAGCGCCACGTCCAGGCCCCAGGACTGCACCTCGTCCACCCCCACGCCCAGCGACTCCACCGAGGACAGGTCGGGGTTGCGCAGGGTGTCGATGATGTCGTCCAGCACCGGCTGTCGACCCGTCACCGACGCCACCACGTGGGCGTGCGCGGCCTTCAGCGCGAAGCCCGCCCGCTCCTCCAGCCCGCGCCCCATCGCCACCTCGACGATGGTGCGCAACAGCGACAGCTGACCGGTCTGGGTGATCGCCGGGTCCAGCGGGTTGAGCTTCACCCCGCCGTCCCGGGCGGCCATCGGGTCCAGCCGGACCGGCTTTATGCCCAGGGCGTTCGCGATCAGGTTCCACTCGCCGACGCCGTCCTCGCCCTGCGCGTCCAGCACCACGACCTGGCGGTCACGGAACCTCAACTGCCGCAGCACGTAGGTCTTCTCCAGCGCCGACTTGCCGTTGCCGGACTCGCCGAGCACCAGCCAGTGCGGGGCCGGCAGCTGCTGCCCGTACAGCTGGAAGGGGTCGTACACGTACCCCTTGCCGCTGTACACCTCGCGGCCGATGATCACGCCCGAGTCGCCCAGCCCGGGCGCGGCGGTGGGCAGGTAGACCGCCTGCGCCTGGCCGGTGGAGGTGCGCACCGGCAGGCGGGTGGTCTCCACCTTGCCGAACATCAGGCTGGTGAAGGCGTCGGTGAGGTTGCCGAGCGCCATGGGCGGCCTCCTGATGGGTCAGCGGTGGACGGGTGCGGACGTACGGGCGAGCGGCTGTGCGGCGTGCGGGTGTGCGGCGTGCGGGTGTGCGGCGTGCGGCATGCTCAGCGGCGGATGCCGGTGGCGAACGGAAGGGTGTTGACGAAGGCCCGGTGGTGCTCGCGGTCGCACCACTCCAGCTTGAGGTAGCTCTTGCCGGCCGAGGCCCGGATGGTCCGCTTGTCACGGGCCAGCGCGTCGGGGTTGCGCGAGGAGACCGTGATGTAGCCGACCAGGTTCACCCCGGCCGCACCGGAGGCCAGGTCGTCGCCGCGCTGGTCCACCCGGCCGGTGTGGGCCAGGTCGCGCGGGTCGACCGTCCGGTTCATCTTGGCGGCGCGGCTGGCCTCCGCCTCGTCGTTGGTCTTCTCGGTCAGCATCCGCTCGATCGCGACGTCCGTGGGCTCCAGGTCCATCGTCACCGCGACCGTCCGGATCACGTCCGGGGTGTGCACCAGCAACGGCGCCAGGAAGTTGACGCCCACCGGGGTGAGCGGCCACTCCTTGATCCACGCGGTGGCGTGGCACCACGGCTCCCGGGTCGCCGACTCGCGGGTCTTCGCCTGCAGGTACTGCGGGTGGGTCGCGTCCAGCTCGGCCGGCCAGGCGTTGCGCCGGGACATCGCCTGGATGTGGTCGATCGGGTGGTCCGGGTCGTACATCGAGTGCAGCAGCGAGGAGAGCCGGGCCTGGCCCAACGGCTGGCGCACCCGGATGTCCGCCTCGGCCAGCCGGGCGCAGATGTCGGTCAGCTCGCGCGCCATCACGGCCGCCAGCCCCTCGTCGTCCCGGGCCCGCCGACCGGTCGCCGTACGGCCCATCGCGTGCGCCTCGGCGGCCAGGTCACGGGTGTAGTGCATGCAGGCCACCAGGTACGCCCGGTGCTGCTCGGACGACGTCGACACCATCGACTGCAGCTGGTCGTACGACTCCTGCAGCCAGCGCGGCGCGTCGTGGTCGCCGCGCCGCTCGACGTCCTTGGCGTGCGCGTCCGGGTCGGCCGGCAGGGTCCGGGCCAGGATCTGCAGCCGGGTCACGAAGCCGTCCCCGTTGGCGACGTGCTTCAGCAGCGTCCCGAACCGGTCGACCAGGGCCTCCTGGTCCTCCGAGTCGCGCAGCCCGACACCCGGGCCCTCGATCTCGATCGCGGCCGTCACCGTCCGCCGCTCCAGGTGCATCAGCACCCCGACCTCGTCCGGCCCGAACGGCGCGGTCAGCCAGCGCAACCGCCCCACTCCGGGCGGCGGGCCGACCTCCACCTCCCGGCCGTCCAGCCGGGTACCCGCGTCCATCACGTCCGAGCGCCACACCGCCCGCCCGCTGCGGACCGTCCGGCGGTAGGTGCGGTTGATCTCCACCCACTTGTAGAACGTCCGCCTGCGGTACGGCACGTACACCGCCGCGATGGCGAGCAGCGGCAGACCGATCAGACCGCCGATCCGCAACGGCAGAATCGGCATCAGCAGGCCCCAGAGCATCCCGAGGAAGGCCCCGAAGATGATCAGTATGATCTCGCCGGACTCCCGGTTCCGGCCGATCGGCGCGTTCGGGCGGGCCTTGCCGATCAGGTAGGTGCGGCGCTGGTGCACGTACGGCTGGGCGTACTGGGCGCCGTACTGGCCGAGCGGTTCGCTGCTCACTTACCCGTCACCCTCCCTTCGCTGGATTGCTGTCGCGGATCGGAACCGGGGTGGCCTGCGGCGGCCCGGCCTGCGGCGGCGGGGCCGGCGTCCGGCCGGCGTGGGCGGCGATGCCCGGCGCGACCGAGCCGCCGCCCGCACCACCACCGCCACCACTCCCGCCGCCCGCCTGCCCACCGCGGTCGCCGTGAGTGCTGATGCCCTGCTTCATCAGGTTCGCCGTACCGTTGATCATCGCCGAACCCGCCTGCACCGCGTTGGCCCTGGCCTGACGCATGTTCAGGATCTCGTCACCGAAGCCCGGCACGAAACGGTAGATCGCGGCGCTGGCGAAGATCGACAGGAACAGGATCGCCAGCCCCGACAACACCCGGGCGAAGTCGTCACTGGCCCCGGCTCCGGTCGCCACCGCGCCCGCCAGCCCCAGGATGATCACGATGATCGGCTTCGCCAGGTCCACCGCCAACATCACCCCGGCCCACCGGCGCACGTGCTTCCACAGCTGCTTGTCCACCAGACCCGCGTACACCGCCGTCCCCAGCAGCGCACCCACGTACAGCATCGCCGCCCGGATCAGCAGCTCGATCCAGAGCATCGCCGCCGCCAGCACCGCGACCAGCGACACGAGGACCAGGATCAGCGGACCACCGCCGACGTTCCCCTTCTCCAAGGTGTCCGCGAACCCGCCCAGGTACGACCCGGTATCCGTCTTCGTCCCGACCGCGACCGCCTTGGTCAGCCCGTCCGTCACGCTCACCACGGTGTACAGGATCAACGGCGTGAACGCGGACGCCACCACGGTCAGCCACAGGAAGCCGATCGCCTCCGAGAACGCCGTCGTCAGCGGCGCCCCCCGCACCGCCCGCTTCGTCACCGCCAGCAACCACAGCACCAACGTGATCACCGTCGACACCGCGAACACCACGGCGTACTGCTGCAGGAACGACGCATTCGTGAAGTCCACCTGCGTCGTCCCGTCAATCGCCCCCGACAGGTTCCGCACCACCCACGCCGCCGCCTGCGCACAACTCTTCGCCAACGACCCCAGCGGATCGGTCACACTCCCGACGGTGGCACCGCCGGGAATCGAGCCGCCGCCCTTGTCAACGCAGAGGATGCCGTTTCCGGAGATCGGCAGGTCAGGGCAGTTGGCGTTGGGGGTCCCACTCGGCACCGGTGTCGGCGACGGGTCGGCGAACACCCTCTGGGCGGCCAGCAGCGCCATCAGCTGCAGGGTGGCCAGCGCACCTGCCAGCGTGCCTGCGCGGCGTGCGGTGGATCGGTGCGAGGTGTGGTCAACGGGCATAGCGGAACCCCCCGAACTGCTGGACGGCGCCGGTGATCTCCTCGGCGGTTGCGGCCTGCTGGTCTCCGGGCATCGGCGCGGGGCCCTGCCGGCTGGTGAAGTCGGTGAGCTTCCAGTCGCCGCCCGTCCAGTGCAGCGAGAGTGTGAGGGTGAACCAGTTCGTGGTCACCGGCTGGACGGAGCGCTCGCCGGCGAGGCCGGTGAGGCCGGTCGACCACACCTCGACCTTGGCGTCGCTGTCGGTGTAGCCCGTCGACTTGGTGCCGACCGGGACGGTGCGGCTGACGAAGGTGAGGCCCTTGGGGGCGCGGCCTTGGGAGTCGAGGCCGTAGCGTGCGACGGTGTCGCCGCCGAACCCCTGGTCCAGCCGGCTCTGCAGTGTCGCCGCCGCGGCCGGGTCGGCGATGGTGGTGATGATGGTGTGGCGGCTGTCGGTGCGGAACATGTCCGCGGAGCCGATCGCCACCGCGTAGTTGGCGGCGGCGGACTGGGCGCCTTGGTCGCTGTGCGGGAAGCCGGAGGCGATGCCGTTGACGGTGGTGCCGACGGGCTGGTCGCCGCTGGGGGCGGGGCCGGCGCCGGCGGGGGCGCTGGGGGCGGCGTGGTCGGCGGAGCCGCCGCTGCCGCCGGGGGTGGGTTTGCCGCGGTTGGCGATGGCGATGGCGACGACGAGCAGGGTGACCACGACGAGGACGGTCAGCAGGGTGCGTAGCGGCCGTGACTGACGCAGGCTCGGCTGCGGGGAGGGCTGTTCGCCGACCGGTAGCCGCGTACGGGTGTGCGGCTGGTCGTCGGACAACGGCACGGCGGCCCTCCTGGTGCTGGGAGCCGGGGGCGGCTCCGGGGGCCCTCCACCCGGGGGCGGGCGCGGACGGAGGGTGGGAACGGGGGTGAACTCCTGGCAGGCCGACCGCTGGAGTGGGTCCGGACGGGGACCCGACCTCGGACGGGCCGGACTACTGCTGTCCGATCGTCAGATCGCCATGCCGTAGACAATGGTGAACAGAGTTCCGAGTGATCCGATGATGAACACGCCGGTCAGTCCGGCGACGATCAGTCCCTTGCCCTGTTCGGCTCCGAAGCTGTCCCGCATCGCGGTCGCGCCGATCCGCTGTTTGGCGGCGCCCCAGACGGCGAGGCCGAGGCAGAGGAGGATGGCGACGGCCATGATGACCTCGACCATCACCCGGGCCTCCGACCCGAGGGTCGCGAACGGGCCCCAGTCCGGGGCGATCCCGCCGATGATGGTGTCGATATTCGGCTTCTTGGGAGGGTCATCGGCCAGGTGGCCGACCGCATAGGTGTGCACGCTGCTCAGGTTCATTTCCATCTCACCGCCCGATCAGGCAAATTCAAGGGCCCGGACCCCGCCCGCGCGAAGGGTCGGTGCCTATTCTTGGCCAGATCTGATGTCGACTTGGCTACTTCTCGCGGATTGGTCGTGAGGCATCGGACACGTACGCGAGGATGTCCACCGTACGAAGGATAGCGCTCACTCCCTGTATCTCTGATGATTGCGGTGAGCAATGCCTTCCGGGACACTTCGACTGACGAATCGTCGGGATGGTGCTGATGGTACTCCGGAAGGCCGGGACGGCCGCCGTCACTGCGGGAGTTGTTGCGTTCGGGTTCATCGGGCTGGTGACGATGGGGACTTATGCGGCGAGTGGGACGCCGCAGCAGTCGGTGAATCGCTCCGCCCTCTCGCCCGGAACGGTCCCCGCGGCCTACCAGGAGGCGATCCAGAAGTGGGGCGCGCTGTGCGCGGAGATCTCTCCGCCGATGCTCGCGGCGCAGCTGTACCAGGAAAGCGGATTCGACCCCAGGGCCCGTTCCGGTGTCGGGGCGCAGGGAATGGCGCAGTTCATGCCGGGCACCTGGGCGACGTACGGAACGGACGCGAACGGTGACGGCCGGAAGGACGTCTGGGATCCGTACGACGCGATCGCGTCGGCGGCGGTCTACGACTGCGCGCTCGCCAAGGACGTCTCGGGCGTCCCGGGCGACGCGCAGGCCAACATGCTGGCCGCCTACAACGCCGGTCCGTACGCGGTGACGAGCAACAGGGGCATCCCGCCGTACAAGGAGACCCAGGGCTACGTGCGGAGCATCCAGGCGATGGCCCGCAGCTTCACCGCGCCGACCGCGCCGTTGGAGGTGTCCGCGCAGTCGGCGGCGGCGATCTACTTCGCGCAGACCAAGCTCGGCACCCCGTACCTGTGGGGCGGTGAGGGCCTGCCCTCGCAGAACGGGCGCTTCGACTGCTCGGGCCTGACCCAGGCCGCGTACGCCAGTGTGGGCATCACCCTGCCCCGGGTGGCCAACGACCAGTGGTACGCCGGCCCGCACCCGTCGCGGGATCAGTTGCGGCCGGGCGACCTGGTGTTCTTCGCGACGGACCTGGGCGATCCGCGGAGCATCCACCACGTGGGGATCTACGTCGGCGGCGGGTACATGATCAACGCGCCGCACACCGGTGCGGTGATCCGCTACGACAAGATCGACACCAAGGAGTACATCGGCGCGACCCGGGTGACCTCGGACGGCGCCCAGGCGCTGCCGAGCCGGAACAACGACGGCTCGGTCAACGCCCCGAGCCGGCCCGCGGCGGCGGCCCCGCCCGCGCCGGCCGGGCCGACCCCAGCGGGGGCGGGCCGGTAGCGGGCCGGGGCACCCGGGGCGTGTGTGCGCCGTGTGGACGCTGAGTCAAGTTTCCATAACTGCGCGTTTCCGTGGAACGCTGTGGCCCCGAAATGACGTTTGTTCCGGTGGCCCCTCGTCAGCATTCCGCGCCGGGCGGGCTCCGGCGGGAACGTACAGGTGTAGCGGACCAGAAGGAGGTACGGCGTGTCGACGCCGCTTGCCGACACGACCAACCCCGACCTCGGCCTGCTCTACGCCGTCAACGGCCTGGCCAAACGCTCCCCGCAGTGGCTGGACCACCTGGTCTCGTGGATCGGCGAGTACGGCATCCTGATCGGCCTGGGCATGCTCGGTCTGGTGGCCTGGTTGCAGGCCAGGCGCCGCCCGGACGCGCCGGTGGCGATCGCCGGGCTGCTCTGGGTGCCGCTGTCGGTCGCGATCGCCGAGCTGGCGAACCTGCCGATCGCCGCGATCGTGAACCGTCCGCGCCCGTTCGTCGACCATCCCGGGCTGCTGGTGCTGGTGGACGGCAAGGCCGGCACGCACTCCTTCGTCAGCGACCACTCGACCATGACGATGGGCGTCGCGGTGGCGCTGTTCCTGGTGAACCGGAGGCTCGGCTGGATCGCCGGCGGGCTGGCCCTGTTGCAGGGCTTCTGCCGGATGTTCATGGGCGTCCACTACCCGACCGACGTGATCGGCGGCTTCGCGCTCGCCGTCGCCGTGGTGCTGCTGCTGGCGCCGATCGCGATGGCGGTGCTGGTCCCGTTCTGCCACGCGCTGAGCCGGACGGCCGTCGCCCCGCTGATCCGGGCGCCGGAGCGTGCCGGAGCGGCCCGTGGCGGGGCCGGTCCGCGCAGCCGTCGGCGCGGGCGCGGGGCGGTGCGGGCCGAGGAGCAGCCCCCGGAGTCCGACCTCGCGGCCTGAGCGGGCTGAGCGGCCTGGGCGGCCTGACGGGTCGGAGCGGCCCGAGCGGTCGCAGACGCCCGAGTCGCCACAGGAGCAGCCCGGCCGCGCGGTCAGTCCGGTGCGACGCCGCTCTCGGCGAGGTGGTCGGCCCCCTCGCGGCGGGCCAGGTCGCGGGAGCGGCGGGCCGAGGAGTACCAGCCGCAGCTGCAGGTCGCGAAGGCGAAGGAGCCGCGCTCGCTGATCGCGAGGCGGTGCTCGGGCATCCGGGTGCCGGGCGCGGCCGGCAGCTCACTGTGCACGTGGTTCACCGTAACGCGCCGGACGCCCGATGCGCGACGCCCTCCGGACGGCGGGCACCCGTAACCCTTCGGCTCCCAACTCGTTTGCCCGGAAAGAGCTCTGCCCACCCGGTGGTACCGGCGGGGCAGTCGGGCCCGAGGGGGTTGTCGCGAGGATGAAGATGACCGACCAGCAGCGCACCGGGCGGCCAGCGCGCCGTCCGGGTCCGCACCTGCGCTCGGCGGCCGGGGCCGCCCTGCTCGCCGCCGCACTGGCGGCGGGCGCCGCCGGCTGCTCGGGCGGCTCCGGCGGCGGCTCCTCCGACCAGCAGTCGAACGCCCCCGACCAGCTCGCCGCGGACCCGCTGACGGCGGTGCGCAACGCCGCCGACATCACCGGCCGCACCGGCTCCGCGCACACCGCCACCGAGCTGGTCACCGAGTCCGCCGAGAAGAAGGCCTCGTTCAGCGGCACGGGCGGCTACGACTACGTGAAGCGGATCGGCCGGCTGGAGGTCCAGGTGCCGCCGGGCGCCGCGACCACCGGGAAGATCGTCGAGGTGGTCCTGCCCGGGACCGTGTACCTGCAGAACAGCGGCGCCAAGGTGCCCGAGGGCAAGTGGGTCAAGCTGGACGTGCGTCAGCTGCCGGACGGCAACCTGGTCAGCAGCGGCGCGACCGACCCGGCCTCGGCCGCGGGGGCGCTGCGCGGGGCGCAGAAGGCGGAGGCGGTCGGCACCGAGACCGTCGGCGGGGTCGCGCTGCACCACTACCGCGGCGCCCTGGACCTGTCCAAGGCGGCCGACGCGACCGGTGGCCGGGGCGGGGACGGCCTGCGGATGGGCGCGCAGACCTTCACCGTCAAGGAGGTCCCGTTCGACGCCTGGCTGGACGACCAGGGCCGGCTGCACAAGGTGGTCGAGGTGTTCACCTTCGCCGGGGTGGCGGGCTCGAAGGAGCCCAAGGACCAGGTGAAGGTGACCTCGACGACCGCGCTGTCGGACTTCGGCAAGGCGGTCGAGGCGGCCGAGCCGTCGGCCTCGGACATCTACCAGATGAAGCCCACGGAGAGCCCCAAGTAGGCCGCGGCGGCGCTCCGGCGCCGGGGCGAGACGGGGTGCCGCCGAAATGGGGTGCCGCCGGGGCGTGTGGCCGTCCGGGGAGCGGCGGCCACCCGTTTCGGCGGCGCCGAGATGGCCCGTCCGTGCCATGTGGACGGGCCGCGGAGTGCCTAGGCTGGACGTCGGGTGGCTGCCGCCCGGGCTGGCGAGGCACTGAAGGGGTGGTGCAGGTGGTGTCGTCCACGGGCGGCCGCAGTGGCGGCCACGACGACGCGGCCCTCGACGAGATCGACCTGGCCGGCGAGCTGATGATCGCCGCGACGGCCAGCTCCGGCGACCGGTTGCCGACCGAGCGGATCGACGAGGTGCTGCTCGACCGGACCGATCCGGGGCCGGCCGACCGCGAGGCCGACCGGGAGACCGACGGCTAGCGGGACGGTCCGCGCCGTCCGGGGCGCCGGGGGCTCAGCTGCGCAGCAGACGGCTGATCGCGGCGGTGGCCTCCGCCACCTTGGCGTCCAGCTCGGCGCCGCCCTCCTCGGCGGCCGCGGCGACGCAGTGCCGCAGGTGTTCCTCCAGCAGGGAGAGTGCGAAGGACTGCAGCGCCTTGGTGCTGGCGGAGACCTGGGTGAGCACGTCGATGCAGTAGACGTCCTCGCCGACCATGCGCTGGAGGCCGCGGACCTGGCCCTCGATCCGGCGGAGCCGCTTGAGGTGGGCGTCCTTCTGGGCGCTGTAGCCGTGCGGTCCGTGTCCGCCCTGGTGTCCTGCGGCGGCCGCGGGTGCGGCGTGGCCGGCGTCCGGGTCGGTCCCGTCCGCGTGATCCGGCTCGGTACGCGCTTGCGTCGTGGTCATCGGCCCCGCCTTCGTCTGAGTGCCTGGTGGCTGCGTCGGCCACCAGTGTCCAACACCGGGGCCTGTCGTGGTGTTCCGGCGGCCGAGGCGGCATGTGCCGGAGCGTCCGGGCGGGGCCGTCCGGTGCTTCACCCGTCTGAGCGGCGCCCCGGGTCCTCGGCATGCACGACGGGGACAATCCGGGCGAGGTTCCGTCAGACTGGGGGCCCGCGTCCGCAGGTGGTGGTGCGGTCCGGGTCAGCCGGTGCGGCAGCCGAACGGAAGGGGAGGATCCGGCTCCACCCTCGACACCCCGTTTGCGTGATTGCGCTTGGTTGCACCTAGCATCGTTCAGTCCCTACCCCGCACATCGGAGATTTCCGTGCGTTTTAGCCTGACCCCGAAGGAGACGAGCTTCTACGACATGTTCACCGTCGCGGCGGAGAACCTCGTCGTCGGATCGAAGCTCCTGCTGGAGCTGCTGGGATCAGACGTGTCGGCCCGTGCGGAGATCGTCGAGCGCATGCGCGCCGCCGAGCACGCCGGGGACGACACCACCCATGCCGTCTTCCACCAGCTGAACTCGTCCTTCATCACGCCCTTCGACCGCGAGGACATCTACAGCCTCGCCTCGTCGCTGGACGACATCATGGACTTCATGGAGGAGGCCGTCGACCTGGTCGTCCTCTACGACATCCAGACCCTGCCGAAGGGGATCGAGCAGCAGATCGAGGTGCTGGCACGGGCCGCCGAGCTCACCGCAGAGGCGATGCCGAACCTGCGGAGCATGTCGAACCTCACCGAGTACTGGATCGAGGTCAACCGGCTCGAGAACCAGGCCGACCAGATCCACCGCAAGCTGCTCGCCCACCTGTTCTCCGGTCAGTACGACGCCATCGAGGTGCTCAAGCTCAAGCAGGTCGTGGACGTCCTTGAGGAGGCGGCGGACGCGTTCGAGCACGTCGCCAACACGGTGGAGACCATCGCCGTCAAGGAGTCCTGACCCTCGTGGACATGGCTGCACTCATCGTCGTCATCGGTGTCGCGTTCTTCTTCACCTACACCAACGGCTTCCACGACTCGGCGAACGCGATCGCCACCTCGGTCTCCACCCGGGCGCTCACCCCCCGGGCCGCGCTCGCGATGGCCGCCGTGATGAACCTGGCGGGCGCGTTCCTCGGCAGCGGCGTGGCGCACACCGTCTCCAAGGGGATCATCGAGACCCCCAGCGGCAACCAGGGGATGGCGATCCTGTTCGCCGCCCTGGTCGGCGCGATCGCCTGGAACCTGGTCACCTGGTACTTCGGCCTGCCGTCCTCCTCCTCGCACGCACTGTTCGGCGGCATGGTGGGCGCGGCGCTGGCCGGCGGGATCGGCGTGATCTGGAGCGGGGTGATCGACAAGATCGTCATCCCGATGGTCGTCTCGCCGGTGGTCGGCCTGGTCGGCGGCTTCCTGGTGATGCTGGCGATCCTGTGGATCTTCCGCCGGGCGAACCCGCACAAGGCCAAGCGCAACTTCCGGATCGCCCAGACCGCCTCGGCCGCCGCGATGGCCCTGGCGCACGGTCTGCAGGACGCCCAGAAGACCATGGGCATCGTGGTGATGGCCCTGGTCATCTCCGGCCGGCAGGACACCTATGCCATCCCGGTCTGGGTGAAGATCTCCTGCGCCGCCATGCTCTCGCTGGGCACCTACGCGGGCGGCTGGCGGATCATGCGGACGCTCGGCCGCAAGATCATCGAGCTGGACCCGCCGCAGGGCTTCGCGGCCGAGACCACCGCCTCGATCGTCATGTACATCAGCTCGTTCGTCTACAAGGCGCCGATCTCCACCACCCACGTGATCACCTCGGCGATCATGGGTGTGGGGGCCACCAAGCGGATCCGCGCGGTGCGCTGGGGCGTCGCGAAGAACATCGTGCTCGGCTGGTTCATCACGATGCCGGCGGCCGCCATCGTCGCAGCGCTGGTGTACTGGTTCGTCCACCTGTTCTGGGGCTGACCCACGGGAACGGCCCGGTGTGGCACCGGGACATGACAGGGCCCGCCCCCACATCTCGGGGGCGGGCCCTTCTTCATGTCCCGCGGCGGCACCGCCATGCAGCACCACGGGACAGCTCGTGTTCCGTCACTCGTCGCGGTGCCGCGGTGACGGGGTCCGGTTTAGCCGAAGCGGCCGGAGATGTAGTCCTCGGTCGCCTGGACCGACGGGTTGGAGAAGATCCGCTGGGTGTCGTCCAGCTCGATCAGCTTGCCCGGCTGGCCGACGCCGGCCAGGTTGAAGAAGGCGGTGCGGTCGCTGACGCGGGCCGCCTGCTGCATGTTGTGGGTCACGATGACGATGGTGAACTGCGACTTCAGCTCGCCGATCAGGTCCTCGATGGCGAGGGTGGAGATCGGGTCGAGCGCGGAGCAGGGCTCGTCCATCAGCAGGACCTGCGGCTCGACCGCGATGGCGCGGGCGATGCACAGGCGCTGCTGCTGACCGCCGGAGAGGCCGGCCCCCGGCTTGTTCAGCCGGGTGTGGACCTCCTTCCAGAGGTTGGCGCCCTTCAGCGAGCGCTCCACCACCTCGTCCAGGACGGCCTTCTTCTTCACGCCCGCGAGCCGGAGGCCGGCGATCACGTTGTCGTAGATCGACATGGTCGGGAAGGGGTTCGGGCGCTGGAAGACCATGCCGATCGAGCGGCGCACGGCGACCGGGTCGACGTTGGTGGCGTACAGGTTCTCGTCGTCCAGGAGGACCTTGCCCTCGACCCGGGCGCCGGGGATCACCTCGTGCATCCGGTTCAGGGTGCGCAGGAAGGTGGACTTGCCGCAGCCGGAGGGGCCGATGAAGGCGGTCACCGAGCGGGGTTCGATGCTCATCGAGATGTCCTCGATGGCCTTGGTGGTGCCGTAGTAGGCCGACAGTCCGCTGACGTCGATGCGCTTGGCCATGATCGTTGCTTCTCTCGTCTGTCTCGTACGTCTGTCGGTCAGTGGCCGGTCTTGGGCGAGCGCCAGCGGGCGATGCCCCGGGCGATGAGGTTGAGGCTCATCACGAAGGCGATCAGCACCAACGCCGCACCCCAGGCACGGGCGTAGCCGTACTGGTTGTTGACCTGGGAGTACTGCGTCCAGATGTACATCGGCAGTGACTGCTGCGGTCCGTCGAACGGGTTGTTGTTGATGTAGTCGGCGCCGAAGACCAGCATCATCACCGGGGCGGTCTCGCCCGTGATGCGGGCGACCGCGAGCATCACGCCGGTGGCGATGCCGCCGATCGCGGTGGGGAGGACGATCCGCAGGATGGTCTTCCACTTCGGCACGCCGAGCGCGTACGAGGCCTCGCGCAGCTCGTTCGGGACGAGCTTGAGCATCTCCTCGGTGGACCGGACCACGACCGGCATCATCAGGATCGCCAGCGCGAGGCTGCCCGAGAAGCCGGAGTAGCCGAAGCCCAGGGCGAGGTTCCAGAGCGAGAGGATGAACAGACCGGCGACGATCGACGGGATGCCCGTCATGACGTCGACGAAGAAGGTGACCGCCTTGGCGAGCTTGCCGCGGCCGTACTCGACCAGGTAGACGGCGGTCAGCAGACCGATCGGGGCGGCGATCGCGGTGGCCAGGGCGACCTGCTCCAGGGTGCCGATCAGCGCGTGGTAGATGCCGCCGCCGGGCCCGGACTGGAGCACGCCCTTCATCGAGTGGCTCAGGAAGAACCCGTCCACCACGCCGGCGCCCTGCTGGACGGTGTAGACCGTCAGGGCGACCAGCGGGACGACGGCCAGGATGAAGGCGACCCAGACCACCGAGGTGGCGAACCGGTCCTTGGCCTGTCGGCGGCCCTCGACCCGGGCCGCGAGGCCGTAGCTGGTCAGGAGGAACAGCAGGCCCGAGATCAGGCCCCACTGCAGGTGGCTGGCCAGGCCGGCGGCGGCGCCGATCCCGCAGCCGAGGGCGATCGAGCCGACCGCGACGGCGGCCGGGGCCCACTTGGGCAGCCGGTTGGCGGTCAGCGGACGGCCGACGGGCCGGGTGTCATCGACGATGGCGGTGACGGTCATGCGTTGGCCCCCGAGTACTCCTTGCGGCGGGCGATGATCAGTCGCGCGGCACCGTTCACCAGCAGGGTGATGACGAACAGGACGAGGCCGGAGGCCATCAGCGCGTTGCGCCCGTTGTCGCCGGCCTCGGCGAACTTCAGCGCGATGTTCTGCGCGAAGGTGCCGCCGCCCGC
This sequence comes from Kitasatospora sp. NPDC034023, assembly GCF_055575795.1. Classification (NCBI taxonomy): domain Bacteria; kingdom Bacillati; phylum Actinomycetota; class Actinomycetes; order Kitasatosporales; family Streptomycetaceae; genus Kitasatospora; species Kitasatospora sp. NPDC034023. Next base: position 57,722 of record NZ_JBVIRY010000042.1, read on the forward strand.
GTCGAGGATGTGCAGCGACAGGACGTTGTTGGAGGAGAGCACCACCGCGACCGCGATGGTCTCGCCGAGCGCGCGGCCGAGGCCGAGCATCGAGGCCGAGATGATGCCGGGGCGGCCGAACGGCAGCACCGCGGTGCGGACCATCTCCCATCGGGTCGCGCCGAGCGCGAGTGCCGCCTCCTCGTGCATCCGCGGCACCTGGCGGAACACCTCGCGGGAGACCGCGGTGATGATCGGCAGGACCATGATCGCCAGCAGGATGCCGACGGTGAACAGGTTGCGCGGGGTACCGGTCTTGGTCTGGTCGAAGATGTACGTCCAGCCCAGGTACTCGTCGAGCCAGCTGGTCAGACCGTCCATGTGCGGGACCAGGAAGAGCGCGCCCCAGAGGCCGTAGACGATGCTGGGGACGGCGGCGAGCAGGTCGACCAGGTAGGCGAACGGCTGGGCGATCCGGCGCGGCGCGTAGTGCGAGATGAACAGCGCGATCCCGATGGCCACCGGGACGGCGATCGCCATCGCGATGACGGCGCTCACGATGGTGCCGACGACCAGCACCGCGATGCCGAAGACCGGCTTCGGGGCGTCCGGCGCCCACTCGAAGGAGGTCAGGAAGTTGCCGTCGTTGTTGCTGAGGGCCAGGCCCGAGCGCCAGGCCAGGAAGCCCGCGATCGCGGCCATGATGACCAGCAGCAGGATGCCCGAACCCCGGGCGAGGTTCATGAAGATCTTGTCGCCGACCCGGCTGTCACGCGGTCGGCGTTCCCTGCCTCGCGGGGCGGCAGGGGAGGATGAAGTCATTGGTCTACTCCGGTCTGGTGGCGCCGCCCCGGAAGGGGGACGGCACCATGGCGGCGGTGCCCCGGACGTGGTGCTGGGTGTGGTGCGTTCCGGTGGAGCGGCCCCGGCCCCCCTCGCTCACGGGGCCGCCCCACCGGTGGTCTGTCGGGTCAGGCCAGGGTCGGGATGACGGCGTTGACCTTGCCGGTCAGCTCCTTGGGCAGCGGGACGTAGCCCTTCTCGCCGGCCGCCTTCTGACCCGCGTCACTGGCGGTGTAGGTCAGGAAGGACTTCAGGGTGTCGAGGGTGTCTGCCTTGTTGCCCTTGTCGCAGACGATCTCGTAGGTGACCAGGACCAGCGGGTACGAGCCCTCGTCCTTGGTCGCGTAGTCGAGCTTCAGCGCCAGGTCGCTGCCGGTACCGGCGATCTGGGCCTTGGCGAAGGTGTTGGCGGCGTTGGCGGCGGTGGCCTCGACCGGCTTGGAGGCGCCGGTGTTGATGGCGGCGCTCTTCAGGCTGTTGGTCTGGGCGTAGGCCAGCTCGACGTAGCTGATCGAGTTCTTGACCTGCTTCACCTGGGCCGCGACACCGGCGCTGCCGTTGGCCGACTGGCCGCCCTTGGCCGCCCAGGTCTTGCTGGACGGGTACGACCAGGCGCTGTTGCCGGCGGCGGCGAAGTACTTGGTCAGGTTGTCGGTGGTACCGGAGTCGTCCGAGCGGTGGAAGGACTGGATCTCCGCGTCCGGCAGCTTGGCGCCCGGGTTCAGGGCGGCGATCGCCGGGTCGTTCCACTTGGTGATCTGCGAGTCGAAGATCTTGGCGGCGGTCGGGCCGTCCAGGACCAGGTTGTCGACGCCGTCCACGTTGAAGACCAGCGAGATCAGACCGCCGGCCATCGGCAGGTCGATGCCCTGGCCGCCGGTGCAGACCGCCTTGGAGGCGTCGACCTCGGCCGGCTTCAGCGCCGAGTCGGAACCGGCGAACTGGACCTTGCCCTGGGTGAACTGCTGGATGCCCGCGCCCGAGCCCACGCCCTGGTAGTTGATGGTGGTGCCGGAGCAGGCGCCGCTGAAGTTGGTCTTCCACACGTCGATCGCCGTGCCCTGGGCGGTCGAACCGGCGGCGATCAGCGAACCGGGCTTGCCACAGGTGATCGCGGCACCGGCCGCGGCGGAGCCGCTGGAGCCGCCGGCCGTGGTCGAGTTGCCGTTGTCCGAGCCGCAGGCGGCGAGCGACAGCGAGCTGACGAGCGCCATGGCACCGATCGCGAGGGCCTTGGAGCGGCCGTTCCGCTGGAGCTTCACTGGGGATTCCCTTTCTGAGGCATTTCCCGCTGCGTGGTCCGTACGCGTACGGCGCGGCGCGGGTTCTGCTGTGGTCCGGGGCCCTTGCGGCCCTCCGGTGGTCCCGAAGTTAAGCCTGGGAAGTGACACGACAGCCGGTCGCAAGTGAACGGGGAGTGAACCTCGAAAGGATGGCAGGAAACTACGTCAGGTAGTAACGGTTGCGTCACGGCAAGGGCGCGGAGAGATCACTTCCACCGTTCCTCCACCGGCGGCACGCCGGTCGTCTTCAGCGGCCTCGCCCCCAGGATCGCCAGCAGCGCGTCGATCAGCAACCGGTCGTGGTCGTACGTGAGCCGGGCCCGGGCCTTCCCGGCCGGCAGCCACTCCATCCGGTCCACCTCGCGGTTGGGCCGGAAGGCGCCGCTCGACGGCACCGCCGCCCAGTACCGGACCTCCTTCGGACGGCCCTGCACCTGGTAGTGCTGGGCGGGCAGCTCCGGGCCGAGCAGGCACCGGAAGCCGGTCTCCTCCCAGACCTCGCGCAGCGCCGCGTCGACCATGCCCTCGCCGGGGTCGAGCTTGCCCTTCGGCAGGCTCCAGTCGTCGTACTTGGGCCGGTGGATCACCGCGACCCGCGGCCGCCCGAGCCGCCCGCTCTTCTTCAGCCGGCCCGGCAGCCACAGCACCGCGCCGGCCGCCAGGATCACCGGGCCGTGCCCCGCCCCGGTCGCGCTCTCCATCGCCTGCCCGGTTCTCCGGCGCCCGCCCAACTCAGACCGTCCTCGGTGCGACGGGCTGGCCCCAGCCCTCGGCCGGGAAGTCCAGCCAACCGTCCGGGCCGGGCGACAGCTCGGTCCACCGACGGCCGAACACGTACCGCGCCGACTCCACGTCCAGCCGCTGGTCGGCGTGGACCACGCCCAGCACGTACGCGGTCGCGGGGGTGATCCGCGGGGTGCGCGCGGCGGTGGCGGCGGTGACCGCGGCGTCCGCGGCCTCCTGCTGCCGGGCCAGCACCGCGTCCAGCTCGTCCAGCTCGGCGGACCGGCGGCCGCACACCTCCAGCGCGTACCGGGCGCGCTTCACCAGGATCCGCAGCCGGGCCCACGGCTGGTCGTCGGCCGCCAGCGCCGTGTCCGCGTCCATCGCGCCCCGGGCCGCCGGGACCGCGCCCAGCCGGCGCAGCCCATCCCCGCCGTACGGCGTCGCGGCCCGATGCAGCGGCAGCTGCTGGGCGGTCGCGGACAGCGCGGCGAACGCGGCGCCCGCCTGCGGCAGCAGCACCGCCGACGCCCGGCCGCCCGCCGACTCCAGCAGCGGCGCCTCGCCGACCAGCAGCGTCATGCGGTCCGCCAGCGCGTGCAGCCGGGCCGAGCGGAGCTCCTGGAGCGCCGTGGAGTGCGCCCGGGTCCTGGCCAGGGTCAGCTGCCGGTCCAGCAGCGCCCGCGCCTTGGGGGCGCCCGCGTGGCCGGCCAGCATGCCCGTCCCCTCCGGGTCACTGCCGCTCAGCGAGTCCAGCGCGCCCAGCAGCCGGGCCGAACGGCGGACGTAGCCGGGCTCGAGCGCCAGCAGGTTGAGCAGCCAGCGCAGCTCGGTGCGCGACTCCTGCGCCCAGGTCTGCTCGAAGACCGAGCCGAAGGTGTGCAGCAGCCCGCCGACCCGCCGGACGGCCCGCAGCAGATCCGCGGTACCCGCCGCCGGGACGACCGAGGCCGCCCCGGGTCTGGCGCCGACCTCGCCCACCGCCAGCGGCAGGGCGCGCAGGAAGGCGCCGGCCTGGGCGGTGAGGTGGCGGGAAAGGATGTCCCCGGCGGTCGCTGTGGAGGCCGCCTGGGCCGTCATCGGCGCGTCGGTCATGGCGTGGTAGATCCCCGTTCCTCCGGGCCGTTCCCCGGAGCTGGCGGCCGACCGCCGGAACAGTCGCCCTCGAGACTCTCGAGGGCCTGCTGCTCCGACGGTTTCGCATCAGTGGTCGCGTCAGCGCGAGGTGGCGGCCCGGCGGCGCTGGCGCGAGTCGATCAGGAGGTCCTGGACGTGCCGCAGCTGCCGGCCCTCGGCGTCCTGGGAGTGGCGGGTCCAGGCGCCGTCCTGCCCCAGGTGCCAGGACTCCGTCTCGTCCGACACCCCGAGGTCGATCAGCCCGGACAGCTCGGCGCGGTGCGCCGGATCGGTGATCCGCAGCAGCGCCTCGATCCGGCGGTCCAGGTTGCGGTGCATCATGTCGGCGCTGCCGATCCAGACCTCCGGATCGCCGTTGTTGCCGAACACGAAGACCCGGGAGTGCTCCAGGAAGCGGCCCAGGATGCTGCGGACCCGGATGTTCTCGCTCAGCCCCGGTACGCCCGGGCGGATCGCGCAGATCCCGCGCACCCAGACGTCCACCGGCACGCCCGCCTGCGAGGCCCGGTACAGCGCGTCGATCACGGCCTCGTCGACGATCGAGTTGACCTTGAGCTTCACGTACGCCGGGCGGCCCGCCCGGTGGTGGGCGATCTCGTTGTGGATCCGCGAGACCAGCCCGTCGCGCAGGCTCCGCGGGGCGGTCAGCAGGCGGCGGTAGGACTCGCGGCGCGAGTAGCCGGAGAGCCGGTTGAAGAGGTCCGAGAGGTCCGCGCCGACCTGCGGGTCGGTGGTGAGCAGGCCGAGGTCCTCGTACAGCCGGGCCGTCTTCGGGTGGTAGTTGCCGGTGCCCACGTGCGAGTAGCGCCGCAGGGTGTCGCCCTCCTGGCGGACCACCAGCGACAGCTTGCAGTGCGTCTTCAGCCCGACCAGGCCGTAGACCACGTGGCAGCCGGACTCCTCCAGCTTGCGGGCCCACTTGATGTTGGCCTGCTCGTCGAAGCGCGCCTTGATCTCGACCAGGACCAGCACCTGCTTGCCGGACTCGGCCGCGTCGATGAGCGCGTCCACGATCGGCGAGTCGCCGGACGTCCGGTACAGGGTCTGCTTGATCGCCAGGACGTCCGGGTCGGCGGCGGCCTGCTCCAGGAAGGCCTGCACCGAGGTGGAGAAGCTGTCGTACGGGTGGTGCAGCAGGACGTCGCGCTCGCGCATCGCGGCGAAGATGTCCGGCTGGGAGGCCGACTCGACGTCGGTCAGACCGCGGGCCGTGCCAGCCACGAACTTCGGGTACTTGAGCTCCGGGCGGTCCAGCTCGGCGATCCCGAACAGCCCGGTCAGGTCCAGCGGCCCGGGCAGCGGGAAGACCTCCGCCTCGGTGATGTTCAGCTCCCGCACCAGCAGGTCCAGGATGTAGGGGTCGATCGACTCCTCGACCTCCAGCCGGACCGGCGGGCCGAAGCGCCGCCGCATCAGCTCCTTCTCCAGGGCCTTGAGGATGTTCTCGGTGTCGTCCTCCTCCACCTCCAGGTCCTCGTTGCGCGTGACGCGGAAGGCGTGGTGGGCCAGCACCTCCATCCCCGGGAAGAGCTCCTCCAGATGGGCGCCCATCACGTCCTCCAGCGGGACGTACCGCTGGGGCGAGGCCTCCAGGAAGCGGGCCAGCGACTGCGGCACCTTCACCCGGGCGAAGTGCTTGTGCCCGGAGACCGGGTTGCGCACCACGACCGCCAGGTTGAGCGAGAGCCCCGATATGTACGGGAAGGGGTGCGCCGGGTCGACGGCCAGCGGGGTCAGAACCGGAAAGATCTTCTGCCGGAACAGCGAGTGGAGCCGGGCCTGCTCCTTCTCGGCCAGCTCCGACCAGCGGGCCACCTCGATGCCCTCGGTGGCGAGGTCCGGCAGCACCTCCTGCTGGAAGGCCGCGGCGTGCCGGGCCATCAGCTCGCGCGAACGGGTCCAGATCAGGTCCAGCACCTCGCGCGGCTGGAGGCCGGACGCGCTGCGCTGGGCCACGCCGGTGGCGATCCGGCGCTTGAGGCCGGCCACCCGGACCATGAAGAACTCGTCCAGGTTGCTGGCGAAGATCGCCAGGAACTTGGCCCGCTCCAACAGCGGGATCCCCGGGTCCTCGGCCAGCTCCAGGACGCGCTCGTTGAACGCGAGCCAGCTGCGCTCGCGGTCCAGGAAGCGGCCCTGCGGCAACGCTTCGAACTCCTGCTCGTCCGTGGCCGGCCGCTCCGGCGGGACACCCAGCGCACCGGACATCCGGGCCGTCGGCGACAGCGAGGCAGAGACGGGGCGGGGGATGCTCATGGGCTCCAGCTCCTCCAGCAGCAGGACGGCGTCCGGACACGAATGGCTCTGCGGGCCGTCGCCCTCGCCCCGGGCCGATCCCGGGGACAGCGCCCATCCGCCGGGCGCGGTCCGTACAGGACCGGCCGGTGCCTGGCGGTCGACTCTGCACGAGCGAGACACTACGGACTTCATCCTGTGATCTTCGCGGCAGCAACTGAATCCACGGTAAACACCGCATGGCCAGGAGGAAAGCTGAGTCGGTCGGGGCAAGGGCCGTGGCCGTCCCGGAATCTCGTCCGCGACCGCTCCGGGCCGGCTTCGCCGCCTCCCTCGCCGCCTCTGTCGCCGCCTCCGGGAGGCGGTCGAACCGTGGTGGGAACCGTGGTGGGAGAGGGTCAGGCCGGCCGGTTCTCCTGGTACCGGGCTCGGTACATGAGATCCACCTCGTGAATGGTGAATCCCAGTCGTTCATAGACCCGCACGGCGGCCGGATTGACGGCATCGACGTAGAGGAGGACGGTCTCCAGTCCGCGCTCGCCCGGGCCGGAACCGGTCAGGTGACGCAGACCCGCCGTGGTCAGCGCGCGGCCGAGGCCGCTGCCCTGCTCCGCCGGGTCCACGCCGACCACGTACACCTCGCCGAGCTCCGGCTCGGTGGCGCCGGCCGGGTGCACCTTGGTCCAGTGGAAGCCGACCGCCCTGCCCTCACGGGTGGCGAGGAAGAAGCCGGCCGGGTCGAACCAGGGCTCGGCGATCCGCTCCGCCAGGTCCTGCTCGGTCCAGGCGCCCTGCTCCGGGTGATGGGCGAAAGCCAGGGCATTCAGCCGCAGCCACTCCGCGTCGTCCTCCCCCGGGCGGAACGTGCGAAGCACGATGCCCTCGGGGACGGCCGCCTCCTCGGTCTGCCGACCGGTGCGGCGCATCTGCCGCAGCTCGCGGACCAGCTCGGCGCCGTACGACTCGGCCAGGTGCCGGGCCGCCGGGTGCCCGCCGTGCACCCAGAAGTCCACCGCGTCGTGCCCCGCCCGGTGGGCCTCCGCCAGTACGGCGTCCACCAGCGGACGGGCCAGACCGCGGCCGCGGGCGGCCGGGTCGACGACCAGCTCGGCGGCCGGGTTGGCGGTCGCGCCCTGCGGGATCTCAAGCTGGCCGTAGCCGAGGACGACTTCGGCTCCGGTTTCGGCTTCCGTCGCGGTCTCGGCTCGCGTCTCGGTTTCGGTTTCGGTTTCGACGAGGTGGATGACGCCCGGGCGCGGGATCTCGGCGGCACGCAGACGCAGTCGGCCCTGCTCGGACACAGCGGCCCGACCGTCCACCGCCTGGGCCTCCTCCAGCACACGGAGGGCGCCGTCACGCTGCCCGGGGTGGAGCACGTTGTCCGCAATGACCGCTGTCTGATCGTCCATGCACTGACGATACGTCGATACGCCCCCGGAAATGCGAAGAACCCCTGATCCAAGTGGATCAGGGGTTCTTCTGAATGATTGTTCGGCGGCGTCCTACTCTCCCACAGGGTCCCCCCTGCAGTACCATCGGCGCTGTAAGGCTTAGCTTCCGGGTTCGGAAT